>NZ_DASUHS010000065.1:0-4900 GCF_036273375.1 Mycobacterium sp. | reverse complement strand
CATCCACTGCGCGGGGCTGAAGCTGTCCGCCAGGGTCAGTTGCGGGGTCAGCGCGAGTACCGAGTCGCTGTGGTCGTAGTCCTGGGTGGACTCGCCGTTGCCGACCGCGTAGTACAACCGTCCGTTGCCGACGGCGGCGCCCCCAGGTGCCCAGATCCCGCCTTCTCGAGTGGTCGGAACGGCATAGCTGCGCAGCGGGCCGGTGCCGGTGGTCGGCGCGGCGACCACCGAGCCGATGTAGTTGCCGCAGTCACCGAACAACCCGCCGTAGGCGACGTACACCCAGCCGTCAAGCACCGTCAGCGCGGAACGTTGCTGGTGGGCGATCTCGTCGCCGTACGGCGGCGGGAGCGCCCGGCGCAGCATGACCGCGCCGCTGGCCAGGTCCACGCCAGCCAGGGTGTGCCGGCCGCCTGGGGTCTCGGCGACGGCGAACACCAGCCCGCTGGTCTGGTCGTAGGCCGGTGTGCCGGTGATCCCGAGCGGGTCGATGTTGCCGCAGGGCAGGTCCGATCCTGGTACCGGCTGACCCAGCGACGCCGACCACTGGATGTGTCCATCAGCGACGTTGAGCTCGTAGACCGTGTTGTGCTCGGTCGCCGCGATCACCCGGTCGCCGATCACCAGTGGTTGGCCGTACACCGCGCCGTCGAGCTTCGTTTGCCATGCTGTGCGAAGCGTCCCGAGCGGGGCGAGCTGATCGGCGACGCCAGTGCGGGCGTTGTCGTGGTGGTAGGTCGGCCAGTCGGCGGCCCCGATCGCGGCCGGCGGGGGCGCCCCCGGGGGACGAGCACTGCTCATCGGCGGTGGTGCCGGTGCCACGCCGGGGGCCGCGCAACCCGCGACGGTGGCGAGCACAACCGCTGTGATGACGGCTCTCATGACTGCCAGTGTGGAGGACCTCTACCGGGTGCGCTCCCCCGGTTTGGCTGCTTGTGCGGTGCTGGCGGCGGGGCGACTCTTCTGTGGGCTTCCCGACAGTGGGAAGCCCACAGCGACAGTCAGGAGACCGCAATGGCCGGGTTCGTTCAGATCGTCGAGTACCAGACATCGCGCATCGAGGAGGTCCAGGCCCTCATCGATGAGCGGCGTCCCCAGTTGGAGGCAGGCAACACAGTGCGACGGGTGACCGCCACCGCCGACCGGGACCGCCCTGGCTACTACCTCACCATTGTCGAGTTCGACTCCTACGAAGCCGCGATGGAAAACTCCCAGCGCCCGGAGACCAGCGAGTTCTCCGCTGCGATGGCCAAGCTGTGCGACGGCCCAGCGAAGTTCTACAACCTCGACGTCTGGCAGACGTGGTAACGGTCTGGGTCTATTGCCGGCGAATCGCCAAGTGGAACCTAATGCAGGTTCCTGGGCGTCTCGAAGCGCCTAGTGGAACCTAATGTTTGGAACTCCAGAGCACCGCGCGCCCGCTATTGCAGGTAGCGGGCAAGCCGGGATCAGGGGGTGAACCGAACCAGCACCCGCGCAGCGGGCCTCCGACGGCCGGTCGTTGTCAGTGTGGGGATGTAGACATGCAGTCATCCGATTGAACCGCCTCACGAAAGGACCCGACGATGCCCACACGCTCACAGCCTTGGCCCGCCGGCACGCCGTGCTGGGTCGATCTTTCCGCTCCCGACCTCGACGCCGCGAAGGAGTTCTATGGCGCCGTGTTCGGCTGGTCGTTCCTCGATCTCGGACCGGACTTCGGCCATTACCAGATCTGCCAGGTCGACGGCCACGCGGCCGCAGCCATCGCCCCGTTCATGGCCGAGGGTCAGACGTCCGCGTGGACAACGTACCTGGCCAGCGACGACGTGGACGGCACCGCGAAGTCGATCGTGGCCGATGGCGGCACACTGCTCGCCGAGCCGATGGACGTACCGGGCGCCGGCCGGATGTGCGTGGCGCTCGACGCCGCGGGTGCGGCATTCGGCGTGTGGCAGGCCGCCGCCACAATCGGCATCGAGATCTACAACGAGCCCGGCGGTCTGGTATGGAGCGACTCCCGCCAGCCGGATCCGGACGCCGCCCGACAGTTCTACGCGAACGTCTTCGGCTACCGCTACCAACCGGTGGACGGCGCTCCGGCGGACTACACCACAATCCATCTCGACGGTGACCCGATCGGCGGCATGGGCGGGATGATGGGCGCCCCGGACGGCACGCCGGCGCACTGGGTCGCGTACTTCTCGGTCGCCGACGCCGATGCCGCGGTCGCGGCGGCAACCGCCGGGGGCGGCTCCGCTCTCGCCGGCCCGCACGACACGCCGTACGGCCGGATAGCCTTCCTGACGGACCTCAATGGTGCCGTGTTCGCCGTGATGGGACCGGTGGCAACAGGCTGAACGACGGTTCGGACCGGTCCGACGGGTTCGGCCAGCACCCGCCGAACCGGTCCGATCGGCGTTCGCGGCACTGCCGACATGCCACTCGGCGTCGAGCAAATCATCGCGTTCTAGATGCGATGCGTGAACTACCGGTTCACCGCCCAGGGCCATGACCTGCTCGCCACCGTGGTCACTGTCCCGGAGTTGGCCCGGCGGACGTTCATCGAACTGGAGACCGTCGCCGATCCAGGCGACGTGGACGCCGCTCTGGACGTCGTGCGCTCACACGATCCTGACCGGGAGATTCCGCCGTACGACCGGGTGCTGTCCACCGTCGCTGCATCCCGGTTGCCTTGGGCGTGGGTCGCGCAGACCCGGCCTGGCGGGCTGGTGGTCACCCCGTGGAGCACCGCCTACAAGCCCGCCGGGTTGCTGTCGCTGACCGTCAGTGCAGACGGCACCGCTTCCGGTGGCTTGATCAACACCACCATCTCGTTCATGCCTCTGCGCGACCAGCGGGCACCCCGGGCCACCATTGCCGGCATTGTGTGCGATACCGACACACGCATTTCGAGTGTTTCTGGATTCCGTTGGAGGCCGCGCACATCCTTCAGTCCGGGCAGGGAGCCCTGCTCGGGCGTCTCTTCGATTAGTCAACGCCCCGCTTCGGCGCGCACGGAGGCACCACGATGGACTGCAACGCCACGAACGCCCGCAACGACAAAATCCAACGCACCGTGCGCGCGTTCTGGATGCAGAACGCGGTAAAACGGCCTCGAATTGCAACGTTCTGCATCCAGAACGCGGACGGGATCATCGCTCAGCGTTGCTCGTCGTAGCCGGCGCGGCGTAGCGCGTCGGCGAGCGCGCCGCCGGCGGCGGGTTTGCTCGGCGCCGGCGGGCGTTTCGCGGCGGCTTTGCGGGGGGCGGCGGTGGGCGGCTTGCTGGCAGCTTTGCGAGACGTGCCGGCGGGCGGCTTGGGCTCGGCGGGGTCGTCGAGGCGCAGCGTGAGGGCGATGCGGTTGCGTGGCACGTCCACGTCGAGCACCTTCACCCGCACCACGTCGCCCGGCTTCACCACGTCGCGGGGGTCCTTGACGAAGGTCTTGGACATCGCCGAGACGTGCACCAGGCCGTCTTGATGCACGCCTACATCAACAAAAGCCCCGAACGCCGCGACGTTCGTCACCATGCCTTCGAGCACCATGCCCGGCTTCAGATCCGCGATCTTGTCGACGCCTTCGGCGAAGGTTGCGGTGGCGAAGGCCGGACGCGGGTCCCGGCCCGGTTTCTCCAGCTCGGCGAGGATGTCGGTGACGGTCGGCAGGCCGATGGTCATCCCGGAAATGACACCGACGAAGTCGGCGGGCCGCAGCGACCGCAGCACCGTGGTGTTGCCGATCAATGTGGTGATGTCGGTACCGGCGGCGGTGAGGATGCGGCGCACCACAGGGTACGACTCAGGGTGCACGGCCGAGCGGTCCAGCGGATCGTCCCCGCCCGGGATGCGCAAAAAGCCGGCGCACTGCTCGAACGCCTTGGGGCCCAGCCGCGGGACGCCGGCCAGGGCCCGGCGGGTGCGAAACGGGCCGTGCGCGTCGCGGTGCGTCACGATGTTCTCGGCGAGCCCGACGGTGATGCCCGACACCCGCCGCAGCAGCGGCGCGGACGCCGTGTTGACATCGACGCCGACGGCGTTGACGCAGTCCTCCACCACCGCGTCCAGCGAGCGGGACAGCGCGCCTTCGGGCAGATCGTGCTGGTACTGACCGACGCCGATCGACTTGGGGTCGATCTTGACGAGTTCGGCCAGCGGATCCTGCAGCCGGCGGGCGATCGACACCGCGCCGCGCAGCGACACGTCGAGCTCGGGCAGCTCCTGGGAGGCGTAGGCCGAGGCGGAGTACACCGACGCGCCCGCCTCCGACACCACGGCCTTGGTGACACCGAGTTGACTGACCAGTTCGGCGGCGAGCTTGTCGGTCTCCCTCGACGCGGTGCCATTGCCGATCGCGATCAGCTCGACCCGATGCTTCGTGGCGAGGCGCGCCAGCAGGGCCAGCGCCGCATCCCAGCGGCGTTGCGGAACGTGCGGGTAAATGGTCTCGGTGGCCACCACCTTGCCGGTGGCGTCAATGACGGCAACCTTCACGCCAGTGCGGTAGCCAGGGTCCAGTCCCATAGTCGGACGGGCACCTGCGGGCGCAGCGAGCAGCAGGTCGCGCAGGTTGGTGGCGAACACCCGGACCGCTTCCTGCTCAGCCGCCTGGCGCAGCCGCATCCGCAGGTCGATGCCGAGGTGCAGCAGGATCCGGGTGCGCCAGGCCCAGCGCACTGTGTCCGCCAACCAACGGTCGGCCGGGCGACCCCGGTCGTCGACACCGAAGGCCGCCGCGATGGCCTGCTCGTAGCGGCTGGGCCCCGGCGTCTCGGACGCGTCAGGCGTCGACTCGGGCTCCGGGGAGATATCCAGCACGCCCTCCTTCTCGCCCCGGAACAACGCCAGGATGCGATGCGAGGGCAGCTTCGTGAAGGGCTCGGAGAACTCGAAGTAGTCCGCGAACTTCGCCCCGGCCTCC
>NZ_DASUHS010000064.1:0-31195 GCF_036273375.1 Mycobacterium sp. | reverse complement strand
CCACCACGTCGGGATTGATGCTGCGCGCTTCCTCGACGGCGACCTCCAACAGGCGTTTGCGCTCGTCGAGAGTCAGCGACCAGAACTCGGCTATTCCGCTGGTGCACCACAACATCGGATGCCCGAGATCACCGACGCAGTAGCGCACCAGCGTCCGGTAGGCATCCCAGTCGATATCATCGCCGTCGGTGCCGCAGAACGGGGTGTACAGGGAGTCACCGATCCCCCGCAATGCACCGTGCGCCCACGCACGCGCCTCTGTTGCCGTAGCCACACTCGACTCCTTTTGTCTGCCAATCGATTTCTTCGACGCGTCCTCAGGTGAAGTCTGAACCGCCATCGACGTTGATGTTGGCTCCGGTCATGTAGGAGTTGCGCCGCGAGGCCAGGAACGCGGCGACCGGGCCGATTTCGTCCGGCAGGCCCGCACGCGGCACGTGCGCGGGATGACCGAAATGCTTGGCGATGGCCTCCATCAGGGCGTAGGGGTCGTTGCCGTCGACCCCCACCGTCTTCGCCCAGCCGACCAGGGATTCGGACGCGATGCTGCCCGGCGACACCCGGGCGCCTTCGTCGGCAAAGCAGCGTGCCGTCGCCAATCCCATCCCGCGGCTACCGCCGACTACCACCGCAGTGGCGTTCGCCAGCCCTAGATCCATTGCTTAATCCGCAGCTCTAGTCTGGTCATCTTCGCCTGTCCAGCCGGTTTACCAAAAAGCCTACGATAGGTATTACAGTAGCAGAGGAAGAATGCGACACGAAGGCGAATACGCAGGTCAGGAGAGAAGTGCGGGTAAATTCAACTCTACCGACAGCACGGCTACCAGACCGCATGCATGAAACGGATTTTGATGGAGGTGCCCGTAGTGGCAAAACAGGCAACCGCCGATAAACGCCAGCGACGCGAACGCGGGTCCATCAATCCCGATGACATCATCAGCGGCGCATTCGAACTCGCTGAGCGGGTGTCGATCGACAACCTGAGCATGCCGCTGCTCGGCAAACATCTTGGTGTCGGTGTGACGAGCATCTACTGGTACTTCCGCAAGAAGGACGACCTGCTCAACGCGATGACCGACCGCGCGCTGAGCAAGTACGTGTTCGCGACTCCCTATGTTGAGGCAAGCGACTGGCGCGAGACCTTGCGCAACCACGCACGATTGATGCGTAAGACCTTCATGGGCAACCCAATTCTGTGCGACCTGATTCTGATTCGGGCGGCCCTTTCTCCGAAGGCGGCGCGGATGGGTGCTCAGGAGATGGAGAAGGCGGTGGCCAATTTGGTGGAGGCCGGCCTGTCACCGGAGGATGCGTTCGACACCTATTCGGCGGTTTCGGTTCACGTGCGTGGATCGGTGGTACTGCAACGGCTCTACGAAAAGAATCAATCGTCGGACGTCGGGCCTCGGGCCATCGAAGACGCCGTCTCCATCGACCCGGAAACGACCCCACTCCTTTCTCAGGTAACCCGGATAGGTCACCGCATCGGCGCGCCCGACGAAACCAATTTCGAGTACGGGCTCACCTGCATTCTCGATCACGCCAGCAGGCTGATCGACGAGAAGGGCAGCAAGGCGGCGCAATCACGACAGCGCAAGCCGGCCAAGTCGGCTACCACTCGGGGTCGCACCAAAGCGGCAGCGTCTAACTAATTCCGCTCGAAACGGCTTGTCAGCCTTCGGGTTCCGGTACGTGGAAGTGCTCGTCGCGTAACCGAAACGCCTCCCGGGCGCCGTGCTGCGCACGGGTCTTGACGAAGTTGAATTCGTCCGGCCCGAATTGCAGGTTTGTGCCGAAGGCGTGGAACAGATAGCTGGCGACCTCTTCGCCCTGATATGCCTGGCTCTGCTCGACGAGCCGGAATGCCTCCTTGGCGATGACGACCCCGTCGGCCGGCATCTTCGCCGCCTTCTCTGCCCAATATCGCGCCCGGGCGGTCACCGCACCGGGCGCGCAGGTGTCGGTGAAGATTCCGAGGTGTTCGATCTCAGCCGCCTCGATGATGTCGCCGGTCAGCAGCAGGCGCCGGGACAGCACCGGCCCAAGGCGGTGAAAGAACATGTGCAGGCTGCCGAGTGCGGGGCCCAGGAAACGGGTTGCCGGCATGCCGATCTTGGTGTCGCGCGCGATCACCGAGATGTCGGTCATCAACGCCATCTCAAAACCGCCGCCGAGAGCGTAGCCGGCGATCTCCCCCACCGTTACCTTCGGAAAGCCCATGAAATTGTGGTAGAAGCCAAAAGACTTGCGGTCCACGGTGAGTCGCCGCCGCTGGCTGGGACGACGTTTGTCTGCCCGGTCCTCGGCGGTTGCCTGGTTGGGTGGCGCGGTCGCGCCGTACCAGCCGTAGGCATTGTTCATGTCGGCTCCGGTGGAAAAGACCCCCTCGGCACCACGCAGTAGCACCACCGTGAGGTCATCGTCTTCGGCCACCCGGTCCAGGCAGCGGGCAACGGCCTCACGCATTTCCGCATCGTAGGAGTTGCGTTGTTTGGGATTGTTCAGCGTGATGGTCGCGATGCGCCGATCGGGATCGATGTCGAACAGCACGCGATCGTCTGAGGTGCTCGAGGCGGTCATGTGTCGCGCTCCTTTCGACGCCTGCCGAATCGTGTTCCGGCAAGCTTTTCCGGCCGTGACGCCAACGTGTTGACCTCGCCGGTACACAGGACTTCGTCGTCGAGCAACAGCCGCCCGGTCGACATGATGCCGCGTTCGCCCTCGGATCGGGCGATGTCGAAGCGCAGCTCGGTCAACACCGGTGTCGGCCGGCGGAAGGTCACGACCAGGGATCGCGTTTTGCCGGAAAGGCCGGTGACGCAGTTGTGGTGCTGAATGACGCAGTCGAAGAAGACGCCCAGGAATCCACCGTGCACCAATCCCGGCGGCCCCTCGTACACCAGCGGGAACTCGACACTGCCCGTTGCGTTCTCGGCATCATGTTGGTCGAACTGGTATTCGGGAAAGCACGGGTTGTACGCACCGATATCGGTTGCGTGGTTGAGGTAGACGCGCCGGGGGTCGTCGGGCAATTCGCCGATGCGCGGCGCGTTGTCCGTCGGCGCCGCGGCCGCCAGTTCGCTTTCCCACTCGGCGAACTTCTGCAGCATGGCGTCCACCGCGCGGTGCGGATGCTCGAGGGATACCAGCAACGAGCTCAGACGCCGCATGGCGGCAGCTGCGGCCACGGTCTGGGCAAGCGGCGCCTCACCGAATTTCGCGTCGCCGTTGCTGGTCGACGCGGGCGCGGCGTGCCCCTCCGACAAGGCCATGGTCTCTCTTTCAGCTGAGTTGTTCCGCAGGCAGCGTATCCTTGCTAACTTATACAGCGTATCAATCGTATTGCCTACTGTATGGGTAACCGTATCGGCGAAGAAAGGCCGGATTCGACGGTGAGTCAGGGGGCCGACACGGCCGGTGCCGAGGGTTCGGTAACAGTGCACCGCGACGGTGCGGTGTTACTGGTGACGCTCGATCGCCGATCCCGCCGTAATTCGGTGACGCAGTTGATGATCCGGACCTTGGTCGAAGCGCTGACCGATGCTGCCGCCGACGATTCGCTGCGAGCCGTACACATCCGCGGCGCAGGCGACGACTTCTGCGCCGGCGCCGACTGGGTGGCCGCCAACAATCCCGGTGGGCAGAGTCCCCGCAGCGGAAATTTGGTGCGACGGATCCCCCATGCCGCTCACCGGGTGATCGAGCTAGTCGCAACCATCCAGCTGCCGGTGGTGTGCAGCGTGCGAGGTTGGGCCGTGGGATTCGGTTGCAATCTCGCGCTGGCCGCCGACTTCACCGTGGCCGCCGACGATGCGGTCTTCTGGGAGCCCTTCATCGACCGTGGATTCAGTCCGGACTCGGGGTCCACCTGGCTGCTGGCCCGCCTCGCCGGCCTGGCGCGGGCCAGGCGCATGCTGCTGCTCGGCGAGAAGGTGAACGCGCCGGAAGCGGCGGACTGGGGATTGATCCACCAGACGGTTAGCGGCTCGGACCTCGACCACGCCGCCGAGGAGCTGGTGGGCCGGCTGGCCTCCGGACCGACGGCCGCGATCGGCCTGGCCAAACAGGCCCTGAACTTCGGCCAGCACGCAACGCTGAGCCAGTCACTGACCCAGGAACTGTTCAACCTGGAATTATCATGCCGAACAAGCGATTTCAAGGAGGGCCTGGCGGCCTTCCGGCAGCGACGGGATCCGGATTTTCGTGGACGGTAACCAGGGAAGCAACGACTCCAGGGCGCTGAGTGCGGGGTCTTTGCATCGGAATTGCCTCGAATCCGCCCATAGGCCCCACACTCGCGGGTTGGACCCGACGCCAGACGAAGGAATGACCGATGCCCACTGACCCGTTCGATACGATCAAGTACGAAGTCGACGGGCACACCGCGACTATTACCCTGAACCGGCCGGACGCCCTCAATGCGCTCAGCCCGCACATGATCAGCGAGCTTCGCGCGGCTTACGACGAGGCCGAAAACGACGACAACGTCTGGCTCACCATCGTCACCGGCACCGGCCGAGCCTTTTGCACCGGCGCCGATGTCAAGGAGATTCCGGAAGACGGCAAGGTGATCTACGAGCGGCCATACCTGTCGACGTATGACCAATGGGAGGCGCCGCAGGAGGGCACGCCACCGTTTCGCGCCATGGCCAAGCCCGTGCTGAGCGCCGTGAACGGAATCTGCTGTGGCGCCGGCATGGATTGGGTCACTACGACCGACATCGTCATCGCGTCCGAGCAGGCGACCTTCTTCGATCCGCACGTCAGCATCGGGCTGGTGGCGGGGCGGGAATTGGTGCGGGTGTCTCGGGTGTTGCCCCGCTCGATCGCGCTGCGAATGGCCTTGATGGGCAAGCACGAGCGGATGAGCGCGCAACGCGCCTACGAGCTCGGGTTGATCAGCGAGATCGTCGAGCATGACCGCCTGCTGGAGCGGGCCCACGAGATCGCCGGCGTCGTCAATTCCAATGCGCCGCTGGCCGTCCGGGGCACCCGACTGGCGATTCTCAAGGGCCTGAACGTGCCGCTGCACGAGGCGGAGATACTCGCCGAGACCTTCCGCGAGCGTGTGCTGCGTACCAAGGACGCGCAGGAAGGTCCTAAGGCGTTCGTCGAGAAACGCAAACCGAACTGGCAATGCCGATGACTTTCGAAACCATTCTGCTCGAGGTCGACGCGCGCGACCATGTCGCCACCATCACGCTGAATCGCCCTGATCAGCTCAACGCGTTCAACCGCACCATGTGCGAGGAGATGGCCCGCGCATGGCGCGCGGTCAAGCTCGACGAGTCGGTGCATGCGGTGGTGTTGCGCGCCGCCGGCGACCGGGCGTTCAGCGCCGGGCTGGACATCAAGACACCGTACGGGCAGCCCGAAAACATCTGGAACCACGAGGATCCCGGCGAGGCCCTCAGCCCCAAATGGCAGAAGATGTGGAAACCCGTGGTCTGTGCGGTCCAGGGCATGTGCACAGCCGGCGCGTTTTACTTCATCAACGAATCCGACGTGGTCATCTGCTCCGAAAACGCTACGTTCTTCGACTCTCACGTGTCGGCCGGCCTGGTCTGCGCATTGGAGCCGATCGGCCTGATGCGGCGCATCGGCCTGGGCGAGACTCTGCGTATAGCACTGATGGGCAACGACGAGCGCGTCAGCGCCGGCACGGCCCTGCGGATCGGATTGGTCTCCGAGGTTGTGGCCGCCGACCGGCTCTGGAACCGTGCCCACGAGATTGCGGTGACTATCGCCGCCAAGCCGCCGACCGCGACAGCGGGCACGGTGAAAGCGATTTGGGAATCGCTGGACAAGCCGTACCGCGCCGCACTGGAACAGGGCTTGATCTACACCCGGCTGGGAAACCCGCTGGGCACCGCCGAGCTGGCCGCTCAGAACGATTCCCAGACCCGGGGCGCGGCGCGCAAACCGAAGATTCGCTGATGTCGAGTCACCCACTGGTACAACGCATCGCCGAGGTGCTCGACCTGCAGCCGGATTCGCATGCCATCGAGTATGGCGGGCAGTGGATCCCCTGGGCTCAGGTCGCCGCATCGGCACAACGCATCGCAGCCATTACCTCCGGAGCCGAAGTCGGGATGCTGTTGCGCAACCGGCCGGGGCACGTGGCCGCGTTTCTGGGCGTGCTGCTGGGCGGTGGAACGGTCGTGGTCATCAACCCGTCGCGCGGTGACGAGCGCACCAAGAACGACATTGCCGGGCTGCAGCTTCCCGTGATCGTCGGCGAGCGCGGCGATCTGACGACGCTGGTAGCCGCGGGCACGCCGACGGTGGCGATCTCGGGCCTGCTGGACGACGCCGACGCAACCACGCCACCCGCCCGCGACGCCGGCCCGCCGTCCGGTGTCGCGGTGCGCATGTTGACCAGCGGCACGACGGGCCCGCCCAAGCGAATCGACCTGAGTTACGACATGCTGGCGCACAGCGTGATGGGTCCGGATCCCGAGCACGCGGCGTCGCCTCAAGGGCTGCGCCGCGGCGTCGCGATCGTCAACTCACCGCTGGTGCATATCGGCGGGGTATTCCGGGTGCTGCAATGCATCGCCGAGGCGCGGCCCTTTGTGCTGCTGGAACGATTCGAGCTCAGCGCATGGACCGAGGCGGTGCGCAAGCATCGCCCCCGCGCGGCGTCGCTGGTACCGGCCGCCCTGCGCACCGTATTGCACTCCGCTGTTCCGCGCGCCGACCTGGAAAGCCTTAAGGCCGTCACCTGCGGTACGGCACCGCTGTCGGCCGAGGATGCCGACGCCTTCACCGAGAAGTACGGCGTTCCCGTGTTGACCTCCTATGCGGCAACCGAATTCGGTGGTGGCGTGGCGGGCTGGACCCTTCCCGACCATCAGCGATACTGGAAAACCAAACGGGGCAGCGTCGGTCGGGCCAATCCTGGCGCTCAGCTCAGGGTGGTCGCCCAGGACGGAACCCCCTTGGGCCCAGACGAAGTCGGCCTGCTGGAGGTCAAGCCGGGCCAGCTGGGGCCTGCCGCGCAATGGATGCGGACCACCGATATGGCGCGGATCGACGCCGACGGGTTTCTCTGGATCGTCGGGCGCGCCGACCAGGCGATCATCCGCGGCGGTTTCAAGGTGATGCCTGACGACGTTCGCGGCGCACTGGAAAGCCACCCCGCCGTGACCGGTGCGGCCGTGATCGCCCGACCCGACGAGCGGCTCGGCGAGACACCGGTCGCCATGGTTGAGCTACGCGAGCGGGCCTGCGCCGACGTCGGGGTGCTGGTGGAGTACCTGCGAGAGCGGCTGGCCCGCTACGAGATTCCCACCGAGATCGCAATCGTCGACACGATCCCGCGCACGCCTTCGGGTAAAGCCGACCTGAGCGAGATCCGGCGCTACTTCGAAGAGTCCGCAGCGCAGCACGACCATGCCCGGTGAATCCACCGTCGTCGAGATCTTGCGACACCGAGCCCGCTCGCGCGAAGACCACCCCCTTCTCGTCTGCGACGGCGAGCGCATCAGCTACGCCCAGGCCGATCACCGCTCGGCGGAGCTCGCCCGCGGTCTGATTGCCCTCGGCGCCGGCAAGGGAACCCATGTAGGGCTGCTCTATCCGAACGGACCCGAGTTCGTCGTCGGGATGCTGGCGGCGGCGCGAATAGGAGCCGTGGTGATTCCGTTCTCCACCTTCGTCACCGCCCGCGAGCTGAGCGAGCAACTGGTCGATAGCGACGTGGAAATCCTGTTGACCGCCGCATCTTTTCGCTCTCACGATTACGTGAAACGGCTGGCCGAAATCCTCCCGGACGCCGATCTCGGTTCCCGATTGCTTTGTGCCGCAGCACCGCAGCTGCGCCACGTCGCGGTCACTCACGAGACGGTGTACGGGCTGGCCCACTCTGTCGATACCGCACTCCTGACGGCGCTGGAAGATGATGTCGCAGAATGTGATCCGCTGACGATCGTGTACACGTCGGGTTCCACCAACGCACCGAAGGGAGCGGTGCACACGCACGGCGCCCTGCTCGCGCATCAGCAGAACCTCAACGGGATCCGCGGCTTGACGGCCGACGACAGGCTGTTCTGCAATTCGCCGTTCTTCTGGATCGGTGGGCTCGCGTTCGGCCTGCTCGCGACTTTGGCGGCCGGATCGACCTTGGTGTGTTCCAACGCCACCGACGCGGGTGCGACACTCGACCTGCTAGAAGCCGAAAAGCCAACCATCACCAACGGGTTCGCCGCCGGAATCGCCCACCTGGCCGACCACCCTAGCTTCCCCCGCCGCGACCTGTCGTCGATGCGGCGCGGCAACCTGTACCCGATCATGGCTTCCGACGCCCGCCCGGCCGACCCGGAACTGCGGCACAACATGCTGGGCATGACCGAGGCCGGCAGCGTCGTGCTGATCGGCGATGACGAATCCGACCAACCCGAGCACCGGCGTGGCTCGTTCGGCAAGGCGGCACCGGGGTTCGAGACCAAGATCATCGATCCCGGCACCGCTGCCGTCAAGTCGGTCGGTGACGTCGGCGAGCTGTGCATTCGCGGGCCATACCTGATGCAGCGCTATTACAAGCGCAGCCGCGAACAATGTTTCGATGTCGACGGTTGGTTCCACAGCGGCGACTTGGTGCGCGTCGATGCCGACGGATTCGTCTATTTCGTCGGCCGGCTCAGCGCGATGATCAAAACGGGGGGCGCTAATGTCTCGGCGGCCGAGGTGGAGAAGGCCATCAGCAGGGTCACCGATGGAGCGCCTGCTTACGTGATCGGCCTTCCCGACGCCCGGCGCGGGCAGGTTGTCGCCGCGGCGGTTGTCCAGGCAGACGGCGCCCCGCATTTCGACGAAGCCGCACTGGTTGCGCTCCTCAAAACGGAACTATCCGCGTACAAGATTCCCAAGCGATTCGTCGCCCTCCGCAGGGCCGAGGTTCCGCTGCTGTCCAGTGGCAAGATCGACATCCGCCAACTCAGAGAGCTCTTCGATGTCTAGCACTGTCGACCAGCTGGTGCGGCTACGGGCCGACCGCGATGGTGACACGCCGATGGTGATCGATCCCACCTCCCGCATCAGCTACCGCGAACTCGACTCGACCACACGTGATTTGGCCGCCATCTTCATCGAGGCCGGCGTGGGCAAGGGCACCCGGGTAGGACTCATCATGCCCAACGGCACCCGCTGGGTGCAGATCGCCATCGCCCTGACCCGTATCGGCGCGGTGCTGGTCCCACTCAGCACCCTGCTGACGGCCGCAGAGCTGGCCGCGCAACTACGGGCGGCCGCGGTGCAGTTTTTACTCAGCGTCGAAGAATTCCGTGGGCACCGCTACGTCGACGACCTCAAGACGATGCCGCAAATCGAACTTCCAGCGTTACGGGCGGTTTGGTCGGTCGACGGGTTCGGAAATGGCTGTGCGAGCGAGCACGCCCGCAACATCGTCGACCCCATGACGGCGACGGTCGCGGCCGCCGACCCGCTGGTGATCATGTTCACCTCGGGCAGCAGCGGATCGCCCAAGGGAGTCATCCACTCACACGGCAACGCGTTGGGCGCCGTGCAGTCGGGCCTAGCGGCTCGCTGTATCACCTCTGAGACCCGCCTGTATCTGCCGATGCCTTTCTTCTGGGTGGGCGGTTTCGGCAGCGGGATACTGTCGGCCCTGCTGGCCGGCGCCACCCTGGTGACCGAGGAAATACCGCGGCCGGAAACGACCCTGAGACTGCTGGAAGGCGAACGGGTCAACCTGTTTCGCGGCTGGCCGGACCAAGCCGAAGCGTTGGCACGGTACGCCAGCGAGGTCGGCGCTGACCTGTCCGCTCTGCGGCCGGGAAGCCTGCAGGCGCTGTTACCGCCCGAGCAGCGCGCCCCGCCCGGCGCGCGCGCCAGGTTGTTCGGCATGACCGAGGCTTTCGGGCCGTACTGCGGTTATCCCGCCGACACCGACATGCCCGCTTCGGCGTGGGGCAGCTGCGGAAAACCGTTCCCCGGCATGGAAGTCCGCATCGTCGACGCCGACAGCGGCGCGCCCGTCGGGGCGGGCGCCACCGGCATGATCCAAATCCGCGGACCGCACACGCTGCGTGGCATCTGCGGGCGCACCCGCGAGGATCTCTTCACCGCCGGCGGTTATTACCCCACCGGTGACCTCGGCCACCTCGACGGCGATGGATTCCTGTTCTACCACGGGCGATCCGACGACATGTTCAAAGTCAGCGGCGCGACCGTCTACCCCAGTGAGGTCGAGAGCGCGCTGCGCACGATCGACGGCATCGACAACGCCTTCGTCACCAATGTTCCCGGCGCTGCGGGCAATCGCGTGGGCGCGGCGGTGGTGTGCCGTGCGCTGACCGCCGAGCAGCTGCGCGGCTCCGCGCGAACTCTGTTGAGCGCCTTCAAGGTCCCGACGGTGTGGCTACTGCTGGAATCCGACGACGACGTTCCCCGTGGTGCCACCGGCAAGGTCGACATCCGTCGACTGCGCGGGATGCTGTCAGACCAGGCTTAAGGAACCCGTTCGAATCGCTACCATCTGTGGCGGCGGCCAAGCACAATTCATCATCCGCATTCGCCGATTCAAGGACGGTGCCTAGGTTGGACCATTCTCGTCGGCCACCACTCCGCGTGCGACAAGGTGATCAATCAGCGGCACCGCACCGGCGGCAAGATGTTCCGACATCGCCGCGCGGGCGAGCTTGTCGTCGTGCTTTTTCAGCGCGGACAGGATCCGCCGGTGGTCCTGCATCGATTGCTCGGGCCAGCCCGCGATGGCGGGAAACACCGATTCGGGGGCATACCGGGTGATCTGTGACATCAGCTGGGCGAGCTTGGGCGAGTCTGCCGCGACATTGATGGCGCGGTGAAATTCGTGATTCAGCCGCACGGTGCGTTCGTGTTCATCGCCGGCGTAAGCATCCTCGAGCTGCGCCTGGATCTCCTTGAGCTCGTGCAGTTGCTCATCGGTGATGTTGAGCGCCGCCCGCGCGGCCAACTCACCACCGACGTGCGCCTGCACATTCGCCACATCGGTCACGTCGCGCCCGGTAACCGGCAGCACCACGAAGCCACGGCGCGGCTGCTGGTTGATCAAGCCTTCGGCGCACAGCGCGAACAGCGCCTCACGCACCGGTGTGACACTGATACCCAACTCCGCGGCCAGTTGATCCAGCCGGACGTACGATCCGGCGGCGTACGCCCCGTCGAATATCCTCCTGCGGATGATCCGCGCAACGTCCTCGGAAAGTTGAGGTCGCGCAGCGAATTCAAGACCACTCATCTGCCTACACCTGATACTCGGCGAGCAATCGCTTGCTGATGATGTTCTTCTGGATCTCGCTGGTGCCCTCGCCGATCAGCAGGAACGGCGCGTCGCGCATCAGCCGTTCGATTTCGTATTCCTTGGAATAGCCGTAGCCGCCGTGGATCCGGAAGCTCTGCTGGGTGACCTCGGTGCAGTACTCGCTGCACAGGTATTTGGCCATCCCGGCGGCGACGTCATTGCGCTCCCCCGAGTCCTTCAAGCGTGCCGCGTTGACCATCATCAGGTGTGCGGCTTCGACTTTGGTCGCCATCTCAGCGAGTTGGAACGCGATGGCCTGATGCTCGGCGATCGGCTTGCCGAAGGTCTCGCGTTGCTGTGCGTAACGCACCGCGAGTTCGAAGGCACGAATCCCGAGGCCACACGCGCGCGCCGAGACGTTGACCCGGCCGACCTCGATGCCGTCCATCATCTGGAAGAAGCCCTGCCCGGTGGCGCCGCCCAGAATGTCGTCGGCACTGGCCTGATAGCCGTCGAAAATCATCTCCGTGGTTTCGATGCCTTTGTAGCCCAACTTCTCGATCTTGCCCGGAATGCGCAGGCCGGGAACGACTTCGCCGAAACCGACCGGCTTCTCGACGAGGAACGCGGTGAGGTTGCGGTGCGGTTTGTCCGAGCCCTCGTCGGTGCGCACCAGCACCGCCACCAGAGTGGAGGTGGCGCCGTTGGTCAGCCACATCTTCTGGCCGTCGATGGTGTAGGTGCCGTCGTCATTGCGCCGTGCCCGCGTGCGGATCGCGGCCACGTCGGAACCCAGCTCCGGCTCCGACATCGAGAAGGCGCCCCGCGTCTCACCGGCCGCCATCCGCGGCAGGAACCGCTGCTTCTGTTCGTCGGTGCCGTGCTGGCGCAGCATGTACGCCACGATGAAGTGTGTATTGAGCACGCCCGAGACACTCATCCAGCCGCGCGCCAGCTCCTCGACGCACAGCGCGTAGGTCAACAGCGACTCCCCCAGCCCGCCGTACTCCTGGGGAATCATCAAGCCGAACAGGCCCATCTCCCGCATCTGGTCGACGATCGCCTGCGGGTAAGTGTCCCCCCGTTCCAGCTCGGCCGCGTGGGGAATGACTTCCTTCTCAACGAATTTTCTTACGGTGGCGATGATCTCGGTCTGCACATCGGTCAATCCAAGGGTCTGGGCGAGTTTGGTCATGTGCTGTGGTTCCCTTCCGGCTACTCAGCAGGCGATGGTGTTGGCGGTCGTCAGACGCTCGATGTCGGCGGCGCTCAACCCCAACCGCGCTAGAACTTCGGCGGTGTCCTGGCCCAGGGCCGGCGCGGGCGCGCTGGCCGGATGTGTGCCGTCGAATGCGGCTGGCAGGCCCGGGGCATAGTAGTCGCCGAGGCCTGCTTGCCGTAATCGCGAAAACATCGGATTTTCGGTGACTTTCGGTCCCGCGGCAACCTCGGCGAAGGTGCGGTACCGCTCGAACAGCACCGTGGTTTCGGACAGCGCGGTGGTGATCTCGTCGGCGGTGTGATCGCTGAACCAGGTGGCGAACAGACTCGACAGCACATCACGGTAGCGGTAGCGATCGCCTTCGGACCCGAAATCGGCGCCCAACGCCTCGGCGAGCGCCGACACCGCGCCGTCAGTGCCCGTCACCGCCAGCAGGTCGCGAAAGTGCCGACCCGTCAAGGTAACCACCATGAACCTGGCCCCGTCACCGCTGACGAAGTCCTGCCCGTACTGGCCGTAGATCGCATTACCCAGCCGTTCGCGTTGTGTCCCATTGACTTGCGGCTCGGTCAGCAACCCCAGGTTGGCTGCGGTGGCCAGGGCGACGTCCTCCAGCGCCAGGCTGATCCGCGCCCCAGCCCCGGACTGCTCGCGGTGGCGGACGGCGGTGACGACGGCCAGCGCAGCGTACAGTCCGCAGCACACGTCCCAGGCCGGTAGCACGTGATTGATCGCACCGGCATGATCGGCCGGACCGGTGACGAGCGGATAGCCGAGACCCGCGTTGACCGTGTAGTCCACGCCGGTGGAACCGTCACCGCGCCCGAGTAACTGAACGTGAATCACGTCGGGTCGTTTGGCCGTTAAGGCGTCGTGGCTGAGCCAGGTCAAGCCCGCCGCGTTGGTCACGACGATGCCGTCACCCTCGATGATCAGCCGCTGGACCAGTTCATGGCCGTCCGGGGACCGCAGATCGATGGTGGCAGAACGCTTTCCCTTGTTCAGACCGGTCCAGTAGATCGAGGTGCCGTCAGCCGCCAGAGGCCACCGTTGCACATCGGAGGCCCCGCCGATCGGGTCGACCCGGATGACTTCTGCACCAAGCTGACTCAGCGTCATGCCGCACAGCGGCGCGGCGACGAAACTCGATACCTCCACGACGGTCAAGCCGTCCAACGGCAATGCCGAATTGGTCATCGCGATACGACCCGCTCGAAGACGGCAGCCAGGCCCTGGCCGCCGCCGATGCACATCGTCTCCAGGCCGTAGCGCGCCTCGCGGCGATGGAGCTCGCGCGCCAAGGTCGCCAGCATCCGTCCGCCTGTCGCGCCCACCGGGTGGCCCAGCGAGATCCCCGAACCGTGCACATTGGTCCGCTCGTGATCGGCGGCGCCGAAATTCCATTCCCGCATCACGGCAAGCGCTTGCGCCGCAAAGGCTTCGTTGAGCTCGATGAGGTCGATGTCGGACAGCTGCAAGCCCGCCTTGGCCAGCGCCACCTCGGTCGCAGGCACCGGGCCAATGCCCATGACGTTGGGTGCGACCCCCGCGACACCCCACGACACCAGCCGCACGAACGGCCTAAGGCCGTATTTGTCGGCTTTCTCCGGGGTGGTCACCATGCACATCGATGCCGCGTCGTTCTGCCCGCTGGCGTTGCCGGCCGTGACCGTCGCCTCCGGATCATCTTTCAGCAGAACGGGTTTGAGCTTGCCCAGCGATTCGATCGACGTGTCGGCGCGCGGGTGTTCGTCGGTGTCGATGAGTTCGTCGCCGCTGCGGGTGCGGACCGCGACCGGGATGATCTCCTCGGCCAGAATGCCGTCTTTCTGCGCGGCCACGGCACGCTTGTGGGATCGCACGGCGAGCTCGTCCTGCTCCTGGCGTGAAATGCCGTACTGGCGGCGCAAATTCTCCGCAGTTTCCAGCATTCCGCCGGGCACCGGATAGTTTTGGCCGCCGGCGGTCGTGCGTCCCCGGGCCAGGCCGTCGTGCACCTGTACCCCGTTGCGGGCGCCGCCCCACCGCATGTCGGTGGAGTAGAAGGCGACGTTGCTCATGCTCTCGCAACCCCCGGCGACGACGAGGTCATGGTCCCCGGCGCCCACCTGCAGGCACGCTTGAATGACCGCCTGCAGGCCCGACCCGCAGCGCCGGTCGACCTGCATGCCCGGAACCGTCACCGGCAGGCCGGAATCCAGCGCCACCACCCGCCCGATCGCGGGCGCATCGCTGTTGGGGTAGCAGTGGCCGAGGATCACGTCCTGCACGGCGTCGGGCGCCAGCCCGGTGCGCGCGAGCAGCCCTTTCAGCGCGGTGACACCGAGGTCGACGGCGGTCTGTGCCTTGAACATTCCGCCGTGACGGCCGATCGGCGTCCGAACGGGTTCACAGATGACGGCCTCGCGCGTCGCGCTCATAGGTGTCGGCCGCCGGTGATTTCCATAACGGTGCCGGTCATGTAGGACGACAGATCGGAAGCCAGGAACAGCGCCACGCTGGCGACCTCACTGGGCTCACCGGCCCGGCCCAGCGGCACCTCGGCAACCTTGGAATCCCAAATGCGCTGCGGCATGGCCTCTGTCATCGCCGAGCGGATCAAGCCCGGGGCGATCGCGTTCACCCGGACACCCAGGTAGGCCAGCTCTTTGGCGGCCGCCTTCGTCATACCGACGATGCCGGCCTTGGCCGCCGAATAGTTGGTCTGGCCGATCATGCCGACCTTGCCGGACACCGAGGACATGTTGATAATCGCGCCGCGCTTGTTTTCCCGCATGACGGCGGCGGCCAGCCGGGTGCCGTTCCAAGTCCCCTTCAGGTGCACGTTGATCACCTGATCGAATTGCTCCTCGGTCATCTTGCGCATTGTCGCGTCGCGGGTGATCCCGGCGTTGTTGACCATGATGTCCAGGCCACCGAAACGCTCGACCGCGGTCTGGATCAACGTTTCGACGTCGGACGACTGGGTGACATCGCATCGAACCGCGACCGCGACATCATCACCACCCAACTGCTTGGCCACGACTTGAGTTTCCTCGAGATTGACGTCGCCGAGCACGACTCGCGCACCCTCAGCGACGAAGCGCTCCGCGATGGCCAGACCCAGCCCTTGCGCTCCGCCGGTGATTACCGCGGTCTGACCTGTCAACATCGCCACTTTCGACCACACATCCTTCGCTGTTATCGCCTCCACCGGGCACGTCCGAGGCAAACATCATATTTGATATAGGATCCTGCTCTGAACCGGGGTGTCCCGGATTCAGAGAGGAGTGTGGAGCCCATGGCCACCGCCGAAGCCGCTGAGGTCTCCGACGAGGACTTCCGCGAGATCCTCGCTCAGACAAGGCAATTCATTCGTAGCGCCGTCGTCCCACGCGAGCAGGAGATCCTCGACACCGATCGCGTCCCCGACGACCTGCGCGACGAGGCCAAGAAGATGGGCCTGTTCGGCTACGCGATTCCCCAGGAGTGGGGCGGCCTTGGCCTCAACCTGATGCAGGACGTCGAGATGGCGATGGAGTTGGGCTACACGTCACTGGCGCTGCGTTCGATGTTCGGCACCAACAACGGCATCGCCGGACAGGTGTTGGTGGGGTTCGGCACCGACGAACAGAAATCCCGCTGGCTGGAGTCGATCGCGTCCGGCGACGTCGTCGCCTCCTTCGCGCTGACCGAACCCGGCGCCGGGTCGAACCCGGTCGGCTTGCGTACCAAAGCCGTTCGCGACGGCGATGATTGGGTGATCTCCGGGCAGAAGCGCTTCATCACCAACGCGCCAGTCGCCAATCTCTTTGTGGTGTTCGCACGTACCCGGCCGGCCGACGACCAGGGTCCGGGAATCGCCGTCTTCCTGGTTCCCGCAGACGCCGCCGGCGTCGACGTGGGCGCCAAGGACGCCAAGATGGGCCAGGAAGGCGCCTGGACGGCCGACGTCAATTTCACCGACGTGCGCGTCGGCTCCGATGCGCTCGTCGGCGGCAGTGAGGACCACGGCTATCGGGCGGCCCTGACCTCGTTGGCCCGCGGACGGGTGCACATCGCCGCCCTCGCGGTGGGCGCCGCTCAACGGGCGCTCGACGAATCGGTGTCGTACGCCGCCACCGCGACCCAGGGCGGGGCGCCGATCGGAAGCTTCCAGCTGGTGCAGGCCATGCTCGCCGACCAGCAGACCGGGGTGATGGCCGGCCGTGCGCTGGTGCGCGAAGCCGCTCGGCTATGGGTGGCCGACGAGGATCGCAGGATCGCACCGTCGGCCGCCAAGGTCTTCTGCACCGAAATGGCCGGCAATGTCGCGGATCTCGCGGTCCAGATTCACGGCGGCACGGGCTACATGCGAGGTGTTGCCGTCGAGCGCATCTACCGCGACGTGCGCCTGCTGCGGCTGTACGAGGGCACCAGTGAAATTCAGCGTTTGATCATCGGATCGAACCTCGTCAAGGCGGCGCAGCGCTAAGAGCGGCGGCGCAGCCGAACCGAATAGAGGAGCAGCTATGAGCGGCAAGCTTGCCGGAAGAGTGGCATTCATTACCGGCGCGGCCCGAGGCCAGGGCCGGGCGCACGCGGTGCGCATGGCCCAGGAGGGCGCCGACATCATCGCCGTCGACATCGCCGGCAAGCTGCCGTCGTGCGTGCCCTACGATCCGGCGACTCCCGACGACCTGAGCGAGACCGTGCGCCTGGTCGAAGCAGCGAACCGCCGGATCATCCCGTCGGCCGTAGACACCCGCGACTTCGACGGTCTGCGAAAGGTCGTCGCGGAAGGCGTCGCCGAGCTGGGCCGGCTGGACATCATCGTCGCCAACGCCGGGGTTGCGGCTCCGCAGGCATGGGACGACATCACGCCGGAGAACTTCCGCGACGTCATGGACATCAACGTGACCGGCACCTGGAACACCGTAATGGCCGGCGCAGACAAGATCATCGAGGGAGGACGCGGCGGCTCCATCATCCTGATCAGTTCTGCGGCCGGCATGAAGATGCAGCCGTTCATGATCCACTACACCGCCAGCAAGCACGCCGTCACCGGGCTGGCGCGCGCGTTCGCAGCGGAATTGGGGAAGCATTCGATTCGGGTCAACAGTGTTCACCCGGGTCCGGTGAACACCGCGATGGGCTCCGGCGACATGATCAACGCGGTGGGCAAGACCATGGAGACCAATCCGCAGCTGTCGCACGTCCTCACACCGTTCTTGCCGGACTGGGTCGCCGAGCCGGAGGAGATCGCCGATACCGTGTGTTGGCTGGCCAGCGACGAGTCTCGCAAGGTCACCGCCGCACAAATCCCGGTCGACCAGGGCTCGACGCAGTACTGATCGCCTTCGGGCAGGTCGCATGGGAATAGCTCCAACGTCCCGGCGTTTGCACTCGTCATGAAAGCCTTCAGCGAAACCGAGCGCCAGGAGTTCCTCGCCGACAAGCACGTGGCGGTGCTGTCCGTCGCCGCCACCGAAGGCCGGCCGCCGGCCAGCGTCCCGATCTGGTACGACTACACCCTCGGTGGAAACCTCCGGATCATGACTGGGGCGTCCAGCCGCAAGGCCCGGCTCATCACGCAAGCGGGGGCGGTGACCCTGGTGGTCCAGCGCGAGGAGCCGCCGTATCAGTACGTGGTGGTGGAAGGCACCGTCGTCGAGACCAGCAACCCGGCCCCGGCCGACCTGCAGGAATCGATCGCCATCCGTTATCTCGGCGAGGAGGGCGGCCGCGCCTTCGTGCACAGCATGGAAGGCGTCGAGGAGGTGCTGTTCACCATCCGGCCCGACCGCTGGCTGAGCGCCGACTTCACCGGCGACCTGTAACCGCCCGAAATCTACGCGCATCCGCCGATGTTTTGCGGCGTGCGCCCGGCCCATGCTGGCTAACATGAGCGAAATCGAGTTGAGCGACCCAGGCATAGGCGAAGCGATGAACGAGCCCCTGCCGACCGGCACCGTGACGTTGCTGCTGGCCGACGTCCAGGGTTCGACGCAATTGTGGGATTCGCAGCCGCAGGCGATGACCGCGGCGATCGCCAACCTGGACCAAGCGCTGGCCGAGTTGGTCGGGGCCCATCACGGCGTCCGCCCGGTCGAGCAGGGTGAGGGCGACAGCTTCGTCATCGCGTTCAGCCGGGCGTCCGACGCGGTGGCGTGCGCGCTCGCGTTGCAACGCGCTCCGCTGGCACCGCTGCGGCTCCGCATCGGGGTGCACACCGGCGAGGTGCAATTGCGCGACGAGAACAACTACGTCGGGCCGGCCATCAACCGGACCGCGCGGCTCCGCGAACTCGCGCACGGCGGCCAGACGGTGTTGTCGGGCACCACCGGCGATCTGATTGCCGACGCGCTCGCCGACGACGCGTGGTTGACCGACCTGGGCACCCATGCGCTGCGGGATCTGCCCCGTCCGGAGCGGGTGGTGCAACTGTGTCATCCCGACCTGTGCAATGAATTTCCGCCGCTTCGGAAGCGCGAATCCGTTCTCGTGCAACGTCTTCCCGTTCAGCTGACCAGCTTCGTGGGTCGCGAAGCCGAAATAGACGACGTGCGAGACATTCTCGCGCAGCACAGGCTGGTGACGTTGACCGGTGCCGGCGGCGCGGGCAAGACCCGGCTGGCCGTGCAGATCGCAGCCTCCACCGCCGGCGGCTACGCCGACGGAATCTGGTATGTGGACCTGGCTCCGCTCACCGACCCGGACCTGGTGCCCCTCACCACCGCCCGGGCACTGGGGCTGCCGGATCAGCCGGGGCGATTGCCGGAGAAAAGCCTGCTGCAGTTCATCGGCGACCGGCACATGCTGGTGGTGCTCGACAACTGTGAGCACCTGCTCGATGCCAGCGCCGCGCTGACCGGTGCATTGTTGGGGGCCTGTCCGCAGTTGACGGTGCTGGCGACGAGCCGCGAGCCGATCGGCGTGAGCGGCGAGGTGACGTGGCGGGTGCCGTCCCTGTCGTTCGACGACGCCGCCGTGCGGCTCTTCAGCGACCGCGCCGGCCACGCGCGTCCCGGCTTCGGCATCGACGACGACAATGCGGCCGCGGTCCATGAGATCTGCCGTCGCCTCGACGGCATGCCGCTGGCGATCGAGCTGGCCGCGGCGCGGGTGCGCGCGTTGTCGCCCAACGAGATCCTCGCCGGCCTGCAGGACCGGTTCCGGTTGTTGACCGGCGGGTCGCGGACGGCGGTGCGCCGCCAGCAGACGCTACGGGCCTCGGTGGACTGGTCACACGCGCTGTTGACCGAGCCCGAGCGGATCTTGTTCCGCCGGCTCGGGGTCTTCATGGGCGGGTTCGACCTCAAAGCCTGCCGAAAGGTGGTCTGCGAAAAGGACCTGGCTTCGCACCAAGTGCTGGATGTGCTGGCACTGCTCATTGACAAGTCGCTGGTGACCGCCGAATCAGCCGGCGGGCCAATGCGATACCGATTGCTGGAAACGATCCGCCAGTATGCCCAGGAAAAGCTCAGCGAATCCCCGGAGGTCGTCGCCGTCCGAGACCGGCACCGTGACCATTTCACCGCGATGGCGGCGACACTCGACGCTCCGGGTGACATCAGCCTGGAGCTCCTGCTGGATCGAGCGCAGGCCGAAATCGACAACCTGCGCGCCGCCTTCGCGTGGAGCCGGGAGAATTCCGACACCGACAGCGCCTTGCAACTGGCCACGTCGCTGCAGCCGCTCTGGTTGACGCGGGGCGGGCTCAAGGAGGGGTCGGACTGGCTCGACGTGGGTCTGGCCGACGCGGAGGCCGGCGCCGATGTGACGCCCCGGACGATGGCGCGGGCGCTGGCCGACAAGGCATTCCTGGACAACATGCGCGACGCGGAAAGCCTTGCGCGAGCGCAGCGTTCGCTGGCCATCGCGCGTGAGCTGGATGATCCCGCCCTGTTGGCACGGGCGCTGACGGCGTGCGGCCGTCTCGCCGCCGGGAACGCCGAACTGGCCCGGCCGTACCTGTCGGAGGCGGAGAACTTGACCCGGGCCATGGGCGACCGGTGGAGGCTGAGCCAACTCCTCTACAGTCAGGCGCTCACCGCCATACTGGGCGCGGGAGACCTGGACGCCGCGGCCGCGGCCGCGACCGAGGGCCGCGACCTCGCCGACGAGTTCGGCGACCGGGGCTATTCGCGCGCATGCCGGTGGTGTCTCGCCGGCGTGCAATGGGTGCGGGGCGATGTTGCCCGGGCCGAAGCGGGGCATCGCGAATTGATGATCGAAGCGGACGCGGCACACGCCCTGATCTGGCAGGTCAATGCCCGCGCCGCCCTGGGCCACGTGCTGGCCCACACCGGGCAGGCGGACGCGGGCCGGGCGCTCGCGCTAGAGGCGCTCGATGACGCTCCAGAGATCGGCCGCTACCAGGAAGGTGTCGTTTACGCGGCGCTGGCGTTCGCGACGCTCGCCGGTGGCGACGTGGGCGCGGCCACCGATGCCGGCGATGCCGCACGCGAGCGGTTCGCCGGCTTGCCGCTTGCGAGCACCACCAGCAAGCCCTCGGCCCAGGTCGCGCTGGCCCGCGGCGAGCTGGCGGTGGCGCGCCGCTTCGCCGACGAGGACGTCGCGGCCGCGGCGGGGTGGTTCACAGTGCAGGCGCTGTTGACCCGCGCCCGCGTCGCGTTGGCGGAAAATGAGCCCGGACAGGCCGAACGCGATCTCCACGACGCATTGATTCGTGCGGCGGAGACTCGAGCACACCTGTTCGCTCCAGACCTACTTGAGTGCCTTGCCCGTTTGGTGGGAGACGCCGGGAGCCACCTGGAAGCCGCACGGCTTTTCGGCGCGGCGCACGCGGTGCGCGAGCGAACCGGCATCGTCCGCTTCCGCGTGTACGACGCCGATTACGCGGCGTCGGTCGAGGCGACCCGTAAGGCATTGACGGACAAGGAATTCGACGCGTCCTGGGACGCCGGCGCGGCCCTGTCCACAGATGAGGCGATCGCCTACGCGCGCCGCGGACGAGGCGAACGCAAGCGACCGCCCAGCGGTTGGGACTCACTGACCCCGACCGAGCGCGACGTCACCCGGCTCGTCGGCGAGGGCTTGGGCAACAAGGACATCGGCGATCGGTTGTTCATCTCGCCGCGGACAGTACAGACGCATCTCACCCATGTCTACGCGAAACTCGGACTCACCTCACGTATGCAGTTGGCACAAGAAGCGGCTCGCCGATCAATGCGCGATTAGGTCAAGCGTGCTTAGCTCGCGGATCGCCTGGCAGCCGCGGCTGAGCATGGTCAGCACCATGTCGTCACCTCGCTCGGTGGCCGCGGCGAACGCGAAACCCAGCGCCGAGATCAGTGGTGCCTGCAACACCCCGAGCCGGTAATCGCGCCAACATGTTTCGCGGTCGTAGCCGCCGACCCCGCCGGCCGTCAATGCCCGGTGATAGTCCGCGACGAGCTCTTCTTCAATGCTGGCCCGCAGGTGCGAATTGAGACTGGTTGCGGTGAAGTAGGCGAGGTCCCGGGCCGGCAAGCCCACGCCGAGCGTCTGCCAGTCGACCACACTGACCCTGGCTCGCTCGGGATCGAACAGCAGGTTGTCCAGCCGATAGTCACCGTGCAGCAAGGCGAACCGGTCGTACTCGGACAGCAGCCACGGCGCAATCGAACCCATTGCGGCGCTGAAGGTGTCGCGGTCTTCCGGCCTCATCCGATCACCAAGTTTCTCCAGCGTGATGTCGGCGCTCATCTTCGCCACCTCGCCCATGCCGTTGGCACCGGCTTCATCCGGCCGACCGAATGCGATGCCCGGAAAATCGAGCCAGACTGGATCGCACCAACTGGGTGCGTGCAGGCCCGCCAGCGCGGTAACCGCAAGGCGCGCTTCCGTTTCGCCACACCCAATGAGCTGATCGCCCTGCACCGCCGGTGCCTGATCGGCGAGCAGTAGCGCGAAAAGCATGGCATCGTCGGTGATCTCGGAATAGAAGCACTGAGGTGTCGGCACTTGGACCCGATCCGCCACCGAGGAGTAGAACGCGCATTCGCTGCGATAGCCGATGACCACCCGGTCGCGCACCGAATCGTCCTGAGCGGGCAGCTTGATCACAAAGGTCTGCGGCAGGTCGCCGGGATCCGTCGCATAGCGAGCGGTAACCCGGTAGGTCGCCCCGGTTTGTCCCGTACCGATCGCGACCACCTCCACGTCGGCGACCTCGACAGGTGTGCCGCTGCCACTGAGCGCGGCCGACAACCACTGCGGGGTCACGTCGCCGGGATAACGCGGTATCGACAGCACAGCACTCATAAGCAGCACGCCTCCTGTACGCAGACAGCTCGGTCCGACTGACAAACTGTAAGGCATACCGCAAGAGTTGCGGTCACCCGCGGTGCGCTAGTCGGCCAGAATCCGCCATTCCGCGGCTTCGTGCTGCTGGCGCCAGAATTCGTCGAAACGGCCGCCCGCAGCGAGCAATTCGTCAACGGTTCCATCTTCGACCACTCGGCCGTTGTCGACGAACAAGACGCGGTCGGCATGACTGATACTGGCCAACCGATGCGCGACGATCACCTGGGTGCGCGATTGCGGGTCGGCGGTGAGGGCGTCGACCACCGCGGCCTCGTTCTCGGTGTCCAGCGCGCTGGTCGCCTCGTCTACCAGCAGTATCGGTGCGGGCTTGAGCAACGCGCGGGCGATGCTGACCCGTTGCCGCTCACCACCGGACAGCGCCGATCCGGCCTCTCCGACGACGGTGCCGGCACCGTCGGGCAGCCTCCCGACGAGCTCGTCGACGCGGGCGAGCGCCACTGCCCGCGCGAACTGCTCGTCGCCGGCGCCGGGATCTCCGGCGAACACGTTGTCTCGGATCGACCCGTGGAACAGATAAGGGTGCTGGAACACCACGCTGCTCGCCGCCCGCCGCGCTTCGCCGTCCAGCGTCGCCGCGTCCACTCCGTCGATCAGCACCCGGCCGCCGGTGGGCTCATGCAACCCGGCGATCAGCGCCAGGATGGTGCTCTTTCCCGAACCGGACGGTCCGACGATCGCCGTGGTGCTGCCTGGCTCCAACGTGAAGCTCACCCCGTCGAGCACCGGCACACCGGCACCGTCGTACCGGAACACGACGTCGTCGAATTCGATGCGGGGCGCCACGGCGCCCGCCAGCGTGGCGGCGCCGACATTCACCAGCGGCGCGGTGAGCACCGAGCGGATGTTATCGAGCGTGGCGCGGGTGCTTTCCAGCGCCGGCGCCAGCTCGCTGATGGTGGTGAACGGTTCGAGGTAGCGCACGATGACGACAATCAACGCAATGGCCTCGGCCACCGTGAGCGTTCCGTTCACGGTCAGCACGGTGGTCGCCCCGGCCAGCAGGATCAGCGCAAGCTGGCTGGCGAGGCTGAACAGCAGCTGCCCGGGAACCTGCATGGAGAGCAATCGCATAGTGGCGCCGTGTTGGGCGGCCAGTGCATCGCCGACAAGGCTTCTCGCGGGCTCGACACGTCGCGCGGCTCGCAGCGCCTGCTGGGTTCGCGCGAACTCGATGATCCGTTCGGTGAGCGCGCTATTGGCGTCGGCGGCCGCGGCATCGGCGCGCCGCGCCAAGCGGGCCGATGCCCACAGCGCGCCCAACAGCAGCGGCAGGCCACCCAGCGCTGCGACCCCCAGCTGCCAGGAGACCGGCAACAAGACCACCGCGATGGCCGCGGGCAGCAGGATGGCGGAGATCAGGGGCGTGAGCAGGTTGACGACCAGACCGACGAGTTCCGGACCGGTGGCCGCGATCGCCTGCCGTGCCGTCGCGGTGTGCTCGGCGGTGAACCAATCCAGCCGCACACCGGGCAGCCGATCCGCCACGTCGTGCTGGCTGTGATCCAGCACAGCGAAACCCAAATTGAAACCGATTCGCGCCGTTGCGGTGTCGATCACCCAGCCGGTCGCAGTGGCCGCGGTGAGCCAGCCCAGCCAGACCAGCGCGCGCTGCGGCTCGTCACTGAACAGCGCCCCGACCAGTGGGACCAGCAGCACGGTGGCCACCGCGCGCACCACCACGGAGATCAATGCCAGCACCGCGTAGGTGATGACCCGGTTGCGGCGATCCGCCGGGACCAAACTCAACCACGTGCGAATCATCGCGCCCCCTCGCCAGTCGTGCCGGCGGTCAACTGGTCGCGGCGGCCGCCCTCCCATAACCGTCGATATCGACCGTCGGCGGTTAGCAACTCGTCGTGCGTGCCGCGTTCGACGATGCGGCCGTGGTCAAGCACGATGATCTGGTGGGCCCGGGTGATCGTGTGCAATCGATGCGCGATCACCAGCACGGTGCGGTCCTGCGTCAACCGGTTCAGAGCTTGCTGCACAAGGTATTCCGATTCCGGGTCGGCAAACGCGGTGGCCTCGTCGAGGATCAGCACCGGGGTGTCGGCCAGGATCGCGCGGGCGATGGTGAGCCGTTGGCGTTCGCCGCCCGAGAGCCCGCTTGCGGCGCCCAGCATGGTGTCGTAGCCGTCCGGCAGTCGCATGATGCGGTCGTGAATTTGGGCCTCGCGCGCCGCTTGCTCGACCTGTGTCATGGTGGCATCGGGGACGGCCAGCGCGATGTTTTCCGCCACGGTACCGTGCACTAATTGTGCCTCCTGCAGCACGAATCCGACCTGTGCATAGAGCTGGTCGGCGGTCATCGATCGAATATCCTGTCCCCCAACATGTATCGCGCCTTGCTCAACATCGTGGAACCGGGCCAGCAAGGCGGCCAGGGTCGACTTGCCCGACCCGGAGGGGCCGACCAGCGCGGTCACCGTGCCGGGCCGCATGGTCAGCGAGACATCGTGGATGACGGGAACGTCGGGGCGGTAGCCAAAGCCGACTTTGTCGAACACCACCGTGGCCGCCAAATCCTGCTGGGCCTCGTCGTGGTCTCGCACGGCGAGGTCGGCCTCATCGAGCGTGTTCTGCAGGCGCCGGGCGGCCAACATGCCGGCGCGGATACCGCCGAGACCGTAGGCGATGCCGAGCAGTCGCGCTCCGAAGGTGGTGCCCAGCAACAAGAATGGCAATAGATTCACCGGATTCATCCGGCCCGTGACCACCAGCAATGTGCCCGTGACCGCGATGAGCCAGAGGAACATGGAGGGACGGGTGACCAGGTCCATGAAGGTCTTCTTGCCGGCCAGTGGACGCTGCCAGCCGACCAGGAAGTCGACATATTCGTCCAGGCGGCGCCGGAAGCTGGATGCGGCGGCCCCACCGAAGACGCGGATCACCGGCTGGCCTTCCAGGTATGCGCCGGCCTCGCCGCTCATCGTCTCCGCCCAGCGTTGCGATTGCGGGATGCGCGGGCCCGATTGGATCGTGAGCGATGACGTCAGCACCAGGTACACGAGGACGGGTGCAAACAACACCAACGCCACCCGCCAGTCGACGGCGAACAGGTAGACCAACACCGCGACCGGCGCGACGGCAGCGGCGACCGCATCCGGGATGGCGTGGGTGACCAGGTAGTGCAAGGACAGTGTGTCGTCCTGCAGCAGTTGTTTGATTGACCCCGACCCGCGTGCGGTGAACCAGCCCAGCGGCAACCGGGACAGCTTGCGCAACAGTCGCGATCGCAAATCCCGGGCGAACCGCGCATCGACAACATGGAGCCAGAGGGTGAGGGCGGCGCCGAGCAACGCCCCCAGACCCAGCAGCGATACCGCGGCGATCCCGATGTCCCGCAGGGTGGCCCCGGGCGCCCCGGAAACCAAGAGCCGCGCCAACTCGACCAGCAACACAAAAGGCGCAAGTTGCACCAGCGTGATCACCGCCTGCAGCACGCCCGAGACGATCAGCGCGGACCGCAGTGGCGCGAGCAGTCGACCGGCGCCCTGGGCACGCCAGTTCCCGCGGGCCGCCGGGGCGGGTGTCGCGTCGAACGCCTGCTGAGCCGACTCCAGCTGCGCGGCAATGCCTTCCGCGGACACGCTGGGCGGCGCGACACCGTCGGATGCCTCCGGCTCGTCACCGCGCCGGGTACCCATCGCGCGCCCGGCGCTCCAATAGGCCTGGGCGTGAACCTCTGATTTGGGAAAGCCGAATTCGTCGCGCAGCCGCGCCCGCACCTGCTTTAGCGTGGTGGCTTCTGGCGTCGCCCACGCATACCAGTCGGACCAATCCCGGCTCTCGATCGCGAGGGCGAGCGACTTCTCGTCATGGCGGGCAACCCAGTGCAGCCGCAGCCGAGGATGCTGCGCGACCGGGATCAACGTGTCGTTGTCGTCGTGCTGTTCGAGGTACATCTCAATCGGGACGTCGCCGGGGACCACTCCGATAATCCCGTTCATCCCCGGGATGGAGGCCGAGTCACCGATCAGCAGGTAACCGGCCGGCTGCTCGTCGGGCACGTCGAACCGCGACGAGCCCATCAAGGCCATGACCGCGATGGTGGTACCGGGCGCCACGGTGCGCGCCCATAACGACGCCGGCCCGCCCGGATCGTGCAGCACGATGTCGACCGCGAAGCGACCGGCGGGAACGTCTGCCTCCGAAATCGTGTACGCGCGCTGGAATTCCGTCTTCGATCCGTCGGGGTCCGGGAACCAGAAACGCAGCCACGCAGCCGGTTCGGCATCGACGTCTTCGAATAGCGTCGGCGACGTCATGCGTACCCGGACGAAGTGCGGGGCGATCCGAACGGTTTCGATGACTGTCGCGCTGTGGTCGCGCGCGCCGAAGCTGCGCAGCATCACACCCTGGAATCCGCGTGCCATTAGCGGTCCTTTCTCGCGGCGCTCCGCGCAGCGACGGCCTCGGCGATCTGGATGACCCGGCGGATTCACCGCCACCGGGCCACCGATCGATGCGGCCAGCATGAGCCGCACACCCTGAATTCGAAACCTGCTACGACCCATGCGGGCCGCCGCACCCTGCCGCGGATCACCGACCAGCCGGTCACGACTTGGTACGGTACCCCACAAACTAAGGGTTGCCTTACCATAGGTCAACCTCGCTGCAGTCCGCCGTGCGGGCCGGCCAGTAATCTGGGAAATATGAGTGCTGAGTCGGCGACGCCCGTGCTGCTGTATGACGGGGTCTGCGGGGTGTGCAACCGGTCGGTGCGCACGATCCTGCGATTCGATCCGAGCGGCCCTCTGCGCTTCGCGGCGCTGGAGAGTGTTTTCGCCAAAGCGATCATTGCGCGGCACCCGGAGATTGGCAGCGTCGACTCGGTCGTGTTTGTCGATGACCCGGCCGGGCCCTCGGAACGGGTGGCTGTCCGATCCGAGGCAGTGCTGCGCGTGGCGAATTATCTCGGCGGAGCGTGGCGGGTGTTCGCAATCGCTCGCGTGATTCCGGCCCCGCTGCTCGACTGGCTCTACGACAGGTTCGCCGCGATCCGCTACCGCGTCGGCGGCAAGTACGACAGTTGTCCGTTGCCGGCGCCGGAGGTCCGCGCCCGCTTCGTGGAGGACTGACCGGCGTCAATCAGTGGGCGGCGTCCTGGGCCAGGTCCGCTTCGGATTCCTTCCGCTTCAGCTCTGCCAGCTTGCGATCCTCTTCCGCCGCTTGGCGATGCTTCATCGCGGACCTGCGGTGCACCTCCGTGTGCGAGACGCCTTATTGGATCCTTTTCGTGTCCTGTGAGTCCCGGATAACCCGGCAGGAAGGATTTGACCCGCGCGCCGCTCAAGATTTCGTCCCGAGGCGCTGGGGCCGCCCCCTGCGCTTTCCTTGGAGGCGGCAACACTCTTTTTGCGCGTGCCGGTGTTTTACCCCGCTCAGCAAGCGATATTCCGCCCCCGCTTTCAGGCCATCTCAAATGCGGCCGAGGCCCACAAGCGCGACACCGACACCATTGATACAGGGCTGCATTTGGTGACAATTCATCACCACGCCGCTCAGTAGGGTAAGCATCGAACCGTTTACGCTCTCCTCGGCGTATCGAGTTCAATCTCACCGCATAGGAACGTCATGAACCGGAGTGCATGCGGTTCCGTTTAGCTCTCATCGCAGCAACCATCGCGACAGGAGCGATCGGCGCATTGGGATGCCCTATTTGGCTTGGCCCCGTCGGGTAAGAGATTGCGCGGCAACCAGTCCAAGCGTCATTGGCCGATGCCGACGATGGAAACGGAGCGTTATCCCAGCATCACGGCAAGCGGGTTATTCCGCTCTGACTGCGCCTGGTGCCCCAAGGTCGATCGTTATGCAGCCCGACGATCCCAGCATCACACCGGTCATCATCGCGGCCACTGCGACAGCTTTCAGCATCTTCTTGGTGGTCTTCGCCCTCATCGGTCAGGCCTTTCTTCCAGTTGAATAGCCGTGGCATCTGACTACCGTCGGCTATTTGATGTTATAGCCGTCATTGGGCGCGTGTGCAATACTCCGCAAACTGCGGAAAAAAGTTTCAACGTCGGCGGTTTTTGGAGCGTCACAGGCAGGTTGTTTGAAACCGAAAAATTCACGCTGCCGACCAAAGTAGGTAGAATCGTCTCTAGCTGCGAAATGGCATCACGGTAGTTCACGGGAGTTATCGCCGCCGCGTCCCGTGCTACGCTGCCATAATGTTCCAAAGTTATTGCTTTTCAATGCAATTCGTGGGCTAAAAGCCGTGTGACAGTGTTACTTTCCTTGCCGTGTGCGAAAGATTGCCACGGCCTCTGGCTCGTCCGGATGGTCGTTTCATGGATTTACATACCCCCTGCTTAACTGCATGCCTTAGAGTCGGTGATCAGGGAAGGGAGTGACACATGGCCAAACTGTTGTTGACCAGACTTGCTGTGGTGGTTGGTGGTCTGACACTGTCTCTGACCGCCGGGGCTGGGGTCGCGTCCGCCGATCCCGATCTGGGTCCGGCGGTCAACACAACCTGCACTTACGACCAGCTCGTGGCGGCATTGAACGCGCAAGACCCGACGGTTGCTGCGGCCTTCACCTCCGACCCAGAGATGCAGGCCGGGTTGCAGCAGTTCCTCGCCGGGTCGCCCAGTCAACGAAGGCAAATTGCTCAGGAGATAGTGAGCAATCCAGATACCCAGCCCTACATTGGAACTCTCCAACAGACCTTCGCTACCTGCAACAACTTCTGAGCGGCTGGATGGGCATTTGGTTCTCGGCGTGCTCGATGCTGGACGTAGCTCGGGTGGGTTAACCGTCGTGGCCGCGCCATGCCACCTATGCCTGGTCATGGAAACCGTTTGGAGTGGTTGACATCGAGCACGCCGAGGTTTCACGGGTGCAGCAACGTGACTTTCGACGTTGACGCGGTGATCGCGTAGAGCGTCTGGCTACCTGCGCCGGTCGTCGGGATCAGCACAGTTGAACCGGTGCTGACAATTGATGGCGGCGGTTGCGCCCGACGTCGTCACGGTGCTGCCGCCGAAGTAGGTATCAGCCGATACCTGGACGACGAGAACACCCGAGTTTTCAGGGGTCTGGCTGATCGTGGTGATGGGAGTGGCGGGGACAAAACCCCAGAAGTTCCGAAGCAAGCCATTGAATTCCGAGGCAGTCGGCCCACCCGTAGCATTCGCCTGGAAAGGTAGAGGCTTTCCGCGTTAATCACCGATCGTTGAAGCTCAACCGGCGGCCATTCAGCGAAGGCCTTATGCTCCTGCAAAATCTCCATGGTTGCCTCTACCGTCGCCGCGATCTTCATCGGCTTAACGAAGAGCTCCTCCACTTAGGTCCCAGTGACGGTTTCGGCTGAGGCTTAGCTATCCGTGTAGCCTCATTTGTATTGGCCTTATGCTGCAGATATGCTGCCGATGGCCCCATCGTAGCAACCGTCGGGATGTTCGCCAGCAAACGGAACGGCTCGTAGGGCTTGCCGTGCTGGAGAACGCAGTACAGGTCGGTGTACGGCAGGCAGGGGGTCCGACCAAGGGGCGCAAAGCTCGCTCGCCACCAGTACCGGAGTTCGTTCTTAACGAGCTGTCGGTGCAATGCAAAGACAAGGCACCGGGAGGCCTGGTGTTCGCGGGCCGCGACGGCGGCTATCTCCCACGGCCGACGTCGTCTAACGGATGGTTCACGCGAGCGGTCAAAGCGGCGAAGGTACAGGCGATCACTCCCCACGACCTGCGGCACACTTGCGCCAGTTTGGCGTTCAGTGCCGGCGTCAATGTGCTCGCGCTGCAACGCATGCTCGGCCACACCTCAGCCAAGATCACGCTCGACACCTAGGCGGACCTCTTCGATGACGATTTGGACGCCGTGGCAGTCACGCCGCATGCCCGGTATTCACCTGAAAATGTGGGCAAAATGTGGGCACGAGGTGGCCACGGAGACGCCCAGCAAACGTTAAATCAGCTCTAGCTGCACAGGAGGCTCGCAGCATCAGTGCGGGCGGAGGGACTCGAACCCTCACGCTCTTTCGAGCACCGGCACCTAAAGCCGGCATGTCTGCCAATTCCATCACGCCCGCAGCGTGGCGATCGTATCGCTTGCGAAAGCTCTAAGTCGCCGTCGGCGGGTCCGATGAATTCGTCGGGCCCAAATCGTGAGCGGTACGGTCAAGGGGTGTCCACTACGCATCGTCGCAGGCCCGCGCTCATCGCGCTGGTGATCGTCGCCGCGTGCGGCTGCCTGGCCCTGGGCTGGTGGCAGTGGACCAGGTTCAATTCCGTCTCCGGCTCATTCCAGAACCTTGGCTACGCGTTGCAATGGCCACTGTTCGCGGGCTTCTGCGTGTACGCATACCGCAAATTCGTTCGCTATGAAGAGGAACCACCACCGCCGCGGAGCACCGGCTTGATGACGGAGATACCCGCCGGGCTGCTGCCCGAGCGACCCAAGCCCACACCGCAGGCACCCGACGACCCCGCGCT
>NZ_DASUHS010000063.1:0-4289 GCF_036273375.1 Mycobacterium sp. | reverse complement strand
TGTTGAGCCGTAGGAGACCTGAGTCGAATGAGACGCACACGCTGGGGGTCTTCTGCGCGACCGGCCGCGAGGCTGGCGCGGCCCGTCGTCCCATCCGTTTTGAGCCTGGTCCTTCTGATAGCGACGCCCGGCCTCGCGGAGGCCGATCCCACCGCCGACAACCTGGCCGCACTCATCGCCGACGTCGCCAAAGCCAACCAGCGGCTGCAGAACCTGAGCGCCGAGATCCAGACCGAACAAGAAAGCGTCAACAAGGCCTTGGTCGACGTCGAGACCGCACGGGACAACGCGACCACCACCCAACACGACCTGGACACCAGCCAGCAGTCGGTCAAAGACGCCAACATCGCCATCGCCGGGGCGCAGCATCGCTTCGACACGTTCGCGGCGGCCACCTATATGAATGGTCCCTCGAACAGCTACCTGACCGCGAGCAACCCCGACGACATCATTGCCACCGAAGCCGCCGCCAAGAACCTGACCACGAGCTCACAGACCGTGCTGGCCAAGCTGCAGCAGGCCCGCACCGAGCAGGTGAACAAGGAATCGGCGGCGCGGCTGGCCAAGCAGAACGCCGACAAGGCCGCCGCGGACGCCAAGTCCAGCCAGGACGCCGCCGTAGCGGCGCTGAGCAACTCCAAGCAGAAGTTCGACCAGCAACGCGAAGACATCATTCGCCTTGCCGCCGAACGAGATCAGGCTCAGGCCAAGCTCGACGCGGCCAAGCGCGAGGCTGCGCGTCTTTGGTCCGCGGGTGCCGGCGGGCCCGGAGCGCCGGCATCGGGTGACCGGTGGGAGACCGGGTCACCGGGCGCTCCTGCGCCGTCGGCCGGGGGCCGTCAGTGGGATGGCGCCTGGGACCCCACGTTGCCGATGATCCCGAGCGCCAACGTTCCCGGCGACCCGATCGCGGTGATCAACCAGGTGCTCGGCATCTCGGCCACCTCGACTCAGGTCACCGCCGGTCTGGGCCGCAACTTCCTGCAGCAGATGGGCATCCTCAAGCCCGACGACACCGGCATCACCAATGCGGCGCCCGGGGGGGTCGGGGGGCGCATTCCCCGGGTCTACGGGCGGCAGGCCACCGAATACGTGATCCGGCGCGGCATGTCGCAGATCGGCGTGCCCTACTCCTGGGGCGGCGGCAACGCGGCCGGCCCGAGTAAGGGCATCGACTCCGGTGCCGGCATCACCGGCTTCGACTGTTCGGGTCTGGTGCTGTATTCATTCGCCGGGGTGGGCATCAAGCTGCCGCACTACTCGGGCTCGCAGTACAACCTGGGCCGCAAGATCCCGTCCTCTCAAATGCGTCGCGGCGACGTCATCTTCTATGGCCCGGGCGGCAGCCAGCACGTGACGATCTACCTCGGCGACGGCCAGATGCTCGAAGCCCCCGACATCGGGTTGAAGGTCCGTGTCGCCCCGGTGCGCACCAGCGGCATGACGCCCTACGTGATCCGATACATCGAGTGGTGATCGAGTGAGTGCTGAACGAGGAGCCATGCGCCGCAATCGGTTTCGTCTCGTCAACTTCGCCTGGATCACCGCAGTGGTGACCGGGCTGATGTTTTCTCCTGTCCCCCCTTCTCCCCTTGCCGGTGCCGACCCCGGGGAGTGGGACCCAACCCTGCCGGCCCAGATCAGTGCCGGAGCGCCCGGAGACCCGCTCGCCGTCGCCAACGCCTCGCTACAGGCCACCGCTCAGGCCACCCAGACCACGATGGACCTGGGCAAACAATTCTTGAGCGGGCTCGGGATCAACCTCGGCGGCGATCCTCCCGCTGCGGCGAGCTCTCCTAGCAACCCCGGCGGCAAGATTCCGCGGGCAAACGGCCGGCAGGCCATCGAGTACGTGATCCGCCGGATGGGCTCCCAAATGGGAGTGCCGTATTCCTGGGGCGGTGGTTCGCTGGACGGCCCGAGCAAGGGCGTCGGCGACGGCGCCAATATCACCGGTTTCGACTGCTCGGGCCTGATGCGGTACGGGTTCGCCGGTGTCGGCGTGCTGATCCCGCGGTTCTCCGGTGACCAATACAACGCCGGACGCCACATCCCGCCGGATCAGGCCAGGCGCGGCGACCTGATCTTCTACGGCCCGAATGGCAGCCAGCACGTCACGATGTACCTGGGCAACGGTCAGATGCTGGAGGCATCGGGCAGCGCCGCGAAGGTTACGGTCAGCCCGGTTCGTAAGCCCGGCATGACCCCGCTCCTGACCAGGATCATCGAGTACTGACCCCGAGTGCGATTTGGCGGGCGGGTCGCCGCGACGGGTGCACCAGCGTCGACGGAATTCGGTGGGCCTGGAATAGTTGGACGCGGGCACGTCGCTGCCCCACGACATCCGTCGTGCCAGCAGTCGTGTCCGATTGAGCTTTGTCGGTTGAGCGGTGGAAGGTAGCAGTTCATGACAGCAGCAGGTGGGCCGCCGCCAGGCGCCAGCGGTTACTCGGGCCCGGGCGGGCAATCCGGCCCGGCTCACGAAGCGCCGGCAGGCGGCGGCAATGGACTGGCCGCCGAGGTGCAGACCCTGGAGCGGGCCATCTTCGAGGTCAAACGCATCATCGTCGGCCAGGACCAGCTCGTGGAGCGCATGCTGGTCGGCCTGCTGTCGAAGGGACACGTGCTGCTCGAAGGTGTCCCCGGCGTTGCCAAGACGCTGGCCGTCGAGACGTTCGCCAAGGTGGTCGGCGGGACGTTCGCGCGGATCCAGTTCACGCCCGACCTGGTGCCCACCGACATCATCGGTACCCGCATCTACCGGCAGGGTAAGGAAGAGTTCGACACCGAACTCGGCCCGGTGGTCGCCAACTTCCTGCTCGCCGACGAAATCAACCGCGCGCCGGCCAAGGTGCAGTCGGCGCTGCTGGAGGTGATGGCAGAACGTCAGGTGTCGATTGGTGGCAAGAGATTCCCGCTGCCCAACCCGTTCCTGGTGATGGCGACGCAGAACCCGATCGAGCACGAGGGTGTGTACCCGCTGCCCGAAGCCCAGCGTGACCGCTTCCTGTTCAAGATCAACGTCGGTTACCCGTCGCCCGAGGAGGAGCGCGAGATCATCTATCGGATGGGCGTGCGCCCGCCGGAGCCCAAGCAGATCCTGAACACCGGCGACCTGCTGCGGCTGCAGGACATCGCGGCCAACGGCTTCGTCCACCACGCGCTGGTGGATTACGTGGTGCGCGTTGTGACCGCCACCCGCCATCCCGAGCAGCTCGGCATGAACGACGTCAAGACGTGGATCTCGTTCGGTGCGTCCCCGCGCGCCTCGCTGGGCATCATCGCCGCGTCTCGGTCGCTGGCGCTGGTCCGCGGCCGCGACTACGTGATCCCGCAAGACGTCGTGGACGTCATCCCCGACGTGCTGCGGCACCGGTTGGTGCTCACCTACGACGCGCTGGCCGACGAGATCTCGCCGGAGATCGTGATCAACCGGGTGCTGCAGACGGTGGCCCTGCCTCAGGTGAATGCCGTTCCGCAGCAAGGTCATTCGGTGCCCCCGGTGATGCAACCCGCCGGCGCGGCCAGCGGTCGGTGACCGACGCTAGATCCGCCGCGGGTGGGCCCGCGGCTGTTGTTCATCCGCCATCGATGCAGCGGGGTCAGATCGATGACCCCAAGCTGGCGGCGGCGCTGCGCACCCTGGAACTCACCGTCAAACGCAAGCTCGACGGTGTGCTGCACGGCGATCACCTCGGCCTGATCCCGGGCCCGGGCTCGGAGCCGGGCGAGTCGCGCGAGTACCAGCCCGGCGACGACGTCCGTCGCATGGACTGGGCCGTCACCGCGCGCACGATGCACCCGCACGTGCGGCAGATGATCGCCGACCGCGAGCTGGAAACCTGGCTGGTGGTCGACATGTCGGCCAGCCTGGACTTCGGCACCGCCATCTGTGAGAAACGGGACCTGGCGGTTGCCGCCGCGGCGGCCATCACCTACCTCAACAGCGGTGGCGGCAACCGGCTCGGTGCCCTGGTTGCCAACGGCGCCACGATGACCCGGGTGCCGGCGCGCTCCGGGCGACAGCACCAACAGACGCTGTTGCGCACCATCGCGACCATGCCCAAGGCCCCGGCCGGGGTGCGCGGTGACCTGGCGATCGCCATCGACGCGCTGCGCCGCCCGGAACGCCGCCGCGGGATGGCGGTGATAATCAGCGACTTCCTCGGCCCGATCAACTGGATGCGTCCGCTGCGAGCCATCGCCGCCCGCCACGAAGTGCTCGGCATCGAGATCCTCGACCCGCGCGACGTCGAGTTGCCCGACGTCGGTGACGTCATCCTGCAGGA
>NZ_DASUHS010000062.1:0-3180 GCF_036273375.1 Mycobacterium sp. | reverse complement strand
GAACTGGGTTTGAGGCGTGATGGTCACGGTGTACTGAGTGCCGTTCCTGGCGTTGACGCTCCAGGTTGACCCGCTCTCGGCGGTGATCTGGCCGATGAGTCCATGGGCGTGGCCGCTCTTGGCCGGCGCGGTGGCCGCGGGTGGCGCTGTCGTCGTCGGGGTGACTCCCGGGGTGGTCGATCCGCCGGAGCAAGCCGCCACGACGCCCACCGCGACCGAGGCGCCGACCACCCCGATCGCCACCTTTGTCGCTATCCGTCGATAGTTTCCGCCTGCGACGCTGTCCATCGCTCACTCCTTGATCAGATGCAGCACGCGAAACGCCGTGCCGACGTTGTGCTTTCTGTTATGGACCGGCTAGGTGAGAGCAAGCTGCACACAACATCACAGTTGCCTGGGAGAGATCACGGCAGTGATGACCGATGCGGCCCGCAAGTCTCTTTACAGGCCTGCGGTGTCATAACGCGGAGCAACCCGAAAACGTCGTTTCGTTATTCATCCTTTGCGGTTGGAGCGCGTCAGCTAGCGCGTACACGTCGTCGAAGACCGACAGCGGCAGGTGTGTCGATGGCCGCGGTGGGACGCGGTGCCATACCCGTCCGGCGCAGGGAGCATTGCTTGCTTCGAAATGAAATACAGTCGCGACAGCCCTGTCGTCGCCGAGTTCGACACCACGGCTGTCCACCGCCGCCAGCGCAGCCCTCCTGTCGAACTCGGCGCACGCAAGGCTGCTGCCCACCTGAGGACGAGGGCCATACCGCCACTCAGGACCCTTTTCACCCCTCTGGGCGGCGCGAAGCGCCCACGGGCGTTGGGTCGTCATGTTGCGGTGGCGACGCTCCGGTCCGCCTAGGCTCCTGCCAAAGTCCACACAGCCCACCTACCACCAGCCGCGACACCGCGTTGGCTACCATCAGCGCGAGGGCCGTTAGCTCAACTGGCAGAGCAAAGGACTTTTAATCCCCTGCGCCGTTTCGCCCGGTGTGCCAGGAATCTGGGCTCCAGTGGTGTCTACCTGCTGGTTCTCGGCGGCGGACCGAGTGCTGTCGATCGCGGTGTGCGGCACCGGGCTCAATTCGGGCTCCTGTGTTGCGCGCCGGGCGCGGGGGACGATGCGTGCGGCGGCTTCGGCGGTTTCCCGGGCGAGTTCGGGCAGGACGTGCGCGTAGGTGTCCGCGGTGATGGTGATGGAGGAATGACCGAGCAGGTCTTGGACGACTTTGAGGTCGGCGCCGGTGGCGAGGGTCAGACACCCCAGGAGCTTTGTTGTCAAGCGGCGAGGTGTTGGTAGCGGTGTGACCAGGCGGTGGTGGGGTTGTAGGTGGTGTGGGTTTTGAGGCAGCCGTGCAGGATGCCGACGAGGCGGTTGCCGAGTTGGCGCAGGGCGGCGTTATGGCCGAGGTCGCGGGCGCGGAGCTCGTCGTAGTAGGCGCGGGCGCCGGGATCGTGCAGGATCGCCGCGCCGGCTTGCATGTGCAGGGCGTCGATGAGGCGGTCGTTGTGGATGAACCGGGCGTGCACGGTTTTGGATTTGCCGGATTGGCGGGTGATCGGTGCGGTGCCGGCGTAGTTCTTGCGGGATTTCGCGTCGGCGTAGCGGCCGGGCGCGTCGCCGAATTCTGCGAGCACCCGGGCGCCGAGGATCACGCCGAGACCGGGTTGGCTGAGGTAGGCCTCAGCGTCCGGGTGCTGGCCAAAATGCGCACCGACCTGCTCTTCCAGGGTGGTGATCTCGGTGTTGAGGGTCTGCAGGACCGCGACCGTCGCGCGGACAGAAGCCGCGTAGGCGCTGGCCACGATCTCGGCCAGGCCCAGGTGCTCGGTGCGCAACGCCTCACGGATCGCGGCGGCCTTGCCCGGGATATCCCTGCGGCGGGCTCGCTTCAGGACGGCGCTGATCTGCGCGTGGGTGAGTCTGGCCGCGGCGGCCGGGGTGGGTGCCTTGGCCAGCAGCTCCAAGGTGTCGGCTCCGGTCAGCGTCAACGGCTTGTATGCCTGCAGTGCCGCGGGGAAGTAGTCGCGCAGCGCCGCTCGCAGGCGCAGTGTGTGGCGGGTCCGTTCCCAGATCAAACTCTGGTGGGCGCGGGCTACGACCTTGACCGCCTCGGCGATGTCGGTGTCAGCGGCGACCTGGCGCAGCTGGTGGCGGCGGGTGCGCACCATGTCCGCCAGGACGTGCGCGTCGGCCTTGTCGCTCTTGGCCCCTGACAGCGACACCAGCTCCCGGTGCCGAGCGGCCTGCTTGGGGTTCACCCCGAACACCTGATAGCCGGCCGCGACCAGCGCCCGCACCCACGGCCCGCGGTCGGTCTCGATACACACCAGCACCCGCGAGGGATCAGCGTCCTCGGGCAGAAACGTCGCGATCAACTCGTGGAAACGGGCCATCCCGTCCACACCCTCGGGCAGCCGGGCGGTGCGCATCGCCCGGCCGTGCTCGTCCTGCACCTCCACATCGTGATGATCTTCAGCCCAGTCATCTCCGACGAACAACACCGCAGCCTCCACTCTGCCCAGGGACATCAGCAGCCCGCGGGAGAATCCAGCGCCCTAATGGACCAGTGCTCACGCCGAAGATCAGCGGGCACGACACCCCAGCAGCCGTCCCTCTCCCGACCACCGGCGAGGGCACGTTCTGACCCCAGGACTCAACCTCGGTCCAGGGTGTGGAAGTGCTCACCCGCCGGCGGCTACCGGGCACCGAGTCTGTCAACGACCGACCCAGTAACTGCCATTAGGGTGTGACCCCCGGCCAGCGGGATGTGCCAGTCCTGGCCGTACTCGGTGCGCCCAGCCCACACCCGCCGCAAATCAATGGCGCCGCCTTGGATCCGGGCCAGTGCAGCGAGATCGGGGCAGGTCACCGGCTCGGCGAGCAGGTTGCGGCGCTGGAAATCAATCGACACCACATTGGGGGACAGTTCCCGGACCTGGCAACGGGCCACCCCGCGGGCCGAAGCCAGTGCCCGGGCAGCGGCGTCGAAGTCTTCCGGTTTCTGGCCAGGCACCAACCGCACCCGGACCAGATCCCAGGACGCACTCGAGCGCACCCCGAGGACTTTGGGCAGCTGCGCCGGCACCTTGCGCCCATTGCCGCCCAGGGCTCGCCCGAACGGCGTGACCGCGAGCACGACCGGCGCCGCATCCTGCTTGACGCCCAAGCCGCAGGCGTGCAGCCAG
>NZ_DASUHS010000061.1:0-13365 GCF_036273375.1 Mycobacterium sp. | reverse complement strand
CCGACGATTGAGGCACGGTGTTCGGCGCCGACGATTAACCGGAAGCTCGCAGCGGTCGGGTCGTTTTACAAGTTTCATCAGCCGATGCGGCCCCAGACCCATCGAGTGCCGACGATGCTCGCTGACAATTCCTCGCACCTGCGCGCCTCAGCCCGCGCAAAGCACGAAACCACCCGGCAGCGGGCGCTCGAAGCGCTCGCGCGACTCGAAGCTGACAACACGCCAGTCACCGTCACCGCGTTGGCCAAGGCCGCGTCAGTCGCCCGCTCCTGGATCTACACCCAGCCCGACCTGCTGGAACGGATCGCCACGGCCTCTGAGCGCCCCATTAAGCCTGCTCCGACTCGAACGACAGACGAATCCTGGCAGCGCCGACTGCAAGTGGCCCACCGAAGGATCAGAGCCCTCACCGAGGAAAACAAGCAACTGCGCACCCGGCTCGCCCTCGCCCACGGCCAACGTCGTGCCGAACAGATTGCTTCGGTGAGGACACTGTCCACAAGGCAAGTGCCCTGACCAGCACATATAAGTACACATGGAACCCAATCGAACGTATGATCGATCAATGGGTCCGCTCGCGTCGATCGGGTACAACGGCCAACCGGTCCGCAGCCCGTTTCGGGTGGTCCGTCCGGCGATCGCGGTTCTTCTCGACCTGACGGTCCTTTTCCCGCGCGAGCCGCACCGCTCGGGGCGGTATCAGCCCAACGGTCTGCAGCTGCACAAGGTTGTCGAGGGGTGGCTGAGCTGCTGGGCCCTATGCGAGCAGGGCGACTGGTGGGGGCTGGTGACCTATCCCGTCGCCTACGGCTCCAAGCGCAGAACCGTGACGCATTGGGTGCCCGCGTGGACGCTGCGCCGCAAAGGCTGACCGGGTGCGGTCAACCGCTGCGTGAGCACCACACCAATGCGATGATTGCTGCCCGTGGAAGCAAGTTGGGCCTCGGTGCTGAGCAAAGTCGTCGCGTTGGCGGCGGTCATCGCGCTGTCACCGATCACGGTCATTCCCGCGGTGCTGGTGCTGCACGCGCCGCGGCCGCGCCCGGCCAGTCTCTCCTTCCTGGGCGGCTGGCTGCTGGGCCTGGTCGCCCTGACGGCCGCGTTCGTCAGCGGCTCGGAGCTGCTCAGTGGCTTCCACGCGACCCCACCGAAATGGGCGTCCTGGGTGCGGCTGGCCTTCGGCGTGGCGCTGATCGCCCTGGCGTCCTACCACTGGTTCATCAGGCATCGGCAGCGCAACATGCCGCGTTGGATGCGTTCGTTCTCGACGCTCTCCGCGGTACGCGCCGGAGTGATGGGGGCGGTACTGGTGCCGCTGCGGCCGGAGGTGCTGATCCTGTGCGCCGCCGCCGGCCTGGCCGTCGGCAACAGCGGGCTGAGCGCAGGCGCTCAGGTCATCGCGGCCGGGATCTTCGTCGTGCTCGCCGCATCGACTGTCGCCATCCCGATATTGGCTTACGTAGGCGCCGGTGACCGTTTCGACGATGCCCTGGAACGTCTCAAAGCCTGGATGGAGGCGAACCACGACGCGATGATGGCCGTCATCCTGTTCCTGATCGGGTTGGTAGTGCTCTACAACGGGATTCGCACGCTGGCCTGACCCGGTTCGGGACGACTACGGCGCGTTTCGGCGCCGCGCCGGCACGGCAATGAAAGGATGCCGCCCATGGCAGGAAGCTGGGGGACGGTGCTGACTGGGCTCGTTCCGCTTGGACTGGTCATCTCGCTCTCACCGCTCACGGTCATTCCGGCGGTGTTGGTGCTCCAGGCGCCGCGGCCGCGGCCGAGCAGCCTTGCGTTCTTGGGCGGCTGGCTGCTGAGCCTGTCCGCGCTGACGGCGCTGTCCGTCGCGGCCACCGGCCTGCTGGGCGGCTTGGACAAGGCGCCTCCGCGGTGGTCATCGTGGCTGCGCGTGGTGCTGGGGTCGGCGCTGATCGGGTACGGCGTCTACCGATGGCTGAACCGGCACGGTCAGGCCGAATCCCCGGCATGGATGCGCTCGTTCGCCAGCATCACCCCGGCCCGCGCGGGGATCATCGGGGCGGTGCTGGCCGTGGTGCGCCCGGATGTAGCGCTCATCTGTGTCCCCGCGGGATTGGGCATCGGCACCAGCGGGCTGGGCCTCGCCGGCGACTGGGCGGCCGCCGCGTTCTTCGTGGCCATCGCCGCCTCCAGCGTCGCGATCCCGATATTGGCGTACGTGGCGGCCGGTAGCCGCCTCGACGACACGCTGGCGCGGCTCAAGGACTGGATGGATCGCAACAACGGCGCCCTACTCGCGGCGGTCTTTGTGGTGATCGGCGCGATGGTGCTCTACCACGGGATTCACGCCCTATAGCCACCGTCGGCCAGACCCGCGTCCTCCTCGAACCTGTTCACCGCGCCAAAGATCAACTCGCGGACCAACTCCCGGCCGTACCCGGCGAGCATGCCCAGGTAGCCCCGGTTCGCCCATTGCGCGGCGTGGCGCTCTTCGTGATGCAACACCCGGTCCAGGTCGAGGCGGCTCGCGCGGGGTGTGCCGCTGCCGTCGAGATACCATGCGTGCCCGGACGAGACGATTTGGCGAAGCTGCCCGCCGGGGTCGGCGGCCCTGCCAGCGTTGATCATGAAGATGTCACCCCAGGTGGTGCCGCCGCGCTGGCTGAACAGCCGTTGGATCCAGTTGCCGCCCAGGCCCATGAGCATGCCGTTGGGGGTGGTGACCAGGCGCCCCCCGTTGCGGTGCACGAAAGGCACGTCGCGGCTGTAGCTCCAGCGGTTTGCGTTCTGCCGGAACATGATTCGCCCTACCTCGGCGGCACTGTAGGGGGTGGCCGGAAAGTCGGTCGGCTGCCCGCCCGACTTACCGTAACCGGTCTCCGCGTTGAGGATGTAGGTCATCAGCGCGGCGTCGCCGACCCGGCCGCCGTCGGCGTAGGGCGGGATCAGGAAGAACGACTTTCCGTGCGGGTCGTTGAGCTCGGCCATGCCCGCGAGGACTCCGAAGCGCGCGGCGGTGACGTCGTGCCGGCCGGCGATCTCGACGACGACGTGCGCGGCCACGCCCTGGCGCTCGGCGTTGTCGCGCCACCTCCTGCAATAGCCCTGTGCGTCCATGTCTTCGGACCAATTTAGGGTGTAGCGAATGAACAGGGGGCTCCGACAACGCGCACGCGGCATCAAACAGATCACCCGGGGACTGGGCACGCTGGACCGAGAACTGTTCGATGCCATCGCCGAGACGGACACTCCGCTGCTGGACACGGTCATGCCACCGCTGACCCGGGCGGCCGACCATTCCAAGCTCTGGGTAGGCATCGGCGCGGCGCTGCTCGCCAGCGGCAGGCAAAGCGCGCAGCGCGGCGCGACCCGCGGGTTGGTGACGCTGGCCGCAACCAGCCTGGTCACCAACCAGGTCGCCAAGCGGATCCGCCGGCGGCCGCGCCCCGGCTATGACTTGGTGCCCTTCGTCAGGCAGATCCGTCGACGCCCGACGTCGAACTCGCTCCCGTCCGGACACTCCGCCAGCGCCGCCGCGTTCGCCATCGGGGTGGGGCTGGAGAACCCGCCCCTGGGCTTCGGGCTGGCGCTGCTGGCCGGGCTGGTGGGTCTGTCGCGCGTGGCGACCGGCGCGCACTACCCCGGCGACGTCATCGCCGGATTCGGCATCGGCTCGGGATTGGCCGTGTTGGGGGGCCGGCTCGTCCCGCCGCTCATCGAAACCGCCCTTCCGCGAACCGAACCGCTCCGCGTCGCCGCGCCGCAGCGGCCTGACGGCGCCGGCGTGGTCCTGGTCATCAACCCGGAGTCGGGCAGCGGCACCGGCGCCCGGGTCGTCGACGAGGTGCGCGCCGAGCTGCCCAAGGTCGACATCCGCGAACTGGGCCCCGCCGACGATCCGGTGCAGGTTTTGCGCAGCGCGGCCGAACGCGCCGAGGTGCTGGCTGTGGGTGGCGGTGACGGCACCGTCGCAGCCGCCGCGGGGGTGGCCATCGACGCGGGACTTCCCCTGGCGGTCTTTCCCGCGGGGACGTTCAACCACTTCGCCAAGGACATCGGCTGTGACACCGTGGCCAAGACGGTCGGCGCGATCCGGCGCGGCCACGTGGTATGCGTGGACCTGGTGTGCCTGAACGAAACTCAGATGGTCCTCAACACCGCCAGCATCGGCGCCTACCCGACCTTCGTGCAGCAGCGCGAAAAGCTGGAGAAGCGCATCGGCAAGCCGCTGGCCGGCCTCTACGCCATGCTGCACACTCTGCGCAAGGACCAGCCCGTGCGCATCCGCTACGACAACAAGACGCTGCTGACATCACTGTTCTTCCTGGGCAATTCGCTGTACCTGCCGACCGGTTTCGCCCCGGCGCGGCGGACCAGGATGGACGACGGCTTGATCGATGTCCGCATCCTCGACACCGGCCGCCGCTGGGCGAGGACCAGGATCCTGACCGCGCTCGTCCTGGGGCGCCTGGAGCGCAGCCCGCTCTATCACGAGTTGCAGGTGCCGGAATTCAGCTTCAGCGCCGTCGACGGTCCCACGGTCATAGCCTGCGACGGTGAGGTCGGCCGCGAATACGACACGGCCAGCTTCAGCGCGAAGTACCGAGTCCTTCCGGTGTTTCGTCCGCTTCCCGACGATCAGTGACTCCCTCGGTGAGGTCGCGCACCCGCGCGTAGTGCGCGAGCACGTCGGGTGCGGGCTCGGCGGTGTATTCGTCTGTGGGCGCCGGTTGCCACGCGGGCGGACGGGGCGATCCGCTCAATGCCCAGGCCGCCTGCCGCGCCGCGCCCAACGCGACGTATTGCGCCGGCGTGGGTGCGAGCACCGGCATGCCGAACACCGCGGGCGCGATCTCGCGTAGCGCCCGGGATTGCGCGCCGCCGCCGACCAGCAGGATGCGGCGCGCGACGACACCGTGGGCGGCCAGCTGCGCAACACCGTCAGCGAGCGAGCACAGCAGTCCCTCCACCGCGGCCCGGGCCAGGTTAGCCGGAGTCGCATTGGAGACGCGCACCCCATGCAGCGCTCCAGTTGCGTTGGGCCGGTTAGGAGTTCGTTCGCCCTCCAGGTACGGAACCAGCACCAGCCCCGCGCTGCCGGGTGGCGCCGACAATGCGAGCCGGGAGAGCTGGTCCTGGCCGACTTGCAGCATCGCGGCGGTGGCCTCCAGCACCCGCGCACCGTTGAGAGTGCACACCAGTGGGAGATAGCGCCCGGCGCCGTCGGCGAATCCGGCGACGAATCCCGCGTCGTCGCGGACCGGATCCGCGGTGACGGCGGCCACCACCCCCGAGGTTCCGATGGAGACGATCACGTCGCCCTCTTCGGCGCCCAGGCCCAGTGCCGCGGCGGCGTTGTCTCCGAGTCCCGCGCCGAATGTGCTTGTGTCGCTAGTGGTTCGGCCAGACGGGCTCAGCACGTTCGGCAGTCGGGGACGACGGCCGCGCAGCGCCAGTTCAAGCAGATCGAAACGGTAAGCGCCCGTTGCGGCGTCGTAGTAGCCCGTGCCGCTGGCGTCGCTGCGGTCGGTGGTCAGGGTCGCGATGTCCGGCTCGCCGCGCAGCCGCCATGACAGCCAATCGTGCGGCAGGCAGACCGCGGCGGTGCGGTCGGCGTGCCGTGGCTCGTGGTCGGCCAGCCAGCGCAATTTCGCCACCGTGATCGCGGCCAGCGGCACGACGCCGACGGCCCGGGCCCACGCCCGCGCGCCACCGAGCTCGCCGACGAGTGCGCGTGCGGCGTCGGCCGATCGCACGTCGTTCCACAGCAGCGCGGGGCGCACCACCTGTCCCGTTGCGTCCAGGCACACCATGCCGTGCTGCTGCGCGCCGACGGCGACCGCCTCGACGCCATCCAGGCCACCCGCGGCGGCGATGGCCTCTCGGGCGGCGATTTCCCATGCCTCCGGGTCGATTTCGGTGCCGCGCGGGTGACTGGCATGTCCCTCGCGCACCACCCGGCCGGTGGCGCCATCGCACACCAGCACTTTGCAGGACTGTGTCGACGAGTCGATGCCGGCGACCAGGGTCATGATCCGCCTGCACCGATCAGCGCCCGCAGCGTGGCGCGCGCGCCTTTCCGGTGCAGCGAGTCCAGCGCCCACAGGTAGGACTCGCGGAAGCGCTCGTGGTCGACGAGATCGCCGAATACCGAACGGTTGGCCAGGAATGCGACCGGGTTGTCGCGTTGCGAGCGGGCGATCGGAACAAGGGAGTCGGCTAGCCGGTCCACCACCTCGATCGGTTGGCCCTGTTCGTCGACGCCCTCGGCGTAGCGTGCCCAGCTCGCGACGATCGCCGCGGAAAGCCGCACCGCGCCGCCGGAGCGCAGATTGTCGCGCACCACGGGCAACAACCACTTCGGGATGCGATCCGAGGACTCGGCGCACAACCTGGCCACGGTGTCGCGGACGTAGGCGTTGGCGAAGCGCGGCAGGAGTCCGGCTCGGAACTCGTCCAGACCCGGGATGCGCTGCAGCGTCGGCATGGCCTCCGAATTCATATAGCGCGCAAGGAACTCGGCGATCAGCGGATCCTGGGCGGCGTCGTGCACCAGCCGGTATCCGGCGAGGTAAGCGAAATAGCACAGGCCCTGGTGCGAGGCATTGAGCAACCGCAACTTCATCGCCTCATACGGCGCCACGTCGTCGACGAGCTGTACCCCGGCTTGATCCAACGCTGGCCGGCCGGAGGCGAAGTCGTCCTCGACAACCCACATAGTAAAGGGTTCCGCGATGACGGGCCAGGCGTCGGCCACACCGAATTCGGAGTCCAGCCGCTCGAGCACTTCGGGCGTGGTCACGGGCGTGATCCGGTCAACCATCGAGTTGGGGAAGGTGGTCCTCTCGCGCATCCATTGCGCGAGTTCGGGATTCATCCGTTCGGCGTACGACGTGAAGACGCGTCGCGCCATGTCTCCGTTCCCGGCGATGTTGTCGCAGGAGACGATGGTGGGGGAGGGCAGGTCGCGCTCGCGCCGCCGATTGCACGCCTCGGCCACCAACCCGAACACCGCGCTCAGCGGTGGCTGATAGCCGCCCTCGGTGATGGTGAGCGAGATGATCCGGGTGGCCGGATCGGCGAGCAGATCGATCACGGAGTCCGGATCATCAGGCGCATAACGGTAGTCGACGATGGATCCGATGACCCGCGGTTGCCGGGTGCCGTCGGGGTGTTCGAGGATCAACGTGTAGAGGTGGTCCTGGCCGCGCAGCGCGTCGCGCATGCGCCGGTCGCCCGGCAGCACACCGACTCCACAGATCCCGAAGTCCCCAGCGAGCCCTTGGCTGAGCAACCGGTCGATGTACATGGCTTGGTGGGAACGGTGAAAACCACCGACGCCGAAATGCGCTATGCCGACGCCGATTTGGCTGCGGTCATACGTCGGGGCCGGGATCTTGAGGCCGGCCAGGTTCCGTGCGTTCAGCTTCACTCGAGTGTCACCTTAGCGCGCACCGCTGAGCGTGGGGGCTCATACTCCTCAGGCGTTAGGGCACAGATCACGCAGGGCGAAGATCACCACGTCCGCGGCCTGTCGACCGTTGATTCCGCCCGTGCCCTGGTCGGCGTCCGAGCGTTGCAGCGCCAAACCCTCCAGCTGTTGCGGAGAAGCGCCCCACGAAAGTTGCTGGCAGAGGTCCGCACCCATCTGCAACAGCTCCGGGTCGCCGCCGTTCACGGCGTGGATACCGGCGCTGTGCAAGTCGTTGAGAAAGGCGGCCTGGTCGGCCCGTGCCGGGCCGGCGCAGAGCACCCCGGCGAGCACAAGCGGGCCACTCGCCAGCGCCGCGCCCACGAACCGGCCAAAATGCCTGCCTGCCGCCATCAACGTTCTCCTAGTCTGCGCCCGATTCGGATGATGCACTTTTACACAAAACTGCGAAGACCCGCTGCAGAAACAAATCGGGAGAGTGAACAGTCGGCTAAGAACGGCTGGCGTGCACGGCACCACCTGCGGACCGGCGTGGCCAACCGGGACGGCGCTCTTAGGCCGGCGAATTGCGAAGGGTCAGATCGGCGCTAGCCGTTCGGGCAAAGATCACGCTCGGCGTAGCCGACGATGTCGTTGGCCTGCTGGGGACTGAGCCCGCCTGGTCCTTGCCGTTCGTCGGAGCGTTGCAACGCCAAACCCTCAAGCTGCGCTTCGGGAGCGCCCCACGACAGCTGCTGGCATACGTTCAGGCCCGCCTGCAGCAGGGCGGCGTCACCGCCGGTGACGGCGTGGACCCCGTCTCTGTGCATGTCATTGAGGAAAGCGGCCGCGTCGGCCTGCGCTGGGCCGGCCCAGACAAGGCTGGCGAGAAGCGGGCCGCCGAATAGGGCCGCACCGATGAAGCCGGTGGTGAGACGACGTGGTGACATAGCCTCTTCTCCTCTTTGCGTCAACCGTTCTAATCTCGATGTTAACTTCCACGTAACCTTTTAAGCGATAACTGTTCACCAACAATTTCCTGTGAACGACCTGCGGAAAAATAGAGTCCGCGAGATCAGAAGTCCGTCGTGGCGATCATCGACCTTCGGCCCGTAGCGGCGTTTTGCCGTCTTCCGTAGCGTTTGGCGCTATTTGCCGAGCGGCGAGGAGAACGGCGGTGGAACGGGGTCTTGACGGCAAGGTTGCGGTGGTGACCGGCGCCAGCCGAAGGCATCGGGTTGGCGGTAACCGGGCGTTTCGTGCAGGAAGGTGTCCGGGCGATGGACGCCGGAGTCACGACGACGGCGGTATGGTCCCCACACTGTGATCGGCTATGCCCCCGGGAGCAATTCCGTGCAGTAAGCCTAGGGCGCAAGCGCATTCGTGCAGGTCGATCGGGTCGGCCGCGGGTGTTTCGATTCGTGACACCGTTGTGACGTCACCATTTGGAAACGGCGCGGTGCGGCGTGGCGCGTGTCGCGCGTCTCCCGCTGACAATTGGCGCGGTCGTGAAATTGACCTCGGTACGGCCAGGCGGGCCTGCTGCACCACATGATTGCGGAAATTGCTGAGCGTGTTAAAGGAGAGTTGACGCTGATGGCGATTGTCGATCGGTTCAACATCAAAGTAGTTGCCGGCATTGGGTTGTGCGGAGCTGCCATCGCGTTGAGCCCCGACTCGGCGGCCGCCCCGCTGATTACGGGTGGCAACGCCTGCATCGAGGGGCAGTCGGGCGAGGTGGCGCCGGCCGCCGGTGGTCCGGTCGCAGCTGGCGGGCCCGTGGCTGCCGGTGCGCCTGCGGCCGGGGGCATGTGCGCGGCGCCCATGGTTGATATGTCCGGCGTGCCGATGGCCGTGCCAGGCCCGGTGCCGATCGGTGCTCCGTTGCCGATCGTGCCGCCGCTGCCCCTTGCGCCGCCGGTGCCGATAGTGCCGCCGGTGCCGGTAGTGCCGGCCGGTGCGCCGCTGATTGCGCTCGGTGGGCCGGTGGCCGCCGGTGCTCCCGTGGATGCGGCCGCTCCGATCATTGACATGTCCGGGGTGAAGGATGCGCCAACGGGTCCGGCACCCGCCGGCGGACCGGTGCCCGGCCAGCCGGTTCCTGCCGGTCCCTCGGGCGCGAGCTGAGGCCTATTTACTTCGGATTGAACGGGACGGGCCCGCTGGTTTGTTACCAGCGGGCCCGTCCCGTTATTGGTGGCCGCCGTGCTGCCCCCAAGGCCCCGGGGCCCCGGCGTAGCGGCCGACCGCGCACAGTGAAAAGCCGCGTACGTCAGCATGGTTGAAGCGCCGCGTGGGGCTTACGCCTGGGTGCGGGGCTTCCTTAATTGTAAGACGAGTCCTGGACGATCACCGGGTCGCCGACGTTGACGTGGTCGTAGTACCACTCGGCGTCATCCGGACTCAGGCTGATGCAGCCGTGGCTGACGTTTTCGAGCCCCAGTGAGGAAACGGCCCACGGGGCCGAATGCACGAACAGGCCGCGGTTGGTGATTCGTACGGCGTAGTTGACGGTGAGCAGGTAACCGTTGGGATCGTCGACGGGAATGCCGACGCTACTCGAGTCCATGTTCACCGCAGGGTCTTTGGACAGGACGGTGTACGTGCCCACCGGCGTCGGGTATTCCGGCCTACCCATCGAGGCGGGCATCACGCCTTGCTCGCCGAAATGCGGCCGATGGTGCGGCGCCGGAAGTGAGGTCGGCGGTCCCGCCTGGATCCCGTCGATGCTCACGGTGAAGGTGTGTTCGGAGATGTTGGCGACGCCGACCACGGCGGGGCCCGTTTTGATCTCGGTGGACACGCCGCCCACTGTCAGCGCAATTGTGCTGTGCGCCGGCCAGTATCTGTCCGGAACCCACTGGACGACATCGTTGTCGAGCCATTCGAACTTGCCGGTCATCGCGGGCGCTGATTTGACTTCAACGGAACGCTCGGCCGCCTGCCGATTGGCCACGGGCGCGGTGAATCTCACCATCACGGGGTGCGCCACGCCGACCACCTCGTCGCGCGCCGGCAGAACCGACGCGATCGCGAACCCATGCGACTGGTTCGACGCCGCCAGGCTTACGTCGGCCGGCGTCACGACAACACTCGTAGCGGCTCCGATCACCGCAAGAACACACCGAACACCCGTCCGCATGGCTCCAATTCCTTTTGAATGGCCTAGTTGTAATAGGGATGATAAATGGGCGCTGAGCTGCGAAAGTGCAAGGGCACGTTGATATTTGGCCACACAACGATCACGTTTTGGCTAAGGGTGCTTGGTCCGGCGGACGGCAGTGAATCGGGATCGTGTCGTGACCCGCCCGTGGCTCGCGATGGCCGCGATTTCGGTCGCGCCACTCACCGGAGACGAGCCCGTTAGCAAATACGATCGTTGACTGCAGACCAATATGGCGAAACCCTGGCGCTTGCCGATGGCGGGTCGAATACTGAGTGGATGACTAGGCCCGTACCGCCCGTACTGACGGTTCAATCGAACTGGTCACGGCGCAGTTTTGCCGCCGGCAATGATGTCGTCGTGGGAAGCGACCTGCGCGCCGACATGCGCGTGGCCCACCCGCAGATCGCCCGCGCACATCTGCTGTTGCGTTTCGATCGCGGCAAATGGATAGCGATCGACAACGGATCCCCGACGGGAATGTTCGTCAATGGCGGCCGGGCTGCCGTCGTCGACATCCGTGACGGCCAGAGCATCAACGTAGGAAGTCCCGACGGCCCGCGGTTGAGCTTCGTGATCGAAAGCCACGAAAGGACGGTGGGCCAGCTGCCGCCGACGGTCGAGGGGATGCAGGCCCTTGCGCGCCCCGGCGCCCTGAGGCCGCCGCGGCCGGAGTACCCGCAGCAGCCCGGTGGCTCTTCGCCCCGCATCGCGCGACCGCAACCCGCCCCGCTTCGTTACACCCGAGCCGCCCCGCCGCCACCGGCATCGCAGCCGGCCAGCGCGCCGCGCCGCGCCGTCGGCTATCCGAGCCAATCGTTGCCGCCCCGCGGACCCCAAGCGGTACCGCCACCCGAACGCCCCGCTCAGTCGGCGGCAAAAGGCCAACCGCTGACCGAGATTGGAGCGGAAGCACTCGAAGCCGCGCAGTTCGACAGCACCAACCTGCGTCGTGCGGTGCAGCGGTCTCGATCGACGCTCGCTGCACCACCCACGGGCGCCACCGTGATCGGTCGCGGCGAAGACAGCGACGTCGTCATCTCGGACGTCTTGGCGTCGCGCCATCACGCCTACATGATCTCGAGCCCGACCGGCACGGAGATCCACGACGCGCAAAGCATCAATGGCACTTTCGTCAACGGCACCCGAATCTTGTCAGCGCCGCTGACCGAGGGCGACGTGGTCACGATCGGCAACGTCGATTTGGTGTTCAACGGTGAGATCTTGCTTCGCCGTGCCGAAGCGGCCACCCGCACCGGCGGGCTGGAGGTGCGCGAGGTCGACTTCGAAGTCGACAGCAAACGGCTGATCCAGAAGGTCTCGCTGACGGCCAGACCCGGCACGCTGACCGCCCTCATCGGCGGTTCCGGAGCCGGAAAGAGTACGTTGTCCCGGCTGATCGCCGGCGCCACTTGTCCCAGCTCCGGCTCAATCACCTTCGAAGGCCACGACATTCACGCAAGTTTTGCGTCGTTGCGCAGCCGGATCGGTATGGTGCCCCAAGACGACGTCGTGCACCGCCAGCTGACGGTGAGCCAGGCGCTGAACTATGCCGCCGAGTTGCGGCTGCCGCCCGATACCAGCAAACAAGACCGCGCCCAGGTCGTTGCGCAGGTAATCGAGGAACTCGGGTTGACCAAGCACGCCGATACCCGGGTGGACAAGCTGTCCGGTGGGCAGCGCAAGCGTGCCTCGGTGGCACTCGAGCTGCTCACCGGACCGTCGCTGCTGATCCTCGACGAGCCGACTTCTGGCCTGGATCCGGCGCTGGACCTCCAGGTCATGACCATGTTGCGGCAGCTGGCCGACGCCGGCCGCGTGGTGCTGGTGGTGACGCACTCGCTGAGTTACCTCGATCTCTGCGACCAGGTGCTGCTGATGGCGCCCGGCGGCAAGACGGCGTATTGCGGCCCGCCCGACGAAATCGAAGCGACCATGGGAACCACCAACTGGGCCAAGATCTTCGGCATGGTGGGTGCGGACCCCGACGAAGCCAACCGTCGTTTCCTGGCCCAACTCAAACCACCCCCGGCCGGAGCCGAGGCGGAGAAGCCGGCAGATTTGGGCGCCCCGGCCCGCTCCAGCACGCGTCGCCAGTTCGCCACGATCGCGCGCCGCCAGGTTCGGCTGATCGTTGCCGACCGTGCCTACTTCATATTTCTTGCGCTGTTGCCGTTTGTGATGGGCGCGCTGGCGCTCACCGTTCCGGGTTCGACGGGATTCCGCGTCGCCGACCCAAACGGGGACGGCTCCGATGAACCCGGCTCGGTGTTGATGTTGCTCACCATGGCCGCCGTCTTCATGGGTACCGCGCTCACGATCCGCGACCTCATCGGCGAGCGCCCCATCTTCCGCCGAGAACAGGCGGTCGGCCTGTCCACCAAGGCGTATCTGCTCGCGAAGATGGCCGTATTCTCCGTGTTCGCCGTCGTTCAGTCGGCGATCGCGACGACCATCACGATTTTGGGTAAAGGAGCACCGACGCGGCCGGCCCTGCTCCTCGGCAGCGCCACCCTCGAGCTGTACGTCGCAACCGCCGCGATGTGCGTCACCGCGGCGATGATCGGCATGGTCCTGTCCTCCCTTGCCCGCTCCAACGAGCAGATCATGCCGCTGCTGGTGGTTTCACTGATGTTGCAGTTGGTGCTGTGCGGCGGGATGATCCCGGTCACCGACCGACTCGGTCTCGACCAGATGTCGTGGGCGGTGCCCTCACGCTGGGGATTCGCGGCGCAGGCCTCGACCGTCGACTTGTGGACGATCGAACCCGGACCGCTCGCCCCGAAAGACAGCCACTTCAAACACACGG
>NZ_DASUHS010000060.1:0-2672 GCF_036273375.1 Mycobacterium sp. | reverse complement strand
CCACGTGCTACACAAACACGTCATCATCGTCTCGGCCCGCACCGCCGACGTTCCACACATTCCCTGGGCGCAGCGCATCACCGTCGAGCATCTCGGAGATCTGCACGACGGCATCGTGCACGTTGCAGTGGAGTTCGGATTCCAAGATCGCACCGACATCCCCGAAGCCCTCCGGCGCGGCGGCATCGAAGACCTTGAGAGTGATGCGGACCTTGACAACGCGTCCTATTTCCTATCGCAAATATCGATGCGTCGCACCCGCGAACGGGGTATGAGCACAGTGCGCAAGCGGCTGTTCATCACCCTTGCTCACAACGCCACTGTTGCGCGTCACTCTCGATGACGATGTTGGCGTCATTGGGGTTGACGACGATTCGGATGTGAGGACGGCCCCGCTCGGGGTGCTGAGCGGGGCCGTGGTGGTTGTGATGACGGGATGCCCGTCAGGTTGATGTTGTGGTGGTTGGGTTGACGCGGATCGGGTTCAGTCCGCGGCCATTTCGCTGATCGCGATGCGGGCTGCTTTTTCGTCGACGATGGTGTGGTCGGCGGCGAATGCGGCGGTCAGCGCGTGTAGGGCAAGGTTGTTGACCGCGCGGGGATGGCCGCGGGAGGCGTTGTGGATCAGCCCGATCGCGTCCTCGGAGAACAGGGTGTCCGACCGTCCAGCGATTTTGCAGTGATGGCGTATGTAATCGGCGGTGTCGGACGCGCTCATCCCGGCAATTGCGTAGCGTACGGCGATGCGCTGATCCAACGCGGCGAGCACCCCGAGCCGCAGGCGGTGGCGCAGGCTGGGTTGGCCGACCAGGATGACCGCGAACGGCGATCCGGAGTCCATGTCGTGGTTGGTCAACAGCCGGATTGCTTCGAGCTGCTGATTGTCCAGCAGATGGGCTTCGTCGACGACCAGCACGGGGTTGCGGCCCCGTTCGGCGTGTTCGGTGGCCAGCGCCTCGGCGGCCTGTGGTGCCAGGGTGGCCTTGTGGAAGGCCGGGGTGTGCCCGAGGGTGGCCACGATGTGGGTGAGCATGCCGCGCACCCCGATGGTGGGGTTGGCCAGGTAGATGAACACGTGCCGGGACGGATCCAACGCCGCGGTGGCCGCGCGGATGGCGACGGTTTTGCCGGCGCCGACCTCGCCGGTGATCACTCCGATGGCGCGCTGGTCCACACACCAGCTGATGCGGGCGACCGCCTCTCCGTGTTCGGCATGGCGGTGCAGCATGCTCGGAGCTAGGTCACGCCCGAACGGCATCCGGGTGAATCCCCAATGTGATTGCAGCCGTTGAATACTCACGCCGACACCTCACCCTCTGGGTCGACATTGGCGCGGGGCTGGAGGTTGTCGATGGATGGCTGGCCGGGGATCTCGCCATCCTCGTTGCTGCCGTAGAGGGCGTGATAGCCGATGCGTTCGTCGCGGCGGATCTGCTCGTGGTGGGCGGCCGCGGTCAGCGACAGGTAGTCGATCCCAGTCCGCTGCGGTGACTCGGGCTCGTTGGTCTCCGGTTTGGCTTTGGGGTGGGCGTGACGGGAGATGATGTGCGGCAGGGCTTTCCCATAGGACTTGTCGCGGTAGCGGACCTCGACGGTTTCCAGGTCGAACGGGGAGAACACCAGCTCGACACGCCGCCCAACCAGCGCGGGATCGACCTGATAGGTGTTGGCGTGCAGCGACACGGTGGCGGTCTTGGTGACGGTGCGAAACTCGCTCCACAGGAACGCCTCAGTCAGATCGGCGGCGCTGGGCATGGCCGGGATGCGGCCCAACCGGTCCCAGCCGACCTCCCAGCGATCCAGCGGACTCTGCCCGGTCTCGGAATGGGTGCGGCGGTGGTATTCGGTTTCCACCCAGGCGGTGAATAGCCGGTTGAGCTCCAGCAGCGCGGCGGCGTGATCGACACCGGCGGCGGCGAGATCTTCGCTGCTGGTGTCGGTCACCTCCACCAGAAACTGCTCGCGAACGGTCCTGAAGAATCTCTCGATTTTGCCCCTCCCTTGGGGCCGACCGGGTTGCGAATGCACCAGGGACACACCGAGTTTCGCGCACGCCCGCAACAGCCAGGCATCACAGAAGGCCGAGCCGTTGTCGACATACACCGAGCGGGGCACGCCGCGGGCGGCCAGCGCCGGGCGCAGCGCCGCGGCCAGCCGCACGGTGTCTTCGGCGAAGCCGAACCGGTAGCCGACGGCAAGCCGTGTGTGGTCATCAAGGAAAGCAAATAAGTAGGTTTTGCGGTCGCCGACCCGCGGCCCATGCAGGGCGTCTCCGACCCACAGCTCGTTGGGGTCGGCGGCCTCGAACCGGCCGAACACCGCCGGTGCCTCCCCGGCATTCGGGCCCATCAACTCCAGCCGGTGAAAATGGCGCAGCAGGGTGGATTCCGAGGGCGCCCACCCGGTCGCGGTGCGCAGGATCCGGGCCACCTGCGCCACCGTGCGGGTCGGGTTTTCCCGCTTCAGCGACGCGGCCAGCTCCAGCACCTGCACGTCGGTGCGTGCGGCCAGCCGCCGCGGGGCGGGCACCAGCGCCTCGAACCCGCCAACGCGGTAGCGGCGAATCCAGCGGTCCAGCGTCTCCCGCGAATAGCGCACCTGGTTGCCGAACGGGTCGGTATGGGTTCGGCCGGCGATCTCGCGCACCAGCCGCCCGCGCTGCTTGCTCGACA
>NZ_DASUHS010000059.1:0-106418 GCF_036273375.1 Mycobacterium sp. | reverse complement strand
CACGCGCCGCGGCGACCGCGGCGTCGACGTCTGCCGCCGCCGCCAGCGGTGCCTTGCCGAAGTATTCGCCGGTGGCCGGACAGCGCACCTCGATCACCTCAGAGGTCGACGGCTCCGTCCACTTGCCGCCGATGAAAAGCTTGTCGTATTCGGTCTTGATGTCGGTCATCTTCCGCCGCTCCTCCTCATCGCTCCGCTCTGGCGGGCATGGGCGCCACCCTACCCAAGCCGACGCGAAACGAGAACACGTTTCACTATTGGGGTTGGAGGACCAGAACCAGATTGCTCACCAGGAACTCGCGCAGCATCGGCACACCCGTCAGCCACCATGCCCATCGTGGGTGGTAGCGGGGAAATGCGGCCACCATCGACCCGGTGTTCTCGGCCCAGCTCAGCCCCTCGGCCGCCGACACCGCAAACAACGACGACCCGTAGTCGTTTTTGGGTGGATGGCCGTGCTTGCGGGCATAGCGGGCGGCGGCGCGGGCGCCGCCGAAGTAATGGGTCAGGCCCATCTCGTGGCCGCCGAACGGCCCCAACCAGACGGTGTAGGACAGTACGACCAGCCCGCCCGGCTTCGTCACCCGCAGCATCTCGGCGCCGAGCTGCCAGGGCCGCGGAACATGCTCGGCGACGTTGGAGGACAAGCAGATGTCCACGGAGTCCTCGGTGAAGGGCAGCGCCATTCCCGAGGCGCGCACGAAGGTCCCCGTCCCCCCGGCGACGGTGGGCCCGGCCGCGTGCATCTCGCTGGGGTCGGGTTCGACCCCGACATAGCGGACGCCGGCATCGGCGAAGGCCGCCGCAAAGTAGCCCGGGCCGCCGCCGACGTCGAGCAGCGTGCGGCCGGAAAGCGGCTCGCCGTGGGCGGTCCGCCACAGATCGCTCACCATGGCCGCGGTATCGGCCGCCAGGGCGCCGTAAAAGCGGGCCGGATCCGGCTGCTCGTAGCGAAACTCCGACAGCAGCCGCAGCGAGCGGGCCAGCGTCGCCCGGCGCGCGAAGATGTCGGTGGCCGCCACCGGCCACACCCTACGGATGTGTGGCGCCGCCCGGTGCACATCATCGCCGGTTATTCTGACGCTCGATGTCTTCCTTGCGCTCCGTGCTGCTGCTGTGCTGGCGCGATACCGGGCACCCGCAGGGCGGCGGCAGTGAAGCCTATCTGCAGCGCATCGGCGCGCAGCTGGCCGCATCGGGAATCGCCGTCACGCTGCGCACCGCCCGCTATCCCGGAGTGCCGCGACGCGAGGTCGTCGACGGCGTGGGGATCAACCGGGTCGGCGGCCGCTACTCGGTGTACGTCTGGGCGTTGCTGGCGATGGCCTCGGCCCGGCTGGGGGTCGGGCCGCTGCGCGAAGTGCGGCCCGACGTGGTCGTCGACACCCAGAACGGCCTGCCCTTCCTGGCCCGGCTGATCTACGGCCGCCGAGTGGTGGTGTTGGTGCATCACTGCCACCGCGAGCAGTGGCCGGTGGCCGGGCCGGTGCTCGGCCGGCTCGGCTGGTTCGTCGAGTCGACGCTGTCGCCGCTGGTGAACCGGTATAACCAGTACGTCACGGTGTCGCTTCCGTCCGCGCGCGACCTGGTCACGCTGGGCGTCAACGGCTCGCAGATCGCGGTGGTGCGCAACGGCCTCGACCGGGCGCCGGCGCAATCGCTGACGGGCCCACGGTCGGCGGCGCCGCGGGTGGTGGTGCTGTCACGGCTGGTACCGCACAAGCAGATCGAAGACGCCCTGGAGGCGGTTGCGCGTCTGCTGCCGCGGATCCCGGGCTTGCACCTCGATATCGTCGGCGACGGCTGGTGGCGCGAGCGGCTCGTCGAGCACGTGCGGCGGCTCGGCATCAGTTCGGCGGTGACGTTCCACGGGCATGTCGACGACGTGACCAAACACCATGTCCTGCAAGGGGCCTGGGTGCACCTGCTGCCCTCACGCAAGGAGGGCTGGGGCCTGGCGGTCGTCGAGGCGGCCCAGCACCGGGTGCCGACCATCGGCTACCGGTCCTCGGGCGGCCTGTCGGACTCGATCGTCGACGAGGTGACCGGGATCCTGGTGGACAGCCACGCCGAGCTGGTGGATCGGCTTGAAGAACTGCTCGCCGATTCGGTGCTGCGCGATCAACTGGGCGCTAAGGCGCACACCCGCAGCGGTGAATTCTCCTGGACGCAGAGCGCCGACGCGATGTGCGGCGTGCTGGAAGCGGTGCAGGCCGGCCGCACGGTCAACGGGCTAGTCACCGGGCGGGACTGAGCGTGCGCGACGCCGCCACGCACCGATGAACGCGCCGGTGGCACCGCCGATCAGCATCGCCAGCCAAGCCAGATGCGCGACCACCGTCGCCGTCCGCCGCCCGGCCGACACTCCGGGGGTCTGCCCGCCGATCCGGTAGAGCGTTATCTCGTGGTCCCGATAGACCGGGGCCAGCGCGCCCAGGGTGCGGGCGGAGGCCCCCATGTCGCCGGCGCTGTCCGATTCCACCACCAGCCAGCCCACCCCGGCGGCGGCCAGCGCCGCCGGATCGGGCCCGGACAGCAGGAGCTCCTGCACCGCCCGGGCGTGCACTCCCTCCCCGGCAATGGGCGTCCCGGAGATCACCAGGTCACCGGTGCTCAACACGTCGGCGCGCACCCAGCGGGGCAGTGGGTCCAACACCGGTGCAGGGCCTGACCAGGAGAACAGCCGCATGGTGCCGGCGGGCAACACCGCGACCGCGCCCGGCTGGGCGTCGATCGCCGCGGCGACGGCGGTCCAGCCGCGCGGATAGCGCACCGGCACCACCTTGCCGAACACACCCCAGGCCAGGTCGGGCAGCGCCAGCAGCAGCGTCAGGCAACAGACCAGCGCCGGGGCGGCGGCCCCGGCAAGCCGTAGCCACCGGCGCAGCGTCACCACCGCGCCGGCACCCGCCAGGGCATAGCCGGGCACCGCCAGCGCGACCCACTTCTGGCCGTCACGGAACACCCCGAAACCGGGCACGGCGTCGACCACCGCGCTCAGCAGCTGCAGGCCCGGACCGGTCGCCAGCGCCGCCGGGACGAGCACGGACACCGCCGCCAACACCAGCAGTGGCACCGCCACCCTGCGCCGGATGACAGTCGGTAGACCCACCGCCACCACACCCAGCAGCACCACGGCCGAGAACACCGCGAAAAGCGTGGTGCGCGAACCGGGTACCGCGTCACCGTTCCAGATGCCGCCGAGGCTGGCCAGGCTGGCCAGGGTGCCCAGGCCCGGCTCGGCGCGGGGCGCGAACGCCTCGACGCCGAGCCGGTTCGCCGCCGTGTGGGCGGACAGCGACGCGCCCATTGCCGCCGCCGTCAGCCAGGGCAGCGCCGCCACCAGCGCGGCACCCAACGCCGCCGCGGCGCACCACCGGCGCGCCCGGCCGGTACCGGGAGCCACCACGCAGACCAGCGCCACCGTCGCGGCCAGCAGCAGCCCGGTCGGGGTCAGCCCGGCCAGCGCGATCCAGAAGGCCAGCCCGCAGAACACGAACCGGCTCGCCGCCGTCGTCCGCAGCGTCAGCATGGCCGCGGCCACCCAGGGCAGGCAGCCGTAACCGACCAAAAGGCTCCAATGACCCTGCAGAAGCCGTTCTGCGACATAGGGATTCCAAATCGCCAGGGTGGCACCGACGAACTGGCCGGCAGCGCCCGCGCACGGTAGCGCGACCGCGACCAGCCGGGCCGCGCCCCACCCCGCCAGCCACAGCCCGAGCGCCAGCAGGGTCTTCACCACGACGCCGCCGTCGACCAGATGGGAGGCCAGCGCCACCGCGAAATCCTGAGGGGTGGCGCGCGGCGCCGACGTCAGCCCCAGCGCGGTGTCGGATAGATACGAGCGCGGCGTCGACACCGCGTCGCGCAACAGCAGATACCCGGGCGCCAGGAGCGGCCCGACCACCAGCAGCGCCAAGACCAGTGCGTACGCGGGTCGGGTCCAGCGCACGGTTAACGCATCCGAGCCGGGCTATTCCCGGTCGTGCGGCCCGGGCGGATTGGGCTCGGCCCGTTTCGCCGCGGTGGGCTCGTCCGGGCCGGCCGACCCGGGTGCGCCCGGTGGATCGGAGCCGGGCGGGCCGGACTCCTGACGCGCCTCGGGACGCTGGGTGGGCAGCTTCTCGGTCTCGGCTTCGGCGCCGGGCACCGGCTCCTCGAGGCCGCTGCGGCCGAAGAAGTCCTGGTCGCCCCGGTCCAGGCCGGGGTCGGTCAGCGCGCTCTCGCTGCGCAGGCTGAACGAGGCGAGCAGCCCACCGCCGATCAGGGCGATCAAGCCGACCGCGGTGAACGTGATCGGCAGCACCCGCGACCACAGCGCCAGCCGGTCGCGCTCATCGCGGGCGGCGTTGACCTGGGATTCGACGGTGTCTTCGTTCGAGGTGACCTTGTAGTCGGCCAGGGTGAGCTCTGGCTTGAGCGGGTCGCGGGCGAAATAGTGATCGGCGTGCTCGGTCTGCTTGACGATGGTGCCCGACACCGGATCCACCCAGAACGTGCGCTGCGCCGCGTAGTAGCGGGTCATGGCGATCTGCTCGTTCGGATCGCCTCCTTGGACGCCCCACATCGACGCCGACGTGGTCTGCTTGGCGTCCTCGTTGCCGGCCAGCAGCGACGGGTACGCCACCGGGGCCACTAGCTTGCCGTCGGCGTTGTACCCGACGTTCTGGGTGAACTTGTACGTGGAAAGCCCGTTGACGTCTTCCTGGGCTTCGTAGTTGACGTCGAACGCCTTCTGCGCGATCGGGTCGAAGTAGGGATAGGTCTTCTTCTCGGTGTTGAACGGGAACCGATAGGACAGCCCGTCGTGCCGCAGCGGCATCGCGGTGGGCGGGTTCTCGTCGTTGACGGCGCGCGGCTTCTGAACCGAGCCGCCGGCATGGGTGTCGTCCGAGACGGCCAGCGCGGTCTTGCGATTGAGCGTGACGGTGTCGACGATCGCCAGCAGCAGCCCGCTGTCCTTCTGCTTGTCGGTGCGCCGCAACGAACTTCCGACCTGAAGCGTGACCACGTCGCCGTTGGCGGGCGACTCGACGCTGATCTGCTGCTGGGAGACGAGCGGCACGTTCTGGTTGACGACGACGTGGTCGGTCGACAACGACGCGGAGTCGAGTGCGGTCCCGGCGCCATCACCGACCAGCGTGGCGTCGACGTCCAGGGGAACCTTGGTGATCCTGCTGGTGGTGTACGTCGTCAATAGCAGCGCGGCGATCAGCAGGGCAGCTCCGAGTCCGATGATCCCGCATGCGGCGAACCGCAACATGACTGCTCGGTTCACGTCGCCGTGCCCTCCTCGATTCCTTGCTTCATCAGCCGCGACCCGACCCGAGCAGCAGCCCGGGGCAAACTCGTTCGACCCTAACAGCAGAAAGTAAGGCAGCGGCTTACGAACCTGTTGCTCGGTCCTCCAATCGCCGGGCAACGCAGCACAGGCAAACTGTGGTGGTGAGCGATGACCAGCGGGTGGGCGGGGTCCGCAGCTTCCTGCCGGCCGTGGAAGGCATGCGCGCCTGCGCGGCCATGGGCGTCGTCGTCACGCACGTCGCGTTCCAGACCGGGCACTCCAGCGGCGCCAGCGGCAGGCTGTTCGGCCGCTTCGACCTCGCCGTGGCGGTCTTCTTCGCGCTGTCGGGTTTTCTACTGTGGCGCGGACATGCCGCGGCGGCAAGGGATCTGGGACCCCGCCCGGGCACCGGCCACTACCTGCGGTCCAGGGTGGTCCGCATCATGCCCGCCTATGTGGTCGCCGTCGTCGTGATCCTGACCCTGTTGCCCGACGCCGACCACGCCAGCCTGACGGTGTGGTTGGCCAACCTGACGCTCACCCAGATTTACGTGCCGCTGACGCTGACCGGCGGCCTGACCCAAATGTGGAGCCTGTCTGTCGAGGTCAGCTTCTACCTGGCATTGCCGATTCTCGCCCTGCTGGCCCGCAGGCTGCCGGTCCGGGCCCGGGTGCCGGCGATCGCCGCGCTGGGGGCCCTGAGCTGGGCGTGGGGCTGGGTGCCCCTGTTCGGGGGCGGATCCGCCTCGGGCATCAACCCCCTGAACTGGCCGCCGGCGTTCTTCTCGTGGTTCGCCGCCGGCATGCTGCTGGCCGAGTGGGTTCACAGCGGGATCGGATTGCCAGTGCGCGTAGCGCAGAAAAAGGTGGGGCGGGTGGTGATGGCCGCCGTCGCGGTCATCTCCTACCTGATCGCGGCGTCGCCGCTGGCCGGTCCCGAAGGTTTGGTGCCCGGCACCCCGGCCCAGTTCGCGGTGAAGACCGCGATGGGCTCCCTGGTGGCCTTCGCGCTGGTCGCGCCGCTGGTGCTGGACCGGGTGGACACGCCGCATCGCCTGTTGGGGACCACCGCGATGGTGACCCTGGGGCGCTGGTCCTACGGGTTGTTCGTGTGGCACCTGGCGGCGCTGGCCATGGTGTTCCCGGTGCTCGGGACGTTCCCGTTCACCGGCCGCATGCCCACGGTGTTGGCATTGACGCTGATCTTCGGTTTTGCGATCGCCGCGGTCAGCTACGCGCTGGTCGAGTCGCCGTGTCGAGAAGCGTTGCGTCGCTGGGAGAAACGCGAGAAACCGGGCGAAACTCCCCAGGTCGACGCCGAGGCGGACGCGATCGCGCCCTAGCCGGTGCGGTCCATCCAATCGACCGGCCGCGTTCTCGGCGGATCCTTGAAGCCCTGCGCCCCCCAAGGGTCAGCCGGCTTCCGTGGCCGCCAAGCGCTCCATTGAATACGTTCGCCGACAGCGAGGCGACCTGGGAGACAACCAGCATTGACCAGCGCCTGGCGGCACTGACTTCCGATCTCACTTGAGCCGTCAACGCAGCCCACTTTCGCTGTCCCGTTGTTGCTTTGGCGAGCCAACAACAGGCGCATACCGTAGATAAGGGCGCTGGCGCCAAACATGAGAGCCGTGAGCATGAGCCAACGCCCGAGGAAATGTTCTTGGGTCAGCCCAGTGCCTTCAAAGTATTTCTCTGCACCCTGCATGATGATGTCCGGTGAAAGACTGAGCAGAATCAGCCCAGAGCCCAGTGCGGGCACCCGCAGGTGGTTGCGCGTCGACACACGAGCTGGGGGCCGTCGGTTGTTCGGCGCACCCAGAACCCGGTCGGCGAGCGAGTAGATCGGGAAGAGCACCAGGTCATGGAAGACTATCGCCGCGGCGAACCACAGCGTCATTGATTTCCACCAACCGTCCTGCGGTTTCCACAGGGTGGCGGGCCCGGCAGTGACGACCAGATAGCCGATCAATGCGAACCCGGCCGCCATGGTCAACAGGTGTCCCGGATGTGATCCATAGATACCGCGGAAGCGCGCCGATAGGATGGCCATCTTAAGTCGCCCGAAAGTCAATGGAACTCACCCATTTGGTGGTGTGAACTCCCGGTGGTGCCGCGATGATGATCCGCGCGGGGCAACGGTGGTCAAGTGAGATGTCCGCGCCGTTGAGCTGTAGCGCAATCATCGCGTCGGGGTGGCCGATCTGGTTGGCTTGCAAGGCAACGCGGTTGAAACAACCTTTCCTGTCTGGCGATGACACCAGCGCAGAGCGCGGTGCCGACACTCCGGCCAGTACGGCCAGCTCCCCCAGCCGAACCCCGCGCCAGCTCTGCACGGTGGACCAGCCCTGCACGTCAACGGTGGACAGCATCAGCGGAAGGTGACGCGTCAAGCCGGAGATCGTCTGTCCTGCGGCGATCAAGGCCGTCAGCACCGTACCGCCGGCGACCAACCCGAGCGTCTCCGTCGGTCGAAGCCACCCATGGGCACCACCTATCGTGCAGCTGCGCCGATGTGACGCTTCGGCATGGTTTACACCGCACCGGCTGGGGAGTTCAGACCTTGTTTCTCCCACCGGTGGTCCGCTCGTGTCAGGGCGCAACACAGGTAGATCCCGATTCACCACCAGGAAACAGTGTGTCCAGGGCGAAGCCAACCACGAAGGTTAGAACGCGATTGACGGCTGATGCGGAATCGATGCGATCGATCGCCGCGAAACACGTTGTGGTGCAGCTGGATTCGAGTCAGTGGTGTCGAGGTGTCGGCCTCTAAGCTCCTTAGGGATGTCGGTGTTACGTTGCGACGCGCCTAAATCGGAAAGCATCTACGGTGCGGTTACGACGGCACACAATTTGCGCCGTTCACGGCCCGAATGCGCCCTCCCACCGATGCTTTGCAGAAAGCTATGCCGGCGGCATCAAAACGGTGTCGACCATGTAGACCGTAGCGTTCGCGGTAGGCACGCCACCGCACACCACACCGGCGTTGTTGACGTTGAGAGCGTTGCCCTGGCCGGTGACGGTCAGGTCGGCGCCCTGCAGCGTTTTGTGGCTGCCGATGACTCTGGCCGGGCTCAGCTGACCTTGGACGACGTGATAGGTCAGGATGCTGGTCAGCATGGAGGAGTTGGTCTTGAGCTGGTCAATCGTCGAGGGCGGCAATTTGTTGAATGCGTCATCGGTTGGTGCGAAAACGGTGTACTGGCCGTTGTTCAGGGTGTCGACCAAGTTCACCTGTGGGTTGAGCTGGCCGGATACCGCAGCGGTCAACATGGTGAGCATCGGGTTGTGGGACGCGGCGACCGCGACGGGGTCTTGTGACATCCCCTGCACGGATGCCGGCCCCGACGGGTGTGCGGTGGCGTAGTCCGAGCATCCGGGGCCGACCAAGTCAGCTGCTGTTGCCATGGGCGCGGTGGCCAGTGCAACACCAACGATGGTGGCTGCACTTAGACCCGCGGCCGTTAGTGGCATTTTGGTCAATTTCATTGTGTTCGCTCCTTGGTTATCTGCGAGAGCCCTGTGCCGCCGTGTTGGCAGCTGGCATAGGTGATTCGGAACCGCGGCGGGTCCGGATTGCTCGAGCGATTCGATCAGCGTCCATTAGGCGTAGGTGAAGGAAAACGCCTGGAGGCCTTTGGTGAGGTGTACCTCGAGTGTTGCGGTTTCGGTGTGGTCGTCTGCGACCAGCAGATGTGATGTCGGCGCCCCGGAGATGGGCACGGTGGTGGATTGTGCGCCACGTGTCACAGTGATGGTGCCGGTTCCGCCGGCGACGAGATAAACCTTGTTGGCGTGGTAATTGAGTCTGATGCTGGACTCGTCGCTGTTGGCCGTTGCGCCCTGGTAGTCCAGTGACCATGGGCCGCTGAGGGCGAAGCTATCGGCGGGAAGAGTCGAGGGATAATCGAAAACCAGTGCGCCCTCGTCGTATTGGCCGGTACCGCGGTAATTGATGACTTTGCCTACCCCGAAGTACGTCTCGGGAGTGGTGTGTTGCGCCGGGGCGGTGTCATCGGCGGTGTCTGTCGGTGGCGGAAGTCGCGTTCCGGGGGCGGAGTCGGCGATTAGCTGCCGGATAAGCTTCTCGGTACCGCTGTAATCGCCTTCGCCGAATTTGATATGACGCACCGAACCGGTGGCGTCAATCAGATACTCTGCCGGCCAGTAGCGGTTGCGGTAATTGGTCCAGGTCGAATAGCCGTTGTCGAGCGCGATGGGGTAGGTGATGCCGAGGTCTGCGGCACCCTTGGCGACGTTGGCGGGCACCTTCTCGAACGCGTACTCGGGGGTATGCACTCCGATGACTTCGAAATTGTCGTGGTAGGTGTTGTACCAGCCCACGACGTGGGGGATGGCGCGCTGGCAGTTGATGCACGAATAAGCCCAGAAGTCGATCAATACAACCTTGCCGCGCAGTGCCTTTAAGTCGATCGGTCGATCACCCGGTGTGTTGAGCCAGGCGGCGATACCTTTGAGATTGGGGGCTGGGCCGCAGTTTTCGAGTTGGGTGCCTCCATTGCTGCAGTGTGACAGCTGGGCATTTTCGTCGTTGACGATCCCGCCCAAGTCCAGCTTTTCCTGTATCCGATGATCGCTCGCGATCTTGGCTTGCAACGAACTAGTGTAGTCGGGAATGGTCTGTTGCAGCAGTGCGGGCAGGTCGAAGACGAGCGCCACCGCGAGCAAGATGGTCACGATTCCCGCGGCGATGCGGAGCTGGCGTTGGCGAGCCCGAAAGGCGTTAACCCGTTGTGCGACTTGCCGACCTGCCAGCGCGAACACCAACAAGGGCAGTCCGGCGCCGAAGGCAAAGGCACATGTCAGCACGAGCGTGCCCGTGCCGATCCTGGCCGTCGCGCCGGCGACCATGATCGCAGCCAATACCGGGCCGGCGCAGGGTACGTAGAGTACGCCCAGCGCCACGCCGAGACCGAACCCGTTGCCGTAGTTGTGTGTTTGTTTTTGCGGGAGGCGCGCAAAGGGCTTCTCGAGAAACTGTTCAAACCGGGGAAAGATCAGGCCGAGCCCGATCGCGACCAAGGCGACCAGCGCTGCCCACCGGACGGCGTCTTGTGGCAACCGCAGCAGGGACAGCACGGTCGATCCGACGAGGGTGACAGCGCTGAAGCTGAGGACAAGGCCGCCGATTACCCAGTAGGGACGGAACCGTTGCCTCGTTGAGCTTTTCGTCTTGGTTGCCGACTCGGACTCACCACCTCCTTGCTGTCCTTGGCTGGGGGAGCGCTGGTCGGTGCCGGAGAAGAAAATCACCGGTAATACCGGCAAGATGCACGGGGAAACGCCGGTGATCAAGCCTCCGAGGAAGCCGATCAGCGCAAGAGTCACCATGACTGGTATTCGTCGCCGGACCAGTCGTGGATCGCGCGGCGCATTGAGTTAGTGGCAGACGCAAAGGCAGCCGGGCTTTCAGGCCCGGCTGCCTTTTATTTGGTGCGCTGGAGGAGTTATTGGCTGGGAGGCATGAGCACCGTGTCAATCATGTAGACCGTTGCGTTCGCGGTGTGCACCCCGCCGCACACCAGGCCCGCGCCGTTGACCTTGAGCTCGTTGCCCTGGCCGGTCACAGCCAGGCTGGCCCCCTGCAGCGTCGGATGGGTGCCGTCGACCTTGTTCGGGCTCGTCTGACCCTGGACCACGTGATAGGTCAGAATGCTCTTGAGCATCGCCGCATCGGTCTTGAGCTTGTCGATGGTCCCGGTGGGAAGTTTGTCGAAAGCCGCGTTGGTCGGCGCGAAAACCGTGTATTGGCCGTTGTTGAGGGTGTCGACGAGATTGACCTGCGGGTTCAGCTTGCCCGACAACGCTGAGGTCAAAGTCGTGAGCATTGGATTGTTCGAGGCGGCCGTAGCGACAGGGTCTTGCGCCATGCCCGCGACCGATCCCGCGCCTGTCGGGTTTTGTTTCGCGTAGTCCCCGCAGCCCGCCCCTACCAGATCGGCCGCCGGATCGGGGGTTGCTGATGTTGTTCCCGATGCGGCCATGCTGCCGGCCGGGCTACTGGCAGTGGTCGGCCCAGACGCCGACTTGTTAGATGAACATGCTGATAAACCGGCTACCAGTGCTGCCGCCGCCATGGCTGCGGCAGCGACTGACCTTGCCCGATCGTTCCTCATTGCGTTCGGCTCCTTCGTGGCGGGCGGCCTTGTGCCGCCATCGGTGGTCGGACAGCAGTCATTCGGAAACATCGCGGGCCTGGATGGGTCCGACCCAGGTGCGGCCAGCATCCGTGGGGTGTCCGGCGACGAATACCGGGTATGCGATCCGCCGCAATCATTCCGGTGACGGTGGACAACGTTGCGACACCCGTATGCGAAGCGACCGGCGGCGCGGCGGTGATTTCGGCGCAGGGGAGGGCGCCACGGCCCCCGCGTGCGCAGCGGCGACCATCGAAGCCGATACGCTATCGCGCCATGGGCAGTTCGGCGCGCACGGGCAGCGAGCTTGACGCGTTGCTGCGCCGCGTCGCCGAACATGACGTCGACGCTTTCACGCAGCTTTACGACCGGACCCGCGCACGGGTGTACGGGTTGGTCTTCAAGGTCCTTCGTGATGCCAACTACAGTGAGGAAACGACCCAAGAGCTCTATCTGCAGCTCTGGCGCAACGCGCGCGCCTATGACCCGGCGGCGGGAAGCGCGCTGGCCTGGATGCTCATGCTGGCGCACCGGCGGGCCATCGATCGGGTCCGATCGGAGCAGGCCGCCACGGAGCGCGAATCGCGCTACGGTGTCAGCCATGTTGAGCGCCCACGCGATGTCGTCGCGGACGCGGCCATCGCCGATGACGAGCGCGACCGCGTCATCGGATGCATACAGGCGCTGACTGCGACACAACGCGAGTGCATCGAATTGGCCTATTATCGAGGTCTGACCTATGTTCAGGTCGCTGAGCGCCTCGCGCAGAACACCTCGACCATCAAGTCCCGGATGCGTGACGCCTTGCGCGCGCTACGTCGTTGTTTGGAAATCTCATGACCGATCCGTCGGATTCGCTGCTGCTCGAACTGGCCACCGCCTACGCGCTGGACGCTGTCTCGGTGAGTGAACGCGCTGACATTGAACGGCGTGTGGCCGCCGCGTCTTCGTCCGTCACCGAGGCGTTTTACACCGAGGTGCATGCGGTATGGAAGGCGATGGCGGCGCTTTCTGACACGACTCAGCTGGAACCCTCATCGACGCTGCGAACCAAGATACTTCGCGAAGTAGTCACGCCCACCAGATCTCGTGAAAAGCCTTGGCGTGCCGCGGTTCTGGCGGCGGCAGCAGCTATCATCGCCGCGGTGGTGGCGACAGGCATCACCATGGCGTTGCGCCCAGCGCCACCGTCATCGACGACCGAACACGTGTTGGCAGCGCCGGACCTGCACACCGCTACAGCCCAACTTTCCGGCGGCACCGTGACCATGCTGTCATCGCAACACAGCAACGCGGCCGTGATCGTGATGACCGACGTCCCCCCGCCGCATTCGGGCACGGTTTACGAAATGTGGCTCATAGACCCCAACGGGCCCCGGCCCGCAGGGACCATGGACGCCGAAACCGTCAAGCCATCCACCACCGCGGTAATCCGAGACCTCGGACACAGCACCACTTTGGCGCTCACCAACGAACCCGGTCGAGGATCGAGCCAACCAACTACCTCGCCATTGCTTACGCTTCCGTTGAGCTAAGCAACGGGCCTTTCAGCGTCGTTTGGCGCCTGCGCGTGCTTGACGACGCCCGGCTCACTGATACCCCGAGCCACCCCAGGTTGCGCTAGCTTGTCGGGCCCTGGCGCGGCGCGCGATCTCCTCGGTGTCCGAAATCTGTTGGTAGTCGCTCAAGAATTCGTTGGCCGTTATTACGATGCCGGTCCGCGGTGCGCGACAGTCGGCATTGCGACACGTCAACGCCACCATGAAGGCGTCATCGGCCTCGTCGAGGAACAGAAACCCGAGGTATAGGGCGTGACCGACAGTGAAATCGTTGGCGCCACATCCGATACAGTGCCCGCCTCTGACGGCTACCAGCTCTAAAACCCGTTCCCGCTCAACGCTTCTCAAGTTGATCAGCTCGGGGCGCACCGGCGCGTCATGGTTGGCCATCTCAGATCTCCACGTCCTTGTCGTAGTGGACGTTGTCTTCGCGCCACCCTCGATCTGGCTTATCCATTTCGCCATCTTGAAACCGACCTGGGTCTCCACCCGCAACCGCAACGGCGCCCCCGGCTTGCTGTCGTCGTGCCAGTACGTTTCGGGTGGGTGGACAGGATTTCGACGCCGCTGCGCATTACCAGGGTCAGGAAAAGAACGTTGAGCCAGTGGTCGATGCGCAGCCACGCCGGATAGTCGAGCACGGTCATGTCGTCACCGTTCAGTCGTGCCAGTTCTGCCGTTGCGGATACGCCACATTGATGCCGGACAGGACGGTGGTGTGCACGGCGATGACGCCTGTTTCAGCGGGGGCATCATGATGAAGGTCCATGGCGGAGTCTCTGATCGGCGTGCCACCTCCCGAGCCGCCACGTGAGCTTGCCGCGTCACTGGCGCAGTTGAGGATTGGTGGTGGCCATGCGGCATGAGCCATTCGCGAACGTCGCCGTTCTTCAACGCCGTGAGGTCGGCGCCCGGGGTAGTGCGGCGCCGGTTTACTGACCAAGTGCGGGGGTATTTAACTGCCGCGGCTCACACCGAGCGCGGGCGTGCGGGGAGCGCGTTGGCCGGTGCGCGATAGCGCGCTGACGAGACCTAGGAGCAACGATATGAGCGGACCGGGAACCGTCATCGAGAAGCTTCGCGACGTCCTCGACAAAGAACAGGGCCTTGTCGATCGTCTTGAGCGGTCGTTGCGGGAGGCCCGCCGGCGGGCCGGGGCGGAACTGAACCAATCCCTTTACGCGGCGCTGCAGTGGCCGCGCGATCTCGGCGAATACGAGGACTACCTTAAGCGCTTCGTGCGATGGGTGCCGCACGAGTCGGATGCTGTTGCCTGGAAGAACGACAAACGGCAGGCTCAAGAGGTCAGTGATCGGATGTCGCACTTCTTCTTTCTGGTGGACGAGGGCGAGGAGCCGCCGCAGGACTCCGGCGTTTTTCGGGACTGGCTGACCGACTTCGCCCGGCAATGGGGGGATTTCCTGGACTCACCGGAGTCCTTCAGCCCGCAAATCCTGCAGTCGTTCATCGACAATGCACCGGAGTACCGCATGCACGAGTCGCTGGTCGACGGGGCGCCGAATGCGCCCAGCGGATGGTTGACGGCCAATCAGTTCATCGCACGGGAAATCAATGGTGGGCTGCGCCCGATCGCTGAGCCGAACACCAACCTGGTAGTTACCTCACCGGCCGACTGCCAATACCAACATGCCTACGACATCGATACCGACTCGAGCATCCCGGCTACCACCATCAAGAACGAAAAATTCGGCAATATCAAGCAACTCATCGAAGGCAGCCAGTACAGCGAGAGCTTTTTGCGCGGGACCTTCGTTCACTACATGCTGCCGGTGCATGCCTATCACCGCTTTCACCTGCCGGTCGCGGGACTAGTCCAAGAGTCCTTTCGGATCCAGGGGAAGGTCTTCATGCGGGTGGGCCTAGAAGATCACGAGTTCGCCGCCAGCGACAGCGCCACCACCGGGTACGAATTTTCCCAGACCCGAGGCGTTGTCACCATCGACACCTCCCAATCGGACTGCGGCGACATCGGGATTGTGGCGGTTATCCCGGTCGGCATGGCCCATGTCTCGTCAGTGGTGCTGACCGCGGTCCCCGGCCGGCACATGGCCAAGGGCGAAGAATTCGGTTATTTCCAGTTCGGCGGGTCAGACATCATCATGCTTTTCCAGGACGGAGTCGATCCCCACCTAGACACAAGCGAGGAATTTCGGCTCGTTGGTACGCCGGCGGCGCGCTGTCGGCTTTCGGCCACCTGATGCGACTTTGACCCAACCGAACCTGCCGGCACCACGGCGGTGGCTGGAGCGACGATAGATCACGAGGACCTTCAGTCTGGGGCATTGACTTTACGCCGGCGGGCTCGCACAGCTTCGATGTATGGGTGTCGCGGCGACTTTTGTCTACCCGCAGCTGATTGTCGGAAGGATGGTACTTGAACGCGACGTTTATTATCCCCTTCATCATTCTCGGTGGCGCATTGCAAACGTGCGGAGCGGCAATGAATGGGCAACTCTACAAACACATCGTCAATCCCTGGCTCGCGTCGACGATATCGTTTGCGCTGATTACGATCTTTTTCTTGGCGGCATTTCTCATTCGGCCCCATCCGCTGCCCAGCAGCCAGGAGCTCGCTGCGATGCCGTGGTGGGCCGTGATCGGCGGGCTTGTCGGCGCAGTGCAGGTCTACGCCGGGTTGACGCTGGTAACGACTGTTGGTGCCGGCTCTTTTGTTGGCATCACGGTCACCGCAGCACTCATCACCTCGTTGCTGGTCGACCATTTCGGCTGGTTCCGCATTGAAACTCACCCGATCAGCTTGTGGAGAATGCTAGGCGCCGCACTGATGATCGGGGGGGTCGTGCTGATCACTAAATTCTGAAACGTCGCCCCACGCGAGAGCACAGTGCAGCGTTTGTGTTCGTGGCGAGCCGAGCGGACTCACGGTTCGTGTGGTGGCGGCGGGCATGGCGAAGGCCTTGCGTGCCGATCGGCGGGATCGGCTCACTCATACGCGCCCTGCCGCTCGAAGATGCGGCGCGGATTGTCGACCAGCATGGTGTGCAGCTGTTCGTCGGTGACCCCGCGCTCCTTGAGCGCGGGGATGACGTCGTTGTGGATGTGCAGGTAGTGCCAGTTCGGCATCACCTGCGACACCAGCTCGTCGGGCAGCGCGTCGAAATAGCAGTTGGCGTCGTGCGAGAGCACCATCTTGTCGGCGTGCCCGCGCTCGCACATCTGTGCCACGGTGTTCACCCGGTCCTCGAAGGGCAGGAACGCGTCGATGCCGAAGCGGTCCATCCCGAGGTAGGAGCCGGCCGCGATGAGCTCCTCGAGGTAGCCGATGTCGGTGCTGTCACCGGAATGCCCGATGATCACCCGGCTCAGGTCGACGCCCTCGGATTCGAAGATGCGCTGCTGTTCGAGGCCGCGTCGCAGCCCGGCGTGGGTGTGGGTCGAGATCGGCACCCCGGTGCGCTTGTGCGCCTGGGCGACCGCGCGCAAGACCCGCTCGACACCGGGGGTGACGCCGGGCGTGTCCGTGGCGCACTTGAGGATGCCGGCCTTGATGCCGGTGTCGGCGATGCCCTGCTCGATGTCGCGGACGAACATGTCGGTCATGATCTCCGGGCCGCCGAGCTCGCCGCCCGGGCCGAGGTAGTGGAAGTACATGGGCACGTCGTTGTAGGTGTAAAGCCCGGTTGCCACAACGATATTCAGCTCGGTCTCGGCCGCGACGCGCGCGATGCGCGGGATATAGCGGCCCAGGCCGATCACGGTGAGGTCGACGATGGTGTCCACGCCGCGGGCCTTCAGTTCATTGAGCCGGTTGATGGCGTCGGCGACGCGCTGGTCTTCGTCACCCCACGCTTCGGGATAGTTCTCCGCGATCTCAGTGGTCATGATGAACACGTGCTCATGCATGAGGGTTACGCCTAACGCAGCGGTATCGATGGACCCGCGAGCGGTATTGAGTTCTGACACGCCACTGATGCTAGGTCGACTGGCACGTGACCAACAGGGCCGTTTTGTTCCAGGTACCCCGACGGCCGCCCTATTGCAGTACCGTCACCCTCGTCTTCGTCGAGAACCCGCTGGGAGTCACGTCATGTTGCTCAATCCGAACCACCTGCAACGCCAGTACCCAGACCGCCGTTCGGGGGAGATCATGGCCGCGACGGTGGACTTCTTCGAGTCCCGGGGCAAGGCCCGGCTGAAGTCCGACGACCACGAACGAGTGTGGTACTCGGAGTTTTTGGACCACATCGGTCAGGAGCGCATCTTCGCGTCGTTGCTGACCCCTAGCGCCTACGGGGCCGACGATTGCCGCTGGGACACCTACCGAATCAGTGCGTTCGCCGAAATCGTCGGCTTCTACGGACTGAACTACTGGTACCCCTTCCAGGTCACCGCCCTGGGCCTGGGCCCGATCTGGATGAGCGCCAACGAGGACGCCAAGCGCAAGGCCGCCGCGTTGCTCGAGGCGGGCGAGGTCTTCGCCTTCGGACTGTCGGAGCAGACGCACGGCGCGGACGTCTACCAGACCGACATGAACCTGACGCCCTCGCGGGACGGAGGCTGGACCGCCACCGGGGAGAAGTACTACATCGGCAACGCCAACGTGGCCCGGATGGTCTCCACCTTCGGGAAGTTCGACGGCACCGACGAGTACGTGTTCTTCGCCGCCGACTCCCGTCATGATCGCTACGACGTGATCAAGAACGTGGTGAACTCGCAGAACTTCGTCGCCAACTACGCGCTGCGCGACTACCCGGTCACCGAGGCCGACATCCTGCACCGCGGACCCGAGGCCTTCCACGCCGCCCTCAACACCGTCAACGTCTGCAAGTACAACCTCGGCTGGGGCGCGGTCGGCATGTGTACCCACGCGATGTACGAGGCGGTCACCCACGCGTCCAACCGCATCCTGTACGGGACCGTCGTCACCGACTTCACCCACGTGCGTCGGCTGCTCACCGACGCCTACGCGCGACTGGTCGCGATGCGGCTGGTCGCCACCCGGGCCTGCGACTACATGCGCAGCGCATCGGCCGAGGACCGCCGCTACCTGCTGTACAGCCCGCTGACCAAGGCGAAGATCACCAGCGAAGGCGAACGCGTCATCACCGCGCTGTGGGACGTCATCGCCGCCAAGGGCGTGGAGAAGGACACCATCTTCGAGGCGATGACACGCGAAATCGGCCTGCTGCCAAGGCTGGAGGGCACCGTCCACATCAACATCGGGCTGCTCGGCAAGTTCATGCCCAACTTCCTGTTCGCCCCCGACAGCGCGCTGCCTTTGATCGGCCGGCGCGACGACGCCGCCGACGACGCCTTCCTGTTCGCGCAGGGGCCCACCGGCGGCCTGGGCAAGGTGCGCTTCCACGACTGGCGCGCGGCATTCGACAGCTTCGGGCATCTGCCCAACGTCGCGCTGCTGCGCTCGCAAATCGACGTGCTCGCCGACATGCTGGCCGGCGCCACCCCGGATGCCTTGCAGCAGAAGGACATCGACTTCGCCTTCGCCGTCGGTCAGTTGTTCGCGACGGTGCCCTACGCCCAACTCATCCTGGAGGAGGCCGCGCTGTCGGGCGTCGACGAGGGGTTGATCGACGAGATCTTCGCCGTGTTGGTCCGCGACTTCAACGCCTACGCCGTGGAGCTGTCCGACAAGCCGGCGACGACGGACGAACAGGCCCGCTTCGCGCTGCGGATGATCCGCCGCCCCGCCCACGACCCCGCGTGCTACGACCAGATTTGGAAGGACCATGTCGTGCCGCTGAACGGCGCATACCGGATGCGTCCCTGAGGCTCGTCCGCCGAGTGTGCGCCCAGCCGCCCACTCCAGCTCGAGCGTGACGACAACCGCGCACTCACGGTCGAACCCCCTTGACTGTGAGCTTCCTCACAGTAGGATGACCAGTGGTCATTCAGCTGAGGAGGGGCATTGCCAACGGTCACCTGGGCACGCGTCGATCCCGCCCGTCGCGCCGCGATCATCGAAGCCGCGGAGTCGGAGTTCGGGGCCCATGGGTTCTCCCGGGGCAGCCTGAACGTCATCGCACGCCGCGCCGGGGTCGCCAAGGGCAGCCTGTTCCAGTATTTCGCGGACAAGCGTGACCTGTATGCGTTCATCGCCGACATCGGCAGCCAGCGGGTGCGCGCCTACATGGAGGATCGCATCCGCGAACTCGACTCGAGCCGGCCCTTTTTCGACTTTCTCACCGATTGGCTCGACGCGTGGGTGGCCTACTTCGCGGACCATCCGCACGAACGCGCGCTGCACGCCGCCGCGACCCTGGAGGTCGACACCGAAGCCCGCGTCAGCGTGCAGAACGTCATCCACCGTCACTACCTGGAAGTGATGCGCCCGCTCGTCCGCGAAGCGCACATCCGCGGCGACCTTCGCGCGGATTCCGACACCGACGCGCTGTTGTCGTTGCTGCTGTTGATCTTTCCGCACCTGGCACTGGCGCCCTACATGCGCGGCCTGGATCCGGTTCTGGGGCTCGACGAGCCCACCCCGGAGCAGCCGGCGCTCGCCGTGCGCCGGCTCGTCGCGGTGCTGGCGGCCGCTTTCTCGGCGTCGCCAGTCAGCTCAGCCCCTAAACGATCTGAGGAGGTCACATGAATAGAACCCGGATAGCATCGATGGCCGAGGGCGGTCTCAACTGGGACAGCTTGCCGCTCAAGCTGTTTGCGGGCGGCAACGCGAAATTCTGGAATCCGGCCGACATCGATTTCTCCCGCGATCGCGAGGACTGGGAACGCCTCACTGAGGACGAACGGCATTACGCGACCCGGCTGTGCGCCGAGTTCATCGCCGGCGAGGAATCGGTGACCGAGGATATCCAGCCGTTCATGGCCGCGATGCGGGCCGAAGGCCGGCTCGGCGACGAGATGTATCTGACGCAGTTCGCCTTCGAGGAGGCAAAGCACGTCCAGGTGTTCCGCATGTGGCTCGACGCCGTCGGCATCACCGAGGACCTGCACAACTTCCTCGAGGACGTGCCGACCTACCGCACGATCTTTTACGAGGAGCTGCCGGACTGCCTGAACACGCTGACGGTTGATCCGTCGCCGGCCGCCCAGGTGCGGGCGTCGGTGACCTACAACCACATGGTCGAAGGCATGCTGGCGCTGACCGGTTACTTCGGCTGGCACAAGATCTGCGTGGAACGCGGCATCCTGCCCGGCATGCAGGAGTTGGTGCGGCGCATCGGCGATGACGAGCGACGGCACATGGCGTGGGGCACCTTCACTTGCCGGCGCCACGTTGCCGCCGACGACGCCAACTGGGGCGTCTTCGAGACACGGATGAACGAGCTGATGCCGCTCGGCCTGCGCCTGATCGAGGAAGGCTTCGCCCTCTACGATCCGATGCCCTTCGGCCTGTCGGTGGACGAGTTCATGCAGTACGCCGCCGACAAGGGGATGCGACGCTTCGGCACCATCTCCAGCGCCCGAGGACGCCCGGTCGGCGAGATCGACCTCGACTACACGCCGCTGCAGCTCGAGGACACCTTCGCCGACGAGGACGAGCGGGCGCTGGCGGCCGTTTAGTTCGAGCCTGCGTCTAGGCCTGATGGCGGCGACCCGCTGCGCCCGGCTTCGACGGCCTGCGTCGCTAGCCGACCCAGACGGTCTTGGCGTTGCAGAACGAGCGGATGCCGAGGCCGGCGAGTTCGCGGCCGTAGCCCGATCGCTTGACGCCGCCGAACCCCAGCTCCGGGTAGGACACCGTCATCCCGTTGATGAAGACCTGGCCGGCCTCGATGTCGTCGATGAAGCGTTCCTGTTCGGCCTCGTCGTTGGTCCAGGCATTCGACCCAAGCCCGAAGGTCGTGGCATTGGCGATCTCGATGGCCTCGTCGATGCCCGACGCGCGGTACATCGAGGCCACCGGGCCGAAGACCTCCTCGGTGTACAGAGCCATGTCCTTGGCGATGTCGGTGACCACGGTCGGCGGGTAAAACCAGCCCGGCCGGTCGGGCGCCTTGCCGCCGGTACGGACCGTCGCGCCGGCCGCCACGGCGTCGTCGACCTGCTTGGCGATCTCGTCGCGACCCGACTCGGTGGCCAGCGGACCCACGTCGGTATCCGGGTCGGTCGGGTCGCCGACCTTCAAGGCCTCCATCTGCTCGACATACTTGTCGACGAAGGCTTCGTAGATGTCGGTGTGGACGATGAACCGCTTGGCGGCGATGCAGGACTGGCCGTTGTTCTGCACCCGCGCCTTGACCGCGGTCGTGACGGCCTCGTCGAGGTCCGCGGACGGCATCACGATGAACGGGTCACTGCCGCCGAGCTCCATCACGGTGGGCTTGATCTCGTCGCCGCAGATGGCGGCGACCGACTGGCCGGCCGGCTCGCTGCCGGTCAGGGTGGCCGCCGCGACCCGCGGGTCGCGCAGGATCCGCTCGACCGCGCTGGACGAGACGAGCAGCGTCTGGAAGCAGCCCTCGGGGAAGCCGCCGCGGGTGATGACGTCGGAGAGGTACAGCGCCGACTGCGGCACGTTGGATGCGTGCTTGAGGATGCCGACATTGCCGGCCATCAGCGCCGGCGCGGCGAACCGCACAGCCTGCCACAGCGGGAAGTTCCACGGCATTACGGCCAGCACCACGCCGAGTGGCTGCCAGCGGGTGTATGCCCTTTTAGCGCCGACCTTCGACGCCTCGGCGGGCTCGTCGGCGAGCAGTTTCTCGGCGTTCTCGGCGTAGTAACGAAAACCCTTGGCGCACTTCAGCGCTTCAGCCTTTGCCGACGCCAGCGTCTTGCCCATCTCCAGGGTCATCATGGCGCCGACCTCGTCGGCCTCCTTCTCCAAGAGATCGGCGGTCGCGTTTGCCCACTGGGCGCGCTGGGCAAACGTGGTGTTGTGACGGTAGTCGAGGAAGCGTTCGTGAGCGCGGGCAATAGCGGCATCGACTTCTTGATCGGTGGCCGGGGTGAAGGTCTTCACTGTCTCGCCGGTAGCCGGGTTAATGGTGGCGATGGGCACGTCGGCCCTCCTTCAATCGGATTCGTGTTGCTAGTGGCTGAAAAGTCCAACACCTAGCCTGCCACTATCGTTCCCTTAAGGGAGGTGTCGGATGAGCAAAGCCGCTGAGCTGATCGTTAAGTGCCTGGAAAACGAGGGGGTCTCCGTCGTGTTCGGGCTGCCCGGCGAGGAGAACATTCGTTTCGTGCAGGCGCTGGCCTCCTCGAGCATCCGCTACGTGCTCACCCGGCACGAGCAGGCGGCGTCGTTCATGGCGGAGATGTACGGACGGGTCACCGGACGGGCGGCGGTGGTGTCTTCGACGCTGGGCCCCGGTGCCATCAACATGCAACTGGGCGTCGCCGACGCCACCACCAACAGCACCCCGCTCGTGGCGATCTCCGCTCAGGTGGGTCAGGACCGCGAGTACAAAGAGTCGCATCAGTACGTCGACCTGGTGTCCATGTTCGCGCCGATCACCCGGTGGGCCGCCGACATTCCGACAGCGCGCGCCATACCGGAGATGGTGCGCAAAGCCTTCAAACAGGCCGAGACCGAACGCCCGGCGGCCGTCTATCTCGCCGTGCCGGAGCACATCGACGCCGATGAGGCCGACTACGACCTGAAGCCCTTGCCGCGCAACGTCGTTCGCGCCGACGCGCCGGCGTTCCGCCAGGTGGCGCGCGCGGTCGACGTCCTGCGCAACGCGAAGCGCCCGGTGCTGCTGGCCGGGCACGGCGCGGCCCGTGCCGACGCGACCAAGGCCCTGGTGCGCTTCTCCGAGAAATTCGGCATCCCGGTGGCCAACACGTTCCACGGCAAGGGCGTCATGCCCGATGATCACCCCAACAGCATCGGGGCGCTCGGGTTCATGCGGCACGACTATGTGAACTTCGGGTTCGACAACGCCGACGCCGTCATCGCTGTCGGTTACGAGTTGCAGGAATTCGACCCGGTTCGGATCAACCCCAAGTCGGACAAGAAGATCATCCATGTTCATCGCTTCCCGGCCGAGGTCGACGCGCACTATTCGGTCGACGTCGGAATCATCGGCGACATCAGCGCTTCGCTGGACGCGCTGACCGATGCGCTCGAGGACCATGTCTTCGAGGCCGATCCGGAAATCCCCGGTTCTGGTCTCCTCAATGAGGAGTTCGAACGGGGCCAACAGGATTCGCGCTACCCGCTGGCGCCCGCGCGGGTGGTGGCCGACACCCGGGCGGCGCTGGGCCGCAGCGATGTCGTCCTGGTCGACACCGGTGCGACCAAGATGTGGATGGCCCGGCTCTACCCGACGTACGAGCGGAACACCTGTTTGATCTCAAATGGGTTGTCCACCATGAGCTTTGCCCTCCCCGGGGCGCTCGGGGTCAAGCTGGCGTTGCCGGAGGCCAAGGTGCTGGCCGTCGTCGGCGACGGCGCATTCCTGATGAACTCGCAAGAGATCGAGACCGCCGTGCGCGAGCGGATCCCGCTGGTGGTGCTGATTTGGGACGACGGCGGTTATGGCCTCATCGAATGGAAGATGGACCTCGAACTCGGAGCGCACTACTACGTGAAGTTCAACAACCCCGACGTGGTGACCTATGCAGAAAGCTTCGGCGCCAAGGGATACCGGATCAACAGCGCCGAGGAGCTGCTGCCGACGCTGCGGACCGCGCTCGACGACGACGGCGTCTCGCTGATCAGTTGCCCGGTCGACTACTCCGAGAATCTGCGGTTGACCGACCGCCTCGGTGAGCTGGACGAAACGCTGTAATTCTTCCCTAAATCCATTGCCGTGCCCGGCGAGTAAATGCGGGCCTCACAGTGGGTATTCGTCGGCAATGTGCTCGCAGCCGCGTCACCGGTCATGATGGATAGATGGCGGAGCGTGATCGTGACGAAGCGGGCCGGCCGCGAAATGCCCGACCGCGCGACGCCCTGGGCCGACCACTTCCGCCGGGCAGTGCAGGCGTTTCACGCGTTCCGGATGACCTGGTGCTGGCGCCGGCCGAGACCCTCGCGTATGCCCAAGATCTGCTGGATCGAGGTCTCGCATTCAACGCTCACGAGGTTCTCGAGGCCGCGTGGAAGAACGGTCCGGACAACGAGCAGGAGCTGTGGCGAGGCCTGGCGCAGCTCGCGGTGGGGATCACCCATGTCCAGCGGGGCAACGTCAAGGGTGCAACCACGTTGCTTCGCCGCGCCTCCGGCCATCTGGCCCACGAGGATCGGCCGGCACCGCACGCTATCGATGCCGCCGGGTTGGTGGAGTACATCAACGCGCTGATCGGCGATCTCGTCGCAGGGATTGATGTCACCGCCTCGCGGCTACGGCCCCGCCTCTCTGATGTGTCCGGTAGCCCCGACAACTTCGGCGCCCGACCGGTGTAGGGGCACTGCCTACGACATCGCTGCCATCAGTGCAGGTTCAGGCACTGCCGGCGTCCGCGGGGTATGTCACATGCATGCGCTCGTCGATGACGGGTGTGGCGCCCCATTGACCGAGTCGGTGCTGACGCGGGGCGGATCCGCTCATCAGGTGCCATACCGTCCATCCTTGGGCGACAAGGCTGTTCGCGATCAATAGTCGATGGCATCGCCATGGCACGGGCTCGCCGCACATTATGGCCAGTCGGTTTGAGCGGGCCAGAGTGGTCAGTCGTGTGAGGCCGCGCTGGTATTCGCTGGTCAGGGTGTAGTCGGCGTAGTTCTTGAAGCTCGCGTTTTGCCAGCCTGCGTTGATGCTGGGATCGACGCTTTGCTGACCGCGGCGCCCCCCGAGCTCCGGAAGGTGGAGGTAACCGATATCGGCGTCACCCAGCCAGCTCGACATCTCTGCGCTTCCGAACTGTGGGCTGCGTCGCGAACCTGGCTGAGCCCGCACGTCGGCGAGCAGGTTGACACAGGCTTGATGCAGGGGCTCTAAGAAAGTCGGCACCGGGCATGTCCAGTGCCCAATGGTCCAGATCTCGCCGTGCTCGCTCATGGCTGTGTCGTGCTCGTTCTCGTCGATCTTCTCCAGGGCGTCGCCCGTGTGCACCGCGATGCGGTCGTTTGGTCGCTTTGATCTTGAGTACCCGCCAGCCGCCGCTGACATGATCGAATGGCTCATGCTGTTCCGTCAGCTCGAATACTTCGTCGCGCTCGCTCAAGAGCGTCACTTCGCGCGCGCCGCGAGCACCTGTTACGTGTCGCAGCCCGCGCTGTCGGAAGCCATCCGCAAGCTCGAATCCGAACTCAACGTCCCGCTGGTACGGCGCGGACAGAAGTTCGAGGGTCTCACTCCAGAAGGTGAGCGGCTGGTGCCGTGGGCGCGGCGCATTCTGGCCGACCGCGACGCCCTCAAACAGGAAGTGACCGCGTTGCGGGCCGGCCTGACCGGCGAACTGCGGCTCGGCGTGGTGCCAGCCGCCTCGACTACCGTTGCGCTGCTTACGGATCCGTTTTGTGCGGCACATCCGTTGGTGCGGGTTCAGCTCGAGGTCAACCTGCGCTCGGCCGGGATCGTCGAACGGATCCGCAAGTTCGAATTGGACGCGGGCATCCTGTATCCGGACCAGCAGGACACAGCCGATCTACTGGTCACCCCGCTGTACCACGAGCAGCCGGTGCTCATCGCCGCCGCCGAACTGCTTGGCGGTGAGGCGAAAATCATGGCGTGGTCCGAAGCCGTGCAGTTACCGCTGTGTCTGCTGACGCAGGGCATGCGGGGCCGCCGGCTCATCGACGACGCGCTGGCCACCCACGGCCTGCAGGTCACCCCGCAGCTGGAAACCGATTCGGTGGCCGCGCTGTTCGCTCACGTTCGCACCGGCCGGTGGGCGAGTATTGTGCCGCAACCATGGATTCACACCCTGGGCGTACCCGCTGGGGTCAGCGTGCTGCGGCTGCGGCGTCCCTCGGTCACCGCGTTGATAGCGCTGGTGACCAACAGGGCGGAGCCGGGCTCGTTGTTGGCTCGCGCGTTGCGACGGACCGCGCGCGAGGCCCGCATCGGTGCGACGCTCAGCGAGCTGCCCTAGCTGCCTTAGCTGCCCGCCTCGGGTGATCGGCGCTGCCTATCAGCCGGTCGGAATCGCGTCTTTGACACCCGGTGGGCGTCCTTCGAGACTGGTGATTGGTTCCGCTCAAGGAGGACTTCAATGGCCAAGTGTGTGATGGTGCTCTACCCAGATCCCGTCGATGGTTACCCGCCGAGCTACGCGCGCGACAGCATCCCGACGATCCACGGGTATCCCGACGGCAGCACGGTGCCGACTCCGTCCAAGATCGACTTCACGCCCGGTGAGCTGCTTGGCTGCGTGTCGGGTGCGCTGGGACTGCGCAAGTTCTTCGAAGATGCTGGGCACGAATTGGTGGTGACGTCGGACAAGGAAGGCCCCGACTCGGAATTCGAGCGTGAGCTGGCCGATGCCGAGATCGTGATCTCGCAACCGTTTTGGCCGGCCTACCTGACCAAGGAACGCATCGCCAAGGCGCCCAAACTCAAGCTGGCGTTGACCGCCGGCATCGGTTCGGACCACGTGGATCTGGGCGCGGCGAAAGAGCGCGGGATCACCGTGGCCGAGGTGACTTACAGCAACAGCATCAGCGTCGCCGAGCACGCGGTGATGCAGATCCTCGCGCTGGTACGCAATTTCGTTCCGTCGCATCGGTGGGCCGCCGAAGGCGGCTGGAACATCGCCGATTGCGTCGAGCGTGCCTACGACCTCGAGGGTATGGACGTCGGCGTGATCGCCGCCGGCCGGATCGGGCGTGCGGTACTACGCCGGCTGGCGCCGTTTGAGGTCAACCTGCACTACACCGACACCCGCCGGCTGGCACCGGACGCCGAGAAACAACTGAACGTCACTTTCCACCCCACGGTCGAGTCGCTGGCTAAGGCCGTCGACGTGGTGTCCATCCACTCGCCGCTGTACGAGGACACTCGCAGGATGTTCAACGAGCAGTTGATCTCGACGATGCGGCGGGGCTCCTACATCGTCAACACCGCCCGCGCCGAGGAGACCGTCCCGGAAGCGATCGCGGACGCCCTGAAATCCGGGCAGCTGGCGGGCTACGCCGGAGACGTGTGGTATCCACAGCCGCCGCCGCCCGACCATCCGTGGCGGACGATGCCGAATAATGCGATGACACCGCATGTTTCGGGCACCACGCTCTCCGCTCAGGCGCGGTATGCCGCCGGCACCCGGGAGATTCTGGAGAGCTGGTTCGCCGGCAAGCCCATCCGCCCCGAGTACCTGATCGTCGAGGGCGGCAAGCTCGCGGGCACGGGGGCGCTGTCCTACCAGAAGTAGGTAGGCCGTCAACCGGCGCTGGTCGCCGTCGACAGGGCCATCGGTGGCACGTAACCGCCGACCAGGGCGCGATGCCACCATGCTCGATCACGGCGCAGCTCGGCCGGCGTGGTGAAGCGATACTGGTAGAGCTGGGCCCGCACGAACCGGGGCGGTGATTCGGGAAAAGGGTTGTGGTGCAACAAGCGTAGGGTCGGCCGATCGTTCTCCAGCAACCGCCGCAAGAAAGGCTTCAGCCACGGCTGCGCGTAGCCCGGCGAGATCGCGGCGAACCACATCAGCCAGTCCAGGCGCAGATGATAGGGGGCCCATTGTCGCGGCAGCCGTCGCAGCGCCCCCGGCTTGCCCTTGAATTCGTATTCCTTCCAGACGGTTTGGGCGGTGATGAGCGCCGCGTCGGTGCCTTCGATCACCACCTCGCGGCGGATCCGTCCGATGCTGCCGAACGCCCCGTAGGTGTTGACCAGATGAAACGAGTTGAACGACATATTCATTCGTTGCCGCGACGACATCATATTCGCCAATGGCCAGTAGCTCATGAACAACACCGCGGCCGTGACCGCGGCCACCAGGCCGACGTACCACAGCGGCGTCGCCGCCAGGCCCGGATGCGCCGAAACGATGCCCTTGGGCAGGAGCATCGCCACCGTCGCGTCGTCGATTGCGCTGAACGCCAACAGGATCGTCACCCAATTGAGCCACGCGAAATTGCCCGAGGCGACCAGCCACAGCTGGGTGGCGACGATGATCGCGGCGGCCACGCCGGCCACCGGCTGCGGCGCGAACAATCCGAACGGCACGATCAGCTGCGCGAAATGGTTGCCCGCCACCTCAATTCGATGCAATGGTTTGGGCAGATGGTGGAAGAACCAGCTCAACGGCCCCGGCATCGGTTGTGTCTCGTGGTGGTAGTACAAACACGTCAGATCGCGCCAGCACGGGTCGCCGCGCATCTTGATCAGTCCCGCACCGAACTCGACGCGGAACAACAGCAGTCGAACCATCCAGAGCGTCAAAACCGGCGGGGCCACATCGTGATTGCCCAGGAAGATCATCAGGAACCCGGTCTCGAGCAGCAGCGACTCCCAGCCGAACGAATACCAGGTCTGCCCGACGTTGACGATCGACAGGTAAAGCACCCACAGCGCCAGCCACATCGCCATCGCGGCCCACAGCGGCACCGCGTCGGCGGCCCCGACGGCGATCGCCGCCGACAGTGCCGCGCCGAACCACGAGACGGCCGAAAACAGCCGATCGGAATAACGCAGGTGGAAAAGGCTCGGCGTGCGCCAGAAGGATTGCCTCGCCAAGAACTGTGGAATGGGCAGGATGCCGCGCTCGCCGATGAGCGCGCGGAACTGGACCGCGGCCGCGACGAAGCCGAGCAGGTAAATCACCGCGGCGCCGCGCTCGAGCACCAGTCTGCCCACCCAATATTCGGGTGCGGAAAACCAGTCCATGGCGCCTGACTCCTCGGTTGGTGACGGTTAAGCCAACCCGCATATCCAGTCAATCAGCCGGTAAACGGGTAGCCAATAGCCCGGCCAACTATTCGTCGCGCGGCCCCCGCGCACGTTCGGGCACCGCAACCACCGAAGCGGCAAGCACCGCAAGCGAAATCAGCGCAACCAACTGGACCCCGGCAGAATGGCCGGCGTAGCCGTCGGCCGACCGCCAGGGCTGCCGTGACAGCGCCGCCCCGGCCAGGATCAGCCCGCCGGCGCTGCACACCACGCTCAGGCGTTCCCAACGCCGCCGGCGCAGCGCGTACCGCAGGCCCAGGGCGGCCCCCATCACCACGACACCGCCCCAGCCGGCGATCACGCCGGCGGCGGCCAGCGCGGGGACGGTCGCCCATGCGCCGGGCCGCCATGGCCGCGCTGGCGCGGGTGCGTCGTCCTTTCCTCGGGTGCGCCACAGCGCGAGCATCGCCAGCAGCGGCAGCAGGGCCAGCCCCACCGCCAGGCCAGCGCGGTAGAGCGAGTTGGAGGCGAACGTCAGCGTGATGGTGCCGGGGTCGCCCGCGGGCACCACCCAACCCTGCTGCCACCCGTTGACGGCGATCGGCGTCAACCGGGTCCCGGTGCTGGTGTGCGCCACCCAGCCCGGGTTGATGCTTTCCGGGATGACCAACACCCGGGACGTGGCCGAGGCGGGCGCCTGCACTTCGCGGCGAGCCGGACCCCAGGCCCGCCATGACGAAACACTCACCGGCCGTGCGGCTTCGGGGGTGACGGGGGTGGTCAGCTCGGCTCCGTCCACGACGAACTGAGCGCCGGGGCTGACCAACAGCTCCTGTTGGCCCGCGGGCAGTGCGATCGGGTCGCGCTCGCAGGGCACCGCGGCCAGCGGCGCATCATCCAGGATGGCCCCCACGGTGGTGTGTATCGCGGTGTGCACGAACCGGCCCGCGACCGCGATGACGGGTCCGTGGTCGCAGCCGACGGTGATCTCCCGGGTGCGGTTGCGGGCCGCGTCGGCGGGCGCGATCACGTTGCCGTCGGCGCCCAGCGCCGCGACCTCGGCCAACCCGGGTGGCTTGAGCTGGTCGAAACCCAAAGCGTTGCGGTCGATGATGTCTTCCCAATTCAGCAGGCTGATGGTCACCGTGTCGGTCATCCGGGGTTTCAGCGGCACAATCTGCGCCCCGTCGGGTCGCACCGCGGCGGTTTGCGGGCCATCGCCCAGGTTGATGGCCACCATCGTCGGGTGCGCGGGCAACGTTGACCGGCTCGGAGCGAGTCGCACCCCGGTGACCTCGGTGGGGCGGGGCAGCGTGAGGGTCAGGGTCGGCGGGGTCTTGTGCTGCACCACCCGCTGCGGCGCCGTCCACGCGGTGGCCGGGTCGCCGTCAGTGGCCGCGTACGCCGAGCCGAGAACATCGACCGTATCCGAATCACCATGAGCCACAGTGACATTCGGCTCGGTGATCAGGTCGGCCAGCTTGGGGCCCTGGCGCGGCCGCACCCACACCGTCGGGGTCACCGATGTCGCCGTCGGCACGGTCAGCGTCCGGCTGAAATTCACCGGTTCCTCCGGGGCCAGGGCCATCGACGGCGCGCAGCGCATACCGTCGGGCGCTTGGGCGCAACCCGGTCTGCCCAGCAGTTCCGGTCCCAGGTCCCACCCCGTGACCGCCGATCCCGGCGGCGGTCCGGGCACCCGCGCGGTGTGCCGCAGTTCGACCTGGTGGGCGAATCCCGCGGCGTCGTACTGGGTGATCGACAGGTCGGTGATGCCGAACTGCACCCCGGCGGATCCGTCGTCGGTGCCCGCGGCGGTGATTCGCACCCACGGGGTCTCGCCGTAGGGGAGTGCCGCGGCAAGCGGCTTGCCCGGCTCGTCGAAGCGCAAAGTGGTGCTGCCGGTGGCAGTTTCGATCAGGATGCGGCGCACCTGGGCGCCGACGGCGGTGGCGCTGGGCGTCAGCGTGATCGCCGCGTTGGTCACCGGGTGGTCGAAATCGATCTGCATCCATTGACCGACGGCGGCCTGCAGCGAGTTCGACACCCAGGCGGTCGCCGAGTCCCCGTCGATCGCCGAGGCCGGCGAGTTCGCCGGTGCGACGTCGGGCATCGCGGTGGAATCCGACGACGAACTCGATACCGTGATCCGCCCGCCGGTCCAGGCGCCGGCGACCGGGTCGGCGCCGGGGACGGGGTAGTCGGGCACCCGGTTGTAGGTGTGCCGCGCATCGCCGGGGGCGCGGATCGCCGACGAATGTTGGTCAACCCGGCCATAATCCGTCTCCCGGGCCACCGGGGTGTCGGTGATGGTCACCCCGGCATTCATCGGCAGCCCGGCGCCCCGCGCGTCCGCGGTCAGCAGCGCCGGGCCCAGCGGCGGCTGACCCAGCAGGCGCCGGCGCTCGTCAAGACGCAGCAGCGCCTCGGGCCCCCCGTCGACCCGGGCCAGCCGGTCGGTATCGACGAAATACGGTGTGGCGGGGTCGCTGGAATCGGTGTCGCCGCCAACCCGATAGATCTCGACCGCCGGATATCGCGGCCGCAATCCGCTGTCCGCGACGAAACCCGCCAGGGTGCCGGGCCCCACCGGCGCGCCGAACTGTGCGACCTTGCGCAGCCCCGGTGATCCGTCGACGGCGCGGTGCACCAGGATCGGGCGCGCCGAGCGCGACGTGTCGGGGTCCAGATCGTTGCGCAAGGCCACATAGGAAATACCTTGGCGAGCAAGGGTATCGGCCAAGCCCGCCGAGGGGCGGCCGGCGGCGAACAAGCGCTGCACCGAATCCAGCGCCCGAATGGTCTGCGGCGGGGTCAGGGGAATGGAATCGCGCACCCCCCACGGGCTGGCGCCCAGCACCTGCAGCGGCTCGTCGTGGCTGGTGCCCCACACCTGGGTGGCGAACGGTGCCCCCGGAACCACCAGTACCCGCCCGGGTGCCGGCGTCCCGGTGTTGTGCTCGGTGAGCCAGTCGGCGGCCTGGTGCCAGTACTGCGGGATCGTTGTGAAGGTCCCCGGCGGGGCCAGCCGACCGGTCCACGCCAGTGACGTGCTGACCATCAACGCCGTCACGACGACGATCGCGGCCGCGACCCGTTTGTCATGCTCGGGGTGCCCAAAGGCCCGCAGCCACACCAACAGTGGCGCGCTGCCCGGCAGCGGTATCCGGCCCAGCAGCTGCGCGAGGCCGAGCACCACCGGGATCCTGATCACCGAGCCGAGCTTGTGCACGTTGCGCAACGGGGCGCCCCCGGCGTCCAGGAAGGCCTGCACCGCGTGCGCCAGCGGGGAGCCCAGCCCGCCGCTGTATCCGGCGGCCATCAACACCACCCCGACCAACAGCATCGTCACCAGCCGCCCGCGGGCCGGCATGGCCGGGTTCGCCAGCCCCGCCAGTCCGGCCGCCGCGACCAGGCAGGTCCCCAGCACGGCCGCCGACCCGGTCACCAGCGGAGCGCCCGCGGTGGCGGTCGGCGCAACGTACGGCGTCCAGCTGTCGGTACCCCGCAACATCTCGACCAGTGACGACCATTGTGTCGTCACGCCGGAGGATTCGATGAAGTCCAGGAACGGCGGGCTGATGGCGCGCAGCATCACCAGCGCCACCACCCACCACAGCGTGGCCAACAGCAGCGCCACCAGCCACCACCCGGTGTACCGCCACCACAACCGGTTCGGGCGGTGGCACGCCCACCAGATCACCGCCGGCAGGCAGCCGGCCAGGGTCGCGATGGCGTTGACCGCGCCCATCAGCGCCACGGCCAGGCCCGCCTGCCCGGCCAGCGCCCGCACCGACCGGGCTGAAGTTGATCCCGCGGAGCCGCGCAGGGCAAGGATCGTGGGCAGCAAGACCCACGGCGCCAACATCATCGGCCATGTCTCCGACGAGATCGATCCGAGCGTGGTCAGCACTCGCGGCGACAGCGCGAAGGCGACCGCGGCGATCACCCGTGACGCGGGGCTGCCGATCCGCAGCGCCTCGGCGACCCGCAACAGCCCCCAGAAGCCGACGGTGAGCAGCAGCGCCCACCACAGCCGTTGGGTGATCCAGCCGGGCACGCCCAGCGCATGGCCGAGCAGAAAGAAGGTGCCGTGCGGAAACAGGTACCCGTAGGCCTGGTTCTGCGCCTGCCCGAACGGGAGCTCGCTGTTCCACAGATTGGTCGCCCGGGCCAGAAAACGCAGCGGGTTGGCGGTCAGGTCAAGCTTGGTGTCGGGGGAGATTCGCCCGGGGGACTGGATGAACGTGAGGGCCAGCGCGATCGCGCCGACCAACCACAGCCACCGGCGCGACACCGGCCCAGCCGCCGAGCATGAGACCGGCGTTGCGGTCCCCGTCTGCGGCGCGGAATCCGATAGCGGCGACCCTCCCCCGCAAGCGGGAGGTACCCCCATGCGCCCGGCTTCGCCGCGCTTGCGATCGCCGCTAGCTACGGTTGCCGTACTCGACCCGGTTGAGCACTGACGACTGCGGATCGCCCCCGGGAAGGGGCGGCTTCGTGTCTTGCTGGACCATCAGCGTGATCCCGAAGATCGCGGCCGCGCCGAGCAGCAGGCCAACCACAACGCTCGCTGCGGCGGGCGCAACGATCCGGTTCATCGATGGCTCCTGAGTGTCGGCTTGCGGTCGTGACTTTCAACCTAGCGCCAACCTAGCAGAAGCCTGCCGGCCACCCGGGGCGCTGGTCACCAGTGCAGACAGTGTCCGTGGATACAGCGGTCGCCGTATTCCACCTGATAGGGACCGGTCGGCAGCGCAGGGCGCTGAAGGCTTGGCACCTGCACCAAGCTGTGGTCGGCCACGGCGAGCGTGATTCCGACGGTCGTCGCCACCCCGACGGATAATCCCACCGCGACGCTGACCGCGGCGGCCAACGTGAAACCGTTCATCGCTGGCTCCTCCCTGCCAGTCAGTGGGCGCGCAGCCCCCTGATCAGCAAGGTACCGCTGATGCCCCCTGGAGCCGGGCACGAAACGCCCGTCGTGAAAGCATGGCCCGATGGCATTTTCGCGCACCTTCGCCGTGCTCGCAGCCGCGTCGGTGCTGGTGGCTGGTTGTGGCTACCACACCGCGCACCCGTCCCGCCCGTCGACCTCCACGTCAAGCAGGCCGGTGGCCGCCCCGGCGCCGCCGGTGTGCGCCGACCCGTCGGCGGTTCCGGCCACTTTGACCATCCGCGACAAGCTCGCCCAGCTGCTGATGGTGGGCGTGAAGAACGCCGACGACGCCCGCGCCGTCGTCAATGGCTACCACGTGGGCGGCATCTTCATCGGCAGCTGGACGGACCTGTCGATCTTCAAAGGGCCGCTGGCCGACATCACGGCCAAGGCGGGCCCCCTACCGCTGGCCGTCAGCGTCGACGAAGAGGGCGGCCGGGTCTCGCGGTTGAAGTCGCTGATCGGGACGTCGCCGTCGCCCCGCGAGCTGGCGCAGACGCAAACGGTCCAGCAGGTGCATGACCTGGCCGCCGACCGCGGCAAGAAAATGCACGACCTGGGCATCACCGTCGACTTCGCGCCCGTCGTCGACGTCAGCGACGAGCCCGACGACGCCGTGATCGGCAACCGCTCGTTCGGCGCAAATCCGGCCACCGTCACCGACTACGCCGGGGCTTATGCGCAGGGGCTGCGCGAGGCCGGGCTGCTTCCTGTGCTCAAGCACTTTCCTGGCCACGGACACGGCTCCGGTGATTCGCACACCGGTGGTGTCGTCACGCCGCCGCTGGACGATTTGCAGAACAGCGATCTGGTGCCCTACCGGACCCTGGTGGCCGCGGCGCCGGTCGCGGTGATGGTGGGCCACTTGCAGGTTCCCGGACTCACGGGCGACGTCCCGGCCAGCCTGAGCCCCGAGGCGGTGCGGCTGCTGCGTAACGGCGTCGGCTACCAGGGGCCGCCGTTCACCGGGCCGGTGTTCAGTGACGACCTGTCCAGCATGGCCGCCATCTCCGACCGGTACGGGGTAGCGGAGGCGGTGCTGCGCAGCCTGCGGGCCGGTGTCGACGTCGCGCTGTGGGTCACCACCGACGAGGTGCCGGCGGTCTTGGACCGGTTGCAAAAGGCAGTGGCGTCAGCCGAATTGCCGGCCCAGCAGGTCGACGAGTCGCTGGTGCGGGTGGCGACGATGAAGGGCCGCAGCGCCACCTGCGGGCACTAGTGGGTGTGCGGCAGAGCCGGGCGAAGCGGGTCGCCGCCATGGGCACTAGTGGGTGTGCGGCAGCAGCACGTTGCTTACTCTTGAGTCAGATAGACGGAGAGGTAAGCGATGGCCGGTGGTACCAAGCGGTTACCGCGTGCCGTCCGCGAGCAGCAGATGCTCGACGCCGCCGTGCAGATGTTCTCGGTCAACGGCTATCACGAGACCTCGATGGACGTCATCGCCGCCGAGGCGCAGATTTCCAAGCCGATGCTGTACCTGTACTACGGCTCCAAGGAAGACCTGTTCGGCGCCTGCCTGAACCGGGAGATGGGCCGGTTCATCGACGTGGTGCGCGCCGACGTCGATTTCCGGCAGAGCCCCAACGACATGCTGCGCAACACCATCGCGTCGTTCATGCGCTACATCGACGCCAACCGGGCGTCCTGGATCGTGATGTACACCCAGGCCACCAGCTCGCAGGCGTTCGCCCACATGGTCCGCGAGGGACGCGAGCAGATCATCGATCTCGTGGCTGGGCTGATGCGGGCGGGTAGTCGCAACCCGCGCTCCGAGCGCGAGCACGAGATGATGGCCGTGGCCCTGGTGGGCGCGGGCGAGGCGGTCGCCAACCGGCTCAGCACCGGCGACGTCGACGTCGAGGAGGCGGCCCAGCTGATGATCGACCTGTTCTGGTACGGCCTCAAGGGCTCACCGGCGGAACGGGAAGCGGCCGCGGCCCACCCCGATGCGGGCGGCTCGGACGCGGCCGGCGACTAGGCCTACATTCGTTCGAGTGGCCCGTATGAGCGCCCCCAGCCCGGACCGCGGCAACCTCGACTTCTTCTGCGCGGTAACCATCGTCGGGTTGCTCGCCGGAGTTGCCGGATTGGCGACGACGTTCGTGCTGCGCGCTGTCCAGCACGCCACCTACAACTACAGTTTCGGCGCGCTGCTGGCGGGGGTGGCCGCCAGCAGCCCGATCCGCCGCGTCGTCGGCCCGATGATCGGCGCCGCCGTGGCGGGCCTGGGGTGGTGGCTGTTGCGGCGCCGGGCGGAGGTGCCTCCACTGGCGCCGACCATCGCCGCGCGGCAACCCGTGCCGAGGCTTTCCTGGAGCATCGACGCCTTGCTGCAGGTGCTGCTCGTCGGATCGGGCGCGTCGCTGGGGCGAGAAGGGGCACCGCGCCAATTCGCGGCAGCGCTAAGCGATTTGGGCACCGGATGGCTCAAGCGGCTCTCGCCGCGTGATCGTGAGGTCCTGCTGGCCTGCGCGGCGGGGGCCGGGCTGGGCGCGGTGTATGCGGTCCCGCTGGCCGGGGCGCTGTTCTCGATCCGGATCCTGCTCAACACCTGGCAGCCGCGCGCGGTGGGCGCGGCGTTTCTCTCCTCCGGTCTGGCGGTCGCCGTCGGTTCGGCGATCACCCGCGATCAGCCCAACCTGCAGTGGCCGATCGAGGAGTCGACGTATCTGCTGACCGCGCACGGATTGCTGCTGGCTCCGGTGACTCTCGCGGTGGGACTGGCCTTCAACCGGTTGATGGCCGTGTCACGGCCGGCGCGCCCGATGCGGACTCCGTTGCTGATTCCCGCACTCGCCGGGGCGGGGTTGGTGATGGGGATCTGTTCGCATTGGTGGCCCGAGTTGCCCGGCAACGGCCGAAGCATCCTGACGGTCAGCCTGGCCAGCGGTATGACCTTGCTGTCGGCGCTGGCGATTCTGGCGCTGAAACCCGTATTGACCGCACTGTTTCTGCGGGCCGGCGGTGCCGGCGGATTGCTCACGCCTTCGCTGGCGACCGGCGCCGCCGCCGGGGCGGCGCTGGTCTTGATGATCAACTGGGCGACCGGGACGCACCTGCACGTGCCGGCGGTGTCGCTGGCCGGCGCCGCCGGCGTGCTCGCGGTGACGCAGGGCTCACCCATCTGGGCGGCGATCTTCGTCTGGGAACTCGCCCGGCCGCCCCTGTGGCTGTTCCTGCTTTTCCTGCTGACCGCGACCAGCGCCCACGCATTGAAAGTGCTTGCCCAGGGCCGCAGTACAACGCACGCGGGCTAGTGGCGATCGCGAGCGCGGCGCTAAAGCGCGCGGACGGTGCCGGTCAGGTGCGGGTACCCCTTGGCGATGTTGCGCAGCGAAATGTCCCAGCCGCCGTCGTGTTCATCGATGTAGAGCCCGGCGGTCGCGGGCAGCACCACCGGCTTGCCGAACCGCACCGAATACCGGACCGCATCGGGAATCTGCGCTTCGACATTGGCCAATACGGCTGCGGCGCTGAACATTCCGTGCGCGATCACCGTCGGGAACCCGAACAGCTTGGCCGCGACCGAGTTGGTGTGGATCGGGTTGTGATCGCCCCCGACGTCGGCGTAGCGCCGGATCAACCCCGGGCTGATGCGCAGCACGGTGGACGGCGGCGCTAGTTTGGGCTGCTTCTGTGGGGGCGGCTTGGGTTCGTCGGACAGGCTGGTCCGCTGCTGGTGCAGGAAGGTCGTCACCTGATGCCAGGCGGTGTCGTTGCCGACGCTGACGTCGGTCACCAAATCGACCATCAGACCCTTGCGGTGCTCGCGCAGGTTCTCGGCGTGCACGCGCACGCCGACGGTATCGGTGACCGCAATCGGGCGGTACTGCGTGATGTGGTTCTCGGTGTGCACCGATCCCATTGCGGCGAAAGGGAAGTCGAACCCGGTCACCAGCGACATCAGCGCCGGAAAGGTCAGTGCGAACGGGTAGGTCAGCGGAACGTGATTGCCGTAGCGCAGGCCGGTCACCCCCGCGTACTCGGCCACATTCGTGCGGTCGATCGGCAGTTCCTCGATGGTCACCGTGCGGGTGGGCAGCTCGCTCCCACGGGATACCACCGGCAGGGCCCCGGCGGCCGCCCGCAGCATGTTCTTCAGGCCGCTTGGCTGGTTCATGGCGTTCTCCTCGACAGCCTTTTTGTTCTATGCGCCCAGCATGGCCTGGCCGCAGACGCGAATGACGTTACCCGTCACCGCATTTGAAGCCGGGCTGGCGAAGTAGGCGATGGTTTCCGCGACGTCCACCGGCTGCCCGCCCTGCAGCAGCGAGTTCATCCGGCGTCCGACCTCACGAGTGGCCAGCGGGATGGCGGCCGTCATCTGGGTTTCGATGAATCCCGGCGCGACGGCGTTGATGGTGATGCCCTTGCCGTAAAGCTCCGGGGCCAGCGACTGGGTGAGGCCGATCATCCCGGCCTTCGTTGTCGCGTAGTTGGTCTGGCCGCGGTTGCCGGCGATGCCGGCCATCGACGACAGGCCGATGACCCGGCCGCCCTCGCCGAAGGTGCCGTTGGACACCAGCCCTTCGGTAAGACGCAGCGGGGCAAGCAGATTGACCGCCAACACGGCGTCCCAGCGCGCGTCGTCCATGTTGGCCAACAGCTTGTCGCGGGTGATGCCGGCGTTGTTGACCAGCACGTCGGCGCGGCCGCCGTGGTGTTCGCGCAGGTGCTCGGTGATTTTGTCGACGGCGTCGGAGGCGGTGACGTCGAGCCACAACGCGGTGCCCCCGACCCGGCTGGCGGTCTCGGCGAGCGCCTCGGCGGCCGATTCCACGTCGATCGCGACCACGCGCGCGCCGTCGCGCGCGAACACCTCGGCGATCGTCGCGCCGATTCCCCGGGCCGCGCCCGTGACGATGGCGACCTTCCCGTCCAGCGGGCGCTCCCAGTCCGCCGGGGGCGTGGAGTCGGCGTCTCCGACGTAGAAGACCTGGCCGTCGACGTAGGCGGACTTGGCCGACAGGATGAACCGCATCGTCGATTCCAGGCCCGTCGCAGCGGGTTTGGCGTCCGGCGACAGATAGACCAGGGCCACCGTGGTGCCGTTGCGCAGTTCCTTGCCCAGCGAGCGGGTGAAGCCCTCCAGCGCTCGCTGCGCGATCCGCTCGTGCGGGCTGGCGGCGGCGTCGGGCGTGGTGCCGACTACGGCGACGCGCGCGGAGTGACCCAGATTGCGCAGCAGGGGGGTGAAGAACTCGTACAGCCCCGTGAGCCCCTCGGGCGTGGTGATGCCTGTGGCATCGAACACCAGGCCGCCGAACTTGTCGGCCCACCGACCGCCCAGGTTGTTGCCCACCAGGTCGTAATCGGCGTCCAGCGCAGCGCGCAGCGGTTCGACGACCCTGCCCTCCCCGCCGATCAGCAGGGCCCCGGCCAGTGGCGGTTCGCCGGCCCGGTAGCGGCGCAGCGTCTCGGGTTGGGGAACGCCGAGCTGCTTGGCGAGAAACGATCCAGGACCGGAATTGACGATCTGAGAGAACAGATCGGATGAAGCCTTGGGAGCCACCGGAGCTACCTTCCATGTTCTTTCGAAGTCAGGGTATGCCTACAGCACAACCGTATCGAGGACGAACTTACTGCAGAGTAAGAACAGTGAGTAGTATGGCCCCAGACGGGCGATCCCCAAACCGATAGACCGCCGAAACACGGAGAAGACAGTGGCCCCTGCAAGTTCTGAGGCAAGTAAGCAACGCAGTTCCGAGCGGCCACGCGTGGCCGTGCTGGGCGGCAACCGTATCCCGTTCGCCCGATCCGACGGGGCCTACGCGGAGGCGTCCAACCAGGACATGTTCACCGCGGCCCTGGAAGGGCTGGTGGATCGCTTCGGACTGGCCGGCGAACGGCTGGGTGTGGTGATCGGCGGCGCCGTGCTCAAGCACAGCCGGGACTTCAACCTGACGCGTGAGTGCGTGCTCGGTTCGCAGCTGTCGTCCTACACACCCGCGTTCGACCTGCAGCAGGCCTGCGGAACCGGGTTGCAGGCGGCCGTCAACGCCGCCGAGGGCATCGCGGCGGGCCGCTACGACGTGGCCGCTGCCGGCGGTGTGGACACCACCTCCGACGCGCCCATCGGCCTGGGCGACAACCTGCGCCGCACGCTGCTCAAGTTGCGCCGCGCCAAGTCCAACGTGCAACGGCTGAAGCTGGCGGGCACGCTGCCGGCGACGCTGGGCGTCGAGATCCCGGTCAACAGCGAACCCCGCACCGGGCTGTCCATGGGGGAGCACCAGGCGCTGACCGCCAAGAAGATGGGCATCAGCCGCGTCGCCCAGGACGAGCTGGCCGCCGCCAGCCACCGCAACATGGCCGCCGCCTACGACCGCGGCTTCTTCGACGACCTGGTCACGCCGTTTTTGGGGCTGTACCGCGACGATAACCTGCGCGCGGACTCGTCGGCGGAAAAGCTGGCGAAGCTGCGTCCGGTGTTCGGCGTGAAGGCCGGGGACGCGACGATGACGGCCGGAAACTCGACTCCGCTGACCGACGGCGCATCGGTGGCGCTGCTGGCCACCGACGAGTGGGCGGCCGCGCATTCGTTGACCCCGCTGGCCTACTTGGTGGATTCGGAGACCGCAGCGGTCGACTACGTCAATGGACGCGACGGTCTGCTGATGGCCCCCACCTACGCGGTGCCGCGACTGCTGGCCCGCAACGGCCTGAGCCTGCAGGACTTTGACTTCTACGAGATCCACGAGGCGTTCGCATCGGTGGTGCTGTGTCACCTGCAGGCATGGGAATCCGAGGAGTACTGCAAGGAGCGCCTCGGCCTGGACGCAGCGCTGGGTTCGATCGACCGGTCGAAGCTCAACGTCAACGGGTCCTCGCTGGCCGCCGGCCACCCGTTCGCGGCCACCGGCGGACGGATCCTGGCTCAGGCGTCCAAGCAGCTGGCCGAGCGCAAGGCCGAGCAGAAGGGCGGCGGCACGGTGCGCGCCCTTGTCTCGATCTGCGCGGCCGGCGGCCAGGCTGTCGCCGCGATTTTGGAGGCCTGACGGGTCCGTCTGCACCTCACCCGCGCCGCCCGACGCTCGTAATGAGTTGAGTCACACCTGGTTAGTCGGATGGGGGCGCGGGTATCCGACCCACCGGATGACCCCGTGTTGTGGTCTGACCCCCCGACCCCGACGGCAATACGGGGCCATCCCCCGCATGCGAACGCTGGCCCGTTTTCACGGACTGGCGTGCGAAATCGGCCGCCGCTGGAGTGAGGGGATCCAGCGGCGGCCTTTTTCCTGTCCAGCGGGCTGTGCTGCGTTCTGCTGAGCGACAAATCCCCCGCTTCGCGGTCGAAGCGGGGGATTTGCGCGTGGCGTTCGAGGTTGGCCTAGAAGGCGGCCTCGTCGAGCTCCATGATGTCGTTGTCCAGCGTGTCGATGACCTCGCGAGTGCTGGTCAGCATCGGCAGGAAGTTCTTGGCGAAGAACGATGCCACCGCGACCTTGCCCTCGTAGAAGGACTTCTCCTCGCCGCTGGCGCCGGCGTCGAGCGCCGCCACGGCAACCGCCGCCTGGCGCTGCAACAACCAGCCGATGACCAGGTCACCGACGCTCATCAGGAAGCGCACTGAACCCAGACCGACCTTGTACAGGCTGGTCACGTCGTCCTGCGCTGCCATCAGGTAGCCAGTCAGCGTCGCAGCCATCGCCTGGACGTCGTCCAGCGCCTTGGCCAGCAGCTCCCGCTCGGTCTTCAGGCGGCCGTTGCCGGACTCGCTGTCGACGAACTTCTGGATCTGCCCGGACACGTGGGCCAGCGCCACACCCTTATCGCGGACGATCTTCCGGAAGAAGAAGTCCTGCGCCTGGATGGCGGTGGTGCCCTCGTAGAGCGAGTCGATCTTGGCGTCCCGGATGTACTGCTCGATCGGGTAGTCCTGCAGGAAGCCGGACCCACCGAAGGTCTGCAGGCTCTCGGTGAGCTTGGCGTAGGCCTGCTCGGACCCGACACCCTTGACGATCGGCAGCATCAGGTCGTTGACCTTGACCGCCAAGTCGGCGTCCATGTCGTGGAGTGCCTTGGCGACCGCCGCGTCCTGGTAGGTCGCGGTGTAGAGATATAGCGCGCGCAGACCCTCGGCGTAGGCCTTCTGGGTCATCAGGCTGCGACGCACGTCCGGGTGGTGAGTGATGGTCACCCGCGGCGCGGTCTTGTCGGTCATCTGGGTCATGTCGGCGCCCTGCACCCGGTCCTTGGCGTACGCCAGGGCGTTCAGGTAACCGGTGGACAGCGTCGCGATGGCCTTGGTGCCGACCAGCATGCGCGCGTTCTCGATCACCTCGAACATCTGCGCGATGCCGTTGTGCACCTCACCGACCAGCCAGCCCTTGGCCGGCACGCCGTGCTGACCAAACGTCAACTCACACGTAGCGGAGACCTTCAGACCCATCTTGTGCTCGACGTTGGTGACGAAGACGCCGTTGCGCTCGCCCGGCTCGCCGGTCTCGAAGTCGAACAGGAATTTCGGCACGAAGAACAGCGACAAACCCTTGGTGCCTGGGCCGGCGCCCTCGGGGCGGGCCAGCACCAGGTGGAAGATGTTCTCGAACATGTCGTCCGAGTCGCCCGACGTGATGAACCGCTTCACGCCGTCGATGTGCCAGGAGCCGTCGTCCTGCTGGATGGCCTTGGTCCGGCCGGCGCCGACGTCCGAGCCGGCGTCCGGCTCGGTGAGCACCATGGTCGAACCCCACCCGCGCTCAGCGGCCAGGACCGCCCACTTCTTTTGCTCTTCGGTGGCCAGGTTGTAGAAGATCTGCGCGAATCCCGCGCCACCGGCGTACATCCACACCGCCGGGTTGGCGCCGAGCAGGTGCTCGTGCAGCGCCCACAGCATCGCCTTGGGCATAGGCATACCACCGAGCTCTTCGTCGAGGCCGACTTTGTCCCAGCCGGCCTCGATGACGGCGTGGACCGACTTCTTGAAAGATTCCGGCAGCGTCACCGAGTGCGTCTTCGGGTCGAAGACCGGTGGGTTGCGGTCGCCCTCGACGAACGAGTCCGCGATCGGGCCCTCGGCCAGCCGGCTGATCTCGTTCAACATTTCTTGGGCTGTGTCGGCGTCCAGGTCGGCGTATTCGCCCTGACCCAGCGCCTTGTCAACGCCCAGAACCTCGAACAGGTTGAATGCCTGGTCGCGGACGTTGCTCTTGTAGTGGCTCACTACGGTCCTCCTCGTTGAGAATGCCACTTGTGGTTGGGTACTAGGTCTAAGTTACCCACCAGTAACACTGCCAAAATATCGCTAGCGTCAGCGGTATGCAAGCCAATGTGAGCTAGATTTCATTGCCTAATTAACCAACCGGTTGGGAAGCTGCAGGTCACGGTGTTGAAATCCGATTTACCTGCGATGATGCGCACATGACCGATGTGTGTGGCGTCACTGCGCTGCCCGTGGTGGACCTGCGGGCCGCTCCGAACCGCCTGCGGGAGGGGCTGCGCGCGGCCGGCCACGAGGTCGGCTTCTTCTATCTGACCGGTCACGGCGTGCCGCCGGACTTGGTCAGGCGGGTCCTGGACGCGGCCCGCCGGCTCTTCGCGCTGCCGCAACAGGACAAGGACGCCGTCGCGATGGTGCGCAGCCCCCATTTCCGGGGTTACACCCGGCTCGGCGGCGAGTTGACCCGCGGGGAGGTGGATTGGCGCGAGCAGATCGACGTCGGACCGGAACGTCCGCCGATTGGTGGGCTGGACGGATCCGACTATCGGTGGCTGCAGGGCCGCAATCAGTGGCCGGCCGCGCTGCCGGACCTGCCCGCAATCGTCGGGGAATGGGACGCCGCACTGTCCGGGGTGGCCCGCACCCTGCTGCGGCTGTGGGCGGCCTCGCTGGGCGCTCCGTCCGACGTGTTCGAGGCGGCCTTCGCCGACGCGCCGGCCACCCTGATCAAAATCATCCGCTACCCGGGCCGCGCGGCCAGCGCGCAGGGCGTGGGCGCGCACCGCGACTCCGGGGTGCTGACGCTGTTGCTGGCCGAGCCGGGCAGCACGGGTCTGCAGGTGCTGCCGCCCGGAATCGGCCATTCAGAGGGCGGCTGGATCGACGTGCCGCCGCGCGAGGGCGCGTTCATCGTCAATATCGGTGAACTGCTGGAGGTGGCGACGCGCGGGTACCTCCGGGCCACCCAGCACCGGGTCAACCTGCAGGGGCCGGCGGGCGACCGCATCTCGGTGCCCTACTTCTTCAACCCACGCCTGGACGCGCGGGTACCGGTGCTGTCGCTGCCCGACGAACTCGAGGCGCACGCGCGGCGAGTGGAGGATCCCTCGGATCCGATCTTCGCCGTCTACGGCCGCAACGCCTGGAAGAGCAGGCTGCGGGCCCATCCGGATGTCGCCGCGGCGCACGGATATTCGGCAGAACGCTTAGAAAACGGGTAAGGGTGGCCGGGCCGGGGCGAATGATGCCGGGTAGGGTCACATCCGACAAATCCCGTCTCCGGCTCTAGGGGCGAATAAGTCCGGTGAACTTGAATAACAAGCTGACAGCGTCGTCGCTTCGGGAAGCCTTCGGTCATTTCCCGTCCGGTGTCGTGGCGATCGCCGCCGAGGTGGACGGAACCCGGGAAGGCCTGGCGGCCAGCACCTTTGTGCCCGTATCGCTGGATCCGCCGTTGGTGTCGTTCTGCGTGCAGAACACCTCGACGACGTGGCCCAAACTCAAGGATCTGCCGATGCTGGGCATCAGCGTGCTCGGCGAGGAGCACGACGAGGCCGCGCGTTCGCTGGCGGCCAAGACAGGCGACAGGTTCGCGGGGCTGGAGACGGTCTCGCGGTCCACCGGGGCGGTGTTCATCAAGGGCACCGGCCTTTGGCTGGAAAGCGCGATCGAGCAGCTCATCCCGGCCGGCGATCACACCATTGTGGTGTTGCGGGTCAGCGAGGTGACGGTGGACGCCGAGGTGGCGCCCATCGTGTTCCATCGGAGCGTCTTTCGCCGTCTCGGTGCGTAATCGCCTCGGCTGCGTCGCGGGCCGGCTAAGGGCGGTGGCTCAGTTCTTCCCGAAAGCCCTGGATGCGGCTCTCGAGTTCGGCGGCGTCGGTGTACCGGCCTTCCTTGTTCGCGAGCTGGGCGCGGACCGACAACTGCCGAATCGCGGTGCGAATGTTGTTGATGCTGGCGGTTTCTCGCATAGACTCCATGAAATGCCTTTCCGGTCGTGGGTACCCGGCCGCACGGGGCGGCCCGACAGGATGCAGTTTGGTTACCCGGGCCGCGCGACGGCCTAACGCGGGATGACGGGATCGGCCCGGACCATTGCGGCGCGGCAGCTCAGCGACGGAACAGCTTGTTACCGAGCCACACCACCGGGTCGTACTTGCGGTCGGCGACCCGCTCTTTCATCGGGATCAGCGCGTTGTCGGTGATCTTGATGTTTTCCGGGCAGACCTCGGTGCAGCACTTGGTGATGTTGCAGTAGCCCAGGCCGTGCTCGTCCTGAGCGTCGTTGCGCCGGTCGCGGGTGTCCAGCGGGTGCATCTCCAGCTCGGCGATCCGCATCAGGAAGCGCGGGCCGGCGAACGCCTTCTTGTTCTCCTCGTGGTCGCGGACCACGTGGCATACGTTTTGGCACAGGAAGCACTCGATGCACTTGCGGAATTCCTGCGAGCGCCCGACGTCCTCCTGCGCCATCCGGTATTCCCCGGGCTGCAGGTCCTTGGGCGGCGCGAAAGACGGTATTTCACGGGCCTTTTCGTAGTTGAACGAGACGTCGGTGACCAGGTCACGGATCACCGGGAACGTCCGCAGCGGCGTGACGGTGACGACCTCGTCCTCGGCGAACGTGGACATCCGGGTCATGCAGAGCAGCCGCGGCTTGCCGTTGATCTCCGCCGAGCAGGAGCCACACTTGCCCGCCTTGCAGTTCCACCGGACCGCCAGGTCGGGCGTCTGGGTTTGCTGCAGGCGATGGATGATGTCGAGGACGACCTCGCCCTCGTTGACCTCAACCGTGAAGTCCTGCAGAGCACCGTCGGCGTCGTCGCCGCGCCACACCCGCATCGTCGCGTTGTAGGTCATTTGCCACTCCGTTCTGGGTGCCCGGCGAGTTCTTCGTCGGTGTAGTACTTCTCCAGCTCACCGATTTCAAACAGTTCCAGCAGATCGGGCCGCATCGGCGTCTGATCCTTCTTCGTGATGGTGATGTCGGGAATCACCTCGTCGCCGTTGGCTGCCTCGCACGCCAGCAGCACCTTGCGCCACGATGAGTCCATCGACGGATGGTCATCGCGGGTGTGCCCGCCGCGGCTCTCGGTGCGCTGCAGCGCGGCCTTGGCGACGCATTCGCTGACCAGCAGCATGTTGCGCAGGTCGATGGCGAGGTTCCAGGCTGGGTTGTACCGGCGCTGCCCCTCCACATGAAGGTTCTTGAACCGCGCACGCAGCTTGTCGAGCCGCGCCAGGGCCTCCGAGACTTCGTCGGCTTTACGGATGATGCCGACCAGGTCGTTCATCGACTGCTGCAGTTCCAGCTGCAGGGTGTACGGGTTCTCCCCGGCTGCCCCGTTGGCCGGTGCTTCGAAGGGCGACAGCGCCCGCTTCGCCGCCGCGTCGACGGCGCCTTCGGCGATCGTCGGACGGCTGCTCAAAGCCCGCACGTAGTCGGCCGCGCCCAGACCGGCCCGCCGGCCGAACACCAGCAGGTCCGACAGCGAGTTGCCGCCCAGCCGGTTCGAGCCGTGCATACCGCCGGAGCATTCGCCGGCGGCGAAGAGCCCGGGGACCGTGGCGGCTCCGGTGTCGGCGTCCACCTCGACGCCGCCCATCACGTAGTGGCAGGTCGGCCCGACTTCCATCGGCTCCTTGGTGATGTCGACCCCGGCCAGCTCCTTGAACTGGTGGTACATCGACGGCAGGCGGCGGTTGATCTCCGCCGGGGTCAACCGCGACGCGATGTCGAGGAAGACGCCGCCGTGCGGGCTGCCCCGTCCGGCCTTGACCTCAGAGTTGATCGCGCGCGCGACCTCGTCGCGCGGCAGCAGGTCCGGAGTGCGGCGGGCTGAGTCGTTGTCCTTGAGCCACTGGTCGGCTTCTTGTTCGGTCTCGGCGTACTGCCCCTTGAACACCGACGGGATGTAGTCGAACATGAACCGCTTGTCTTGCGCGTTCTTCAGCACCCCGCCGTCACCGCGAACGCCCTCGGTGACCAGGATCCCCTTTACACTCGGCGGCCACACCATGCCCGTCGGATGGAACTGGACGAACTCCATGTTGATCAGCGACGCGCCTGCGCGCAGGGCCAGTGCGTGGCCGTCGCCGGTGTACTCCCACGAGTTCGAGGTGACCTTGAACGATTTGCCGATCCCGCCGGTGGCCAGCACCACCGCGGGCGCCTCGAACAAGATGAAGTTTCCGCTTTCGCGGATGTAGCCAAATGCCCCGGCGATCGCGTCGCCGTCCTTGACCAGCTCGGTGATCGTGGTTTCGGCGAACACCCTGATCCGGGCTTCGTAGTCGCCGAGCTCGGCGAAATCCTCCTGCTGCAGCGAGACGATCTTCTGCTGCATGGTGCGGATCAGTTCCAGCCCCGTGCGGTCACCGACGTGGGCCAGCCGCGGGTAGGTGTGCCCGCCGAAGTTGCGCTGGCTGATCTTGCCGTCCTTAAGGCGATCGAACAGTGCGCCATAGGTTTCCAGCTCCCAGACGCGGTCCGGGGCTTCCTTGGCGTGCAGTTCGGCCATGCGCCAGTTGTTGAGGAATTTCCCGCCGCGCATCGTGTCGCCGAAGTGCGTCTTCCAGTTGTCCTTCGGGTTGGTGTTGCCCATGGACGCCGCGCAGCCACCCTCGGCCATCACCGTGTGGGCCTTGCCGAACAGGGACTTGCACACCACCGCGACCCGCAAACCCCGTTCCCGCGCTTCGATAACCGCACGCAGCCCGGCGCCGCCGGCACCAATCACGACCACGTCGTACGTGTGCCGCTCGATTTCAACCATGAAACCCTCGCTAGCTAAATTCTGATCTATTTCGAAATGGCTTGTCAGCCAACAAATCTCAGGTCAGGAATGGTGCCGCTGGCCACCAGAGCGACATAGAAATCGGTGAGCATCAGGGTGCCCAGCGTGATCCACGCGTACAGCTTGTGCCGGGTGTTGATGACACTGACCTGGGTCCAGATCCAGTACCGCACAGGGTGCTTGGAGAAGTGCTTGAGCCGCCCGCCGGTCACGTGCCGGCAGGAGTGGCAGGAAAGCGTGTAGATCCACAGCATGATGACGTTGCCGAGCAGGATCAAATTGCCCAAGCCGAAGCCGAATCCACCGGGTCCGCTGTCGGAGTGGAACGCAACGATGGCGTCGTAGGTGTTGATCACCGAGATGATGCCTGCGATGTAGAAGAAGTACCGGTGGGTGTTCTGGATGATCAGCGGGAACTTGGTCTCGCCGGTGTAGTGGACGCGGGGCTCGGCCACCGCGCAGGCGCTGGGCGACTGCCACACCGTGCGGTAGTAGGCGCCGCGGTAGTAGTAGCAGGTCAACCGGAACAGCAGCAGGAACGGCAGCGACAGTGCCGCGTACGGTAGCCACCACACATCCGGCAGGAACTGCGGCCAGATGTCGCCGGCCTCACCGCAACCCCTGCTCACGCAGGGCGAGTAGAAGGGCGTCAGGTAGTGGTATTTGGGGACGAAGAAGTAGTTCTGTTGAAATGCCCGCGCTGTCGCATAAATAAGGAAGGCGGCGAAGCCGAGATCGATTCGCAGCGGCGACATCCACCACCGGTCGGTGCGCAGGGTGCGTTGCTGGATGCGGGCGCGCGTGGGTGAAAAGACACCGGACGCAGGACGGTTCGCCGTAGGTGCGCTCATTTACTGTGTTCCTCTTCGAACGGGCTGTAGGTCGAAGGGTACACAGAGAGAAGCCCCCCTTTTCTGGGGGGCTTAAGTTGTTCAGGCCCTGTTGTGACCGCCGACACCCTCGTCGTCGACATCGCGCCAGAATTCGCTGTCGTACTGGGTGTCTGGAATGACGATCTTGTCGCCCGACTGCTGCACGGTGGCGCCGGCCAGGTCCAATTCGGACACGTCGGTGTCGAGCAGGTCGACGTCGGACATGATGCGATCGGCGTCGATGACGATGCGCCGCATGGCCGGGCTGTCGCCGTATCGCGCCCGCAGGGAACTCACGCACCGCCGCAGGCCGCCGATGAGGTCGTGGAGTTCGGCGAATTCGGTCGTCCCAGTCGTGCTCGTCAACGGATCTCCTCGGCAGTGTTTCGGATCACAGTACGCCCTCGATACTATCCACGGCACAGGCCAGACGTCAGTTCGTTGAGCCGGATGCCGAGGGAGCAAGCACTTATGACGGGACGCACCACACCGGCCGAGCGGGCCGCCACGCTGCTGGAACTCCACCGGCCGGGCGACCCGGTCATCCTGCCGACCGTCTGGGATGCCTGGTCGGCGCGGTTGGCCACCGGCGCCGGATTCGCCGCCCTCACCGTGGGCAGTCACCCGATGGCGGACTCGATCGGCAAACCCGACAACGAGGGCATGTCTTTCGACGATGTCCTCACCCGGGTCGCACAGATCACCGCTGCGGTCGACGTCCCGGTGTCGGTGGACATCGAATCCGGCTACGGGCAGCCGGCGGGCCGGCTGATCGAGGGCCTGCTGGGCGTCGGGGCCGTCGGGCTGAACATCGAGGACACCGTGCACTCGGAGGGCAAGCGGTTGCGGTCCGCCGACGAACACGCCGAGTTGGTCGGCGCGCTGCGGTCGGCCGCCGACGCGGCCGGGGTGCACGTCGTCATCAATGCCCGCACGGATCTGTTCCTGCGTCAGGACGGCGAGGCGTCTGATCGCGTCGAGCGCGCGGTGGCACGCCTGAATCAGGCGGCTGCCGCCGGCGCCGACGTGTTGTATCCGGTGGGCCGCCACGACCCCGACACGTTACGGCGCTTGACCGCTGAGTTGGAGTTGCCGGTCAACGCGATCGCGCTGCCTGACCAGGACGACCCGGCCTCCTTCGGCCCGCTGGGTGTGGCGCGCATCAGCTTCGGGCCGTTCCTGCAGGCCGCGCTGGCGACCCGGGCCAAAGAGCTGCTGGCCCGCTGGGGCTGACGCGCTGAACCCGGCGGGAGCCGTTGCGACCCCGCCGGATTCGGCTACTTTCTCCGAACTGGCCGGAGATTATTTGGTCATCTCGATGCGCTGCGCCTGGTTGTCTGCGTACGCACCGGTGACCCGCACCGTCAGCACGCCGGCGTCATAGGTCGCCGTGATGGCGTCGCCGGTGCCGTGGCCTGGCAGCTGGAACGACCGGCGGAACGATCCGTACCGGATCTCCCGCAGCGTGCGGCCAGCATCTTCCCCTTCGTCTTGGGCACGCCGGTCGCGGTGCTCGCCGTGGATGACCAACCGTCCGCGGTCGACCTCTACGTTGGCGTCCTGGTCGACGTCAACGCCCGGAAGTTCGACACGTACGATCGCGTCGTCGCCGTCCTTGACGATCTCGGCGGCGGGCTTGAAACCGCTGGTCGCCGGAGTGTTCCAGTCCGCCGCGGCGGCGGGGCCGAAAAAGTCGCGCAACCACCGGTCGGTGTCCCAGGCCGGTCGCGACCACAATGCGAGGGCACTCATGGCGCTTCCCTTCTAATTCCTTGAGCTTGATTGTGAGATTCCTGTGACCGGTGCCTCTGCGACCGGCTACCAGTACAAACATGAGTCGACCCCGCTTAAGTTCCATCTCGGCGTTCACCGGCAGCGAGCGATCACTCACAGGCCTTCCTGTGAGTTGTGAGATCCTCGTCATAGGACCGTCACATTGCGCGAAAAGAACGTAATTTCTGGCCGTTACTCTCAAAGCCATGTCTGCAGACGGGATTTGGGGTGCCAGCTGTGCGCCTCGTCACATCATCGTAGTCGGACATGGCATGGTGGGGCACCGGTTCGTCGAGGCGCTCCGCGCCCGTGACACCGAGGGGCTGTGGCGCATCACGGTTTTCGCCGAGGAGACCGACGCAGCGTACGACCGCGTGGGCCTGACCTCTTACACCGAAAGCTGGGATCGCAAGCTACTGGCATTGCCCGGCAACGAATACGAGGGTGACGAGCGGGTCCGGCTCGTGCTCAACCAGCGAGTCATCGAGATAGACCGCGCCGCAAAGACGGTGGTGACCGCCGACGGTCGGCGACACGGGTACGACACGTTGGTCCTGGCGACCGGGTCGTACGCCTTCGTGCCGCCGGTGCCGGGTCACGATCTGCCCGCGTGTCACGTGTATCGCACGCTGGACGACCTCGACGGCATCCGCGCCGACGCCCAGCGCACGGTCGAAACTTCGCACGCCACCGCAGGTGTCGTGATCGGCGGCGGCCTGCTCGGGCTGGAAGCCGCTAATGCGCTGCGCCAGTTCGGGTTGCGGACCCACGTTGTTGAGATGATGCCGCGGCTGATGGCCCAGCAGATCGACGAGGCCGGCGGTGCGCTGCTGGCCAGGATGATCGGCGAACTCGGCATCTCGGTGCACGTCGGCACCGGAACCGAAGCGATCGAGGCGGTCAACCATTCCGACGGCACCACCTCGGTGCGGGTGAGTCTGAGCGACGGCCAGGTCATCGACGCCGGCCTGGTGATCTTCGCGGCCGGCATCCGGCCGCGCGACGAGCTGGCGACCGCCGCCGGGCTGACGCGCGCCGAGCGTGGTGGGGTGCTGACCGACGTAGCTTGCCAGACAAGCGATCCCGACATCTACGCCATCGGTGAGGTCGCCGCGATCGGCGGTCGGTGTTACGGCCTGGTGGGACCGGGTTACACCTCCGCCGAGGTGGTGGCCGACCGGATGCTGGACGGCGTCGCGGAGTTCGGCGAGGCGGACCTGTCCACGAAGCTCAAGCTGCTGGGCGTCGACGTGGCTAGCTTCGGCGACGCGATGGGGACGACAGAGAACTGCCTCGAGGTCGCCATCAACGATGCGGTCAATCGCGCCTACGCCAAGCTCGTACTCTCCGACGACGCCAAGACGCTGCTCGGCGGTGTGCTGGTCGGCGACGCATCGTCCTACGGGGTGCTGCGGCCCATGGTCGGTAGCGAGCTGCCCGGCGACCCGCTCGCGCTGATCGCGCCGGCCTCCTCCGCCGGCGCTACCGCGTTGGGCATTGGGGCGCTGCCGGATTCGGCGCAGATCTGCTCGTGCAACAACGTCACCAAGGGCGATCTGAAGTGCGCGATCGTCGACGGCTGCGCCGATGTCCCCGCGCTCAAGGCGTGCACCTCGGCCGGCACCTCGTGTGGGTCGTGCGTCCCGCTGCTCAAGCAGCTGCTGGAAGCCGAGGGCGTGGAACAGTCCAAGGCGCTGTGCGAGCACTTCAGCCAATCGCGGGCGGAGCTTTTCGAGATCATCTCCGCCACCGAGATCCGGACCTTCTCGGGGCTGCTGGAGCGCTTCGGCCGCGGAAAGGGTTGCGACATCTGCAAACCCGTGGTCGCCTCCATCCTGGCCTCCACCGGGTCGGACCACATCCTCGAAGGCGAGCAGGCCTCGTTGCAGGATTCGAACGACCACTTCCTGGCCAACATCCAGAAGAACGGCAGCTACTCGGTGGTGCCCCGGGTTCCCGGCGGTGACATCAAGCCAGAGCATTTGATTCTGATCGGCCAGATCGCCCAGGACTTCGGGCTCTACACCAAGATCACCGGCGGGCAGCGGATCGACCTGTTCGGCGCCCGGGTGGACCAACTTCCCGAGATCTGGAGGCGCCTGGTCGACGGCGGCATGGAATCCGGCCACGCGTACGGCAAGGCGTTGCGCACGGTGAAGAGCTGCGTGGGCACCGACTGGTGCCGTTACGGGCAGCAGGATTCGGTGCAGCTGGCCATCGATTTGGAACTGCGCTACCGCGGCCTGCGGGCCCCGCACAAAATCAAGATGGGCGTCTCGGGTTGCGCGCGGGAGTGCGCCGAAGCCCGGTCCAAGGACGTCGGCGTCATCGCCACCGAAAAGGGCTGGAACCTGTACGTCGGCGGCAACGGCGGCATGACGCCCAAGCACGCGCAGCTGCTGGCCAGCGATCTGGACACCGAAACGCTGGTCCGCTACGTCGACCGGTTCGTCATGTACTACATCCGCACGGCCGACCGGCTGCAACGCACGGCGCCGTGGGTCGACTCGCTCGACGGCGGGCTCGACCACGTGCGCGAGGTCGTGTGCGACGACTCGCTCGGCCTGGCCGGGGAATTCGAATCCGCAATGGAGCGGCATGTCCAGAACTACAAGTGCGAATGGAAGGGCGTGCTCGACGACCCGGACAAGCTGTCGCGGTTCGTGTCGTTCGTCAACGCCCCGGACGCCGTCGACTCGACGGTGGCGTTCACCGAGCATGCCGGCCGCAAAATCCCTGTGTCCATTGGCATGCCGCGGATCCGTGAAACGACAACGGAGGAATGAGGAACCGATCATGACACTTCTCAACGACATTGCGGTGTGGACCAGCGCGTGCGCTTACGAGCACCTCATTCCGGGTCGCGGCGTCGGCGTGCTGCTCGACGACGGTTCCCAAGCGGCGTTGTTCCGGCTCGACGACGGCTCGGTGTACGCGGTGGGCAATGTCGACCCTTTCTCTGGGGCCGCGGTGCTCTCCCGCGGAATCGTGGGTGACCGCGACGGCTGCGTCACGGTTCAGTCGCCCATCTTGAAGCAGGCGTTCTCGCTCGAAGACGGTTCCTGCCTGGATGATCCGGCCGTTTCGGTGCCGGTCTACCCGGTGCGGGTCACCGACGACGGCTATGTTCAGGTCGCGCGCGACTACCTGCCGCGGGCTGCCTGAGCCCGACAGCCGGGTTCACCGGGTGATGTCGCCGACCAGGTAGCGCTGCATCGTCGGCCCGATCGCGTCGACGAGTGCGTCCACCGACATGGAGTGCAGCGGCTCGGATCGGATGCCATAGCGCATGATGCCCAGGCCCACTAACTGCGAGGCGCACAACGAGGCGCGCAGGGCCGCCTTGTCGGCGCCGAGAATTTTCAGCAGCGGGCCGAACACCGGGCCGACGAACATGTTTTGCACGATCTCGGTGGTCTTGGCCATCCCCGTCGACGCCAGGGCACTGGCCGCAAACGGGCCGCCACCGGCGGCGTCCCACGTCGTAATGAGCATCCGCAGGGTCTGGCGGCCCACCTGGTTGACCCCTCCGGTGACGATCCGGTCAATGAATTCCGGTGTGCCGAATGGCAACCGCAGCATCTTGGCGACCGGGTCGAGGATCCCATGCGACGGCTCTTCGCGACGGGGCATGATGCCAGGATCACCCGTCTGCGACCAAAGATCAAGGAATGCCGGACACCGGCGCGCCTCGCCAGCAAGCGTTTTGCGCTAGGGAAGGGAACGCGCGGGGCGCGCATGGGCCAGCTGATGCAGGCTCGATCGGCGCGACGTGTGCCGGGCGGTGGGGGCGAGGATCGGCGGCAGGGCCCGCCGGAATCGGTTCGCGACGAGGCGCGCCAACCCGGGATGGGTGCCCAGCGGCTCGCTGACCAGGTCGGCGCCGCAGTTGTGCAGCCGTTGTTGGAACAGGCCGTCGGCCAGTAGATATGAGGCGAGCACGACGCGTCCGCCTGCGCGGCGCGCCCGGGCCCGTGCCCGATCCACGGCCTCGGCCAGCCGCGGATCACCGGTGGCCGCGAACGCCAGGCTCACCCGCGATCCGGTCAGCGCCGACAACAACGTCGCGGTGGTGTGCAGATCGGCGCGGGCTTTGTCGTCCGATGTTCCCGCGGCCGCCAGGATCACCGAATCACCCGTTCGCCAACCGCATTTCAGCAGCTGATCGCCGGCGATGCGGGCGATCTGGCCGCTGGGACCCAACGCGGGGGTGACGATCACGTTCGGGTGTCCACTGATCTCGACGTGTGCGGGCAGGTCGGCCCGGACGTGGTATCCGCGCGACAGGAATGCGGGCACCACGATGGCGGCCCGGTCGGCGGCCTTCGCGCGTGCAAGGACTTCGCTGGGGGTAGGGCCCACCACGTCCACGAAGGCAACGTCCACCGTGCCGCGGACGAGTGTGCTCACCTGTGCCGCAAGGTCTTCGATCATCGCCACGCCACCCGGTCTGCGGGTGCCGTGGGCTACCAGGATCAATGCCATGGGGAATCTTCGGGATGGTCGATCGCGAGCCGGTAACCGCGCTTGACCACCGTCGCGACGATGTTCTTGTCGCACAGAGCCGTTCGCAGCCGCAGCACTGCGGTATCGACGGCGTGGGGGTCATTGCTGTTGCCGGGTAGTACTCGTAACAAGTCGTTGCGCGCGACGACGTCGCCGGGTCGTTGTGCCAGCGCGCGCAGCGTTGCCATGCTCGATCCCGACAGCGACTTCACCGAGCCGTCGACCAGCACGCAGGTTCCGCGGATCTCGATGTCGTGGCCGGCCGCTCGGATGGTGCACGACCGCAGGGGCGGGAGTTCCTGGGCGATGTGGCGGGCCAACGCGCCCAACCGCATTCGCTCGGGTGACGACGTCGGGATCCCGGCACGGACCAACGGCTGAGCGGTGACCGGGCCGACGCACATCGCGTGCACGTCGCTGCGAAGCGCTTGCAGCAGTTGATCTTCGATGCCCAACTCGCGACTGCGTTCCAGCAACGCCGCGCCGGCGGGTGCCGAGGTGAAGGTCACCGCGTCGAATTGTCGCCGCGCGACCGAGGCGACGAGTTGGTCGAAGTCACCGCCGGCCGGTGTTGGCTTCCAGCGGTATACATGGATGGGGACCACCTGCGCGCCCGCCGCCCGCAATGCGTTGATGAACTCCGGGAACGGATCCCACCCGTCTGCCGCGCCGTGCAGCTGGACGGCGATGCGCTTGCCGGCGACATCCGAGTCGAGGAGGTAGCGCAGGACTTCGCGTGACGACTCGGATTTGGGCGACCACTCCTCGTGCAGCCCGGCGGCGCGCAACGCGCCGGTCGCCTTCGGCCCGCGGGCCACGATCCGCGACTTGGCAAGCGACGCCAGCAGTTGGGTGGCCAGCCCCCAGCCGTCGGCCGCGGCGACCCAGCCGCGGAAGCCTATGCCGGTGTGCGCCACCAGGATATCGGGGGGCTCGGCGATCACCGCTTCGGTGTGATTCTGCAGTTCGGCGTCTTCGGGTAGCGCGATGATGTTGATGGCCGCGGCGCTGGAAACCTCCGCGCCGTTACGGCGCAGCAACGCGCACAGCTCCTCGGCGCGGTTCGCCGACGTGACGGCGATCCGGTAGCCGGTCAGCGGCGCGGACTCTGGCGGGGCCAGTTGAGGGGCCATATGAATTGTGTATGCCTGCGACGTTTCGGTTGCGTTACCTGTCAATTGCTGTGGCATTGCCCGCGTTGCGAGTCCGCTCACACACGGGCGGCTTCGGTTTCCGGCGCCGACCCGGACAGGCCCGGGGCCGACGCGGGACGGCGCACGTAGACCATCCAGGTCATGATCGCCGCCACGACGTATGAGGCCAGAAACGCCCAGTACGCCGACGTTTCCGTGCCGGTGCTCAGGTAGGACTGACGCAGCGCCAGGTTGATTCCCACGCCGCCGAACGCTCCGACGGCCGAACAGACGCCAATCAGCGATCCCGACATCGCGCGGGCCCAGTGACGGCGTTGGTCCTCGCTCATGTCCAGCGAGCGACTGCGCGCCTCGTAGACCGAGGGGATCAGCTTGAAGACCGAGCCGTTGCCCATGCCGGACAGGATGAACAGCGCCATGAAGCCGGTGAGGTAGCCGATCATGCTGGCGGAGTGCGCCGCGGCGTGGTGGTCGTCCAGGGTGCTGACGAAGACCAGAAGCCCGGCGCCCAGGGTCATGCCGGCGAGGACGCCCAGGGTGACGCGGCTGCCGCCGATGCGGTCGGCCAGCCGGCCACCGTAGATGCGCGCCAGCGAGCCGAGCAGGGGCCCGATGAAGGCCACCTGCGCGGCGTGCAGCGCCGCATGTTTCGGGCTTTCGCCACTGTCGGAGAAGTTGACCTGCATCACCTGCCCGAAGGCGAAAGAAAAGCCGATCCAGGAGCCGAAGGTGGCGATGTAGAGCAGCGAGATCACCTGGGTGTCGCGCTCGAACAGGATCGAGCGCATGGTGCTCAGCCGGGTGCCGTGGTTGATGTTGTCCATGAACAACGCGGCCGTGATGCCAACGATGGTAAGGAACACCAGGTACACCGCGCACACCCAGTACGGCGCCTCGTGCCCGGCGGTGGCGAGCACCAGCAGTCCGACCAGCTGGATCACCGCGACCCCCACGTTGGCGACGCCGGCGTTGACGGCCAGCGCGCCGCCCTTGAGCCGCTGCGGGTAGAAGGCGTTGACGTTGGCCAGCGAGGCCGCGTAGTTGCCGCCGCCCAGCCCGGTCATGGCCGCGCACAGCACGAACGGCCACAGCGGCAGACCGGGATTGGCCAGCAACACAATCGTGCCGGCCGTCGGGATCAGCAACACGAAGGCCGAAAAGGTCGTCCAGTTGCGGCCGCCGAAGGCGGCAATGCCCAAGGTGTAAGGGATCCGGGCGCAACCACCGACCAGGGTGGCGATCGCGCTCAGTAGCAGCTTGTCGCCGGCGGAGAAGCCGTAGACCGACCCCGGCATGAACAGCGCCATGACGGGCCACAGGGTCCAGATCGAAAACGCCACGTGGTCACCGGCGATGGTGCACAGCAGGTTGCGCCGGGCGACCTTCTTGTTGCCGGCCTCCCAGGCCGCCGTGTCTTCCGGATTCCAGTCCGTGATGCGGTGGTCGCGGCCCGCCCGATCGTGGCCTGCCATCGGCACGACGCTCATGCTCGTCCGCTTGTCGCGCAATTCGCCTGTGTCTCAACAGCACCGAACCGGTTGGCGTGCATACAGATCCCTCTCGTCAGGTCCCACGAATTGCCGCATCCGGCCGGCCGCCGTGCCAGGGGTCACCGCCCTCGCCCGATAACGGGAGAGTTGTTCGGTGGCTGGCTTCGACCCTGGGCGCCCCGGATAATGGGGCATGCCCCGCCGTAGGCCCGATGCTCACATTTACGACGCAAGCGGGTCAACCGGAACGGGCCAATATCGCCTGTTAGTTGTTTACCAATTATCTGGTAGATCCCTGAGCGGCAATCGGTACGCGAATGCGCAATTCATCAAGTCTGAATCGACCGCGCCGTCAAGTGATTTCACGCATCCGCGCAGTCTCGTGTGAGCTGGAATACAGCGCCGTTGTCTGCCAACGATTTGCGGACGAATTGCGTTAGGAAGACGGCCAACTCGCGGCACCGGAGTGGGAGCCCACCAAAGACCTTGGTCGCGCCCAGTGCAGTCGCACTGTTTGGCCGGGCCGCACCTGGGCGATCTTGTCGACGTCGTCGTCGACCACCACGCCGATCACCGGATAGCCGCCGGTGACAGGATGGTCGGGACCCAGGATCACCGGTAAACCGTTGGGCGGCACCTGGATCGCGCCGCTAGTGGCTCCCTCGCTGGGCAGCTGCCGGTCCGGGAAGCAGTGCTGCAGGGGCCGGCCGGTCAGCCGCATCCCCACCCGGTCGCTGCGATCCGACACGACCCAATCGGTGTGCACCAAGGCGTCGGGATCGACGAACCAATCGTCGCGCGGCCCGGGCACCACGAACAGCTCGACGACGTGGGCGCTGATGGCCGCGACCGGTGCCTGGTCCAGTTCGGGATAGGCGTCGGTGTGCTCGCCGATCGGCAGCCGGTCGCCGGCCTGCAGCGGCGACGGGCCGATGGCCGACATCACGTCATAGCTGCGCGAGCCCAGCACCGGCTCCACGCAGATGCCACCGCGGATCGCCAAGTAGCTGCGCAGCCCGGCGCGAGGGGCGCCCAGCGAGATCACTTCGCCGTCACGCACCCGATGAATGCTGTTGGTGCCGAACTTGATTCCGTTGACGGTGGGGTCGGTGTCCGCGCCCGTCACGGCGATGTCGACATCGCCGCCGGACACCCTGGCCGCGAAACCGCCGAACGTCACCTCCACGGTGGCGCGGTCGTCGGGGTTGGCCACCAGCCGGTTGGCCAGCCTGTGCGCGCGCCGGTCGGCGGCTCCGGACCGGCTCACCCCCAGGTGGGCCAGTCCCGGGCGGCCGAGGTCTTGGACGACGGCGAGCGGTCCGGTGCGCAAGATCTCCAGCATTGGCACGACTGTCTCCTTACCTAAGGTGGCGACCCGCTTCGCCCGGCCGCGCCGCGCTCGCGATCGCCACGGGCTAGACGGCCCGGAACTGAACCCACATGCCGTGGGTCAACAACGCAGGGTTCGGCCGCTCCAGATCCCACAGCACCGCGTCGGTGCGGCCGATGAGTTGCCAACCACCGGGGGACGGGCGCGGATATACGGCGCTGAATTCACCGGCCAGGGCGACGGAGCCGGCCGGCACCGCGGTCCGCGGCTCCGGGCGGCGCGGCACCCGCAGCCGCGGGTCGCCGTCGACCAGATACGCGAAACCGGGTGCGAATCCGCTGAATCCGACCCGCCATAGCGTGGCGGTGTGGGCCTCGATCACCGCCGCGATCCTCAGACCGGTGTGGCCGGCGACCTCGGCGAGGTCGGGACCGTCGTAGACGACGTCGATGACCACGTCGGCGCGGCGCTCCGAGGAGGCGTCCGGAGCGGCGGCCACCCGCAGCTTGCGCAGCCGCTGGCGGATCACGCCTTGGTAGCGCGGACCGTCCAGCTTCACCAGCACCGTTCGAGCCGCCGGGACGACGTCGACCACGCTTGGTATCGCCGCGGCGCGCAGCGCGTCCGCCCACGCCAGTACCTCGGCGGTACTGCCGCATTGCACCATCAGCGCCCGGTCGCCGTAGTCCACAACGGTGTTGCCGACCAGCTCCGTCGGCAGGTTGTGGGCCAGGTCGCCGCTAAGATCCGTCACGCTCATTACTCGACGGTAACCCCGGGATCGGGGCCTGTGCGAGGGGTAATGACGGATTTTCGAGCACTGCCAGAGCTGCCTTAGCAAACGCTCAAACAGGCGCGTCGCGCCCAGGTGGCTAGCCCAGAATTTTGGTGATCAGCGGGGGCAGTTGGTCGGCGATGATTGGGTAGCTCAACGGTGACGCGAACGCGATCGCGCCGGCCTGGTCCTTGGTGGTGAAGATGTGGCGGTTCTGCGCGGTGGTGAGCGACCCGGCCACTTCGGGGTCGGCCAGTATCGCCTTCTGATCGTCCGGGCTCTGGGTTGTCCAGATCACCACGTCGGCGGACTCGAGCACCGACTTGATGTGATCGCGCGGGATGACGGCCCGCTGATCGGTGCCGAACGGCTTGATGGTGTCGGAGATGACCAGTCCCAGCTGATTCAGGAAGTCCGTCCGCCAGCCCGCCATGGTGGCGGCGACGGTGCCTTGCCACAGCGCGCCGTGCATCAGCAGCGCCTTCTTGCCAGTCCATTGCTGATTCTTTTTGCCGACGTCGGTGAATTTCTGGTCAACGCCGTCGATCAACGATTTCATCTGGTCGGCCTGGAAGACCGCTTGGCCGACGGTGGTGGCCTGTTCTTTCCACGGCTCGAAGAAGGCGTCGCCGTCCGATTGCGCGACGGTTGGGGCGATCGAGGACAGTTTCTGATAAGTGTCGGCGTCCAGACCGGCGTTGACGGCCACGATCAAGTCCGGTTTGAGACCGGCGATCTGGTCGACGGGAATGCCGTTATCCAGGTTCAACACCGTCGGCTGCGCACCGCCGAGTTTGGGCGCCGCCCACGGCCAGACCGCGAAGGGCTGGTCACCGAACCAGTTGGTCACCGCGATCGGCACGACGCCGAGCGCGAGCAGGTCGTCCTGTTCGGTGTAGCCGGCGCTGACGACACGCTTGGGGGCTTCTTTGATGACGGTCTGACCGAACAGGTGGGTGACCGTTACCGATCCCGGGGTGGCTCCCGGAGCCGGTTCGCGTGACGAGCATCCCGAAGAGAACGCGGTCGCACCGCCGATCGCGGCAACCCCCGCAGCCCCTGCGAGCTGCAAGAATCCCCGTCGATTCCATCCCTGTCGCATCGCGTGAGAGTATCGCGTTCCGCCCGCACAGATGCATCGCCGCGCGGTCGCGGCCCTTCAGCGCAGCGGCATGCCCGCGTCCATGAAATCTAAGGCGCGATAGATCGTGTCGGCGGTCTTCGGCGCGCCGTCGAAGGCGGCCATCATGGCACCCGTCAATGCCCCCGCGAACACTCGGACTTCGAAATCGTCTGCGGCACGGCCGATCCGGTGCGCGATCGCCTCGGCGGCGACCCGCACGGTGCGGTAGTACTCGTCGTACATCGCCGCCTTGAGCTCGGGTATCGAAAACATCAGGCGCTGCCGGGTGCTCTCGAACTCCAGCTGGTCGTCGGGCAGCTGGGCGATGACGGCCGCATAGGCCCGGCGGAAAGCCTGCGCTGGAGACAGGTCGCGCGGCTGGGCCTTCAGCGCGTCCAGGATCAGCGGGTCCAGGTCGTCGGCCAGCAGCAGCGATTCCTTGGATCCGAAATAGCGGAAGAAGGTGCTCGGCGACACGTCGGCCGCCTCAGCGATCTGTTCGACCGTGGTGGCGGCGTACCCGTTCTGCTCGATGAGGCGAAACGCCTCGCGCCGGATGGCGCGGCGGGTCTTGATCTTTTTGCGCTCCCGTAGGCCCAGCGGAGCCTCACTCACCTGCATGCGCCGATTGTCGCGCATCGATCACTCGTCGTGGGCTCGCGGCGTCCTTGCGTTGCGGAGTTCTGACAAACGGGGACGGGCCGTTGCGATTTCTGCGTATCGCCCACGTAACTGCGCACACCCCGGCCGGTAACAGTGCATCTTTAGCGTCGAGTGGTCACTGCCCGCGCCTCATCCAACTCAGGAGTCCCACCAGATGACCACGACCATCAGCCCCGTATCGCAGCCCGCGCCCCAGCGCGAGCGCCATACGGGACGGCACTGGATCGATGACTGGCGGCCCGAAGACCCCGAATTCTGGGAGGCCACCGGCAAGCCGATCGCTCGGCGGAACCTGATCTTCTCGATCTTCGCCGAGCACGTCGGATTCAGCGTGTGGATGTTGTGGAGCATCGTGGTGGTGCAGATGACCGCGGTGGGCGGTGCCGGACATCCCGGCCACCCCGCCGCGTCCGGGTGGGCGCTCACCGCCAGCCAGGCCCTGTTCCTGGTCGCCGTCCCCAGCGGCGTCGGGGCGTTCCTGAGATTGCCCTACACCTTTGCGGTGCCGCTGTTCGGCGGCCGCAACTGGACGACCATCTCGGCGGCGCTGCTGCTCATCCCGTGCCTGCTGCTGGCGTGGGCGGTGAGCCATCCCGACATACCGTTCGGCGCGCTGGTGGCGATCGCCGCGACCGCCGGGTTCGGCGGCGGCAACTTCGCCTCGTCGATGGCCAACATCTCGTTCTTCTACCCGGAGAAAGACAAGGGCTGGGCACTGGGCCTGAATGCGGCCGGCGGCAACATCGGCGTCGCGGTGGTGCAGAAGATCATTCCGCCCATCGTCATCGCCGGCGGGGGGATGGCGCTGTCGCGCGCCGGACTGTGCTACGTGCCGCTGGCGGTGGTGGCCGCGGTTTGTGCGTTCCTGTTCATGAACAACCTCACCGAGGCCAAGGCCGACGTGAAGCCGGTGCTGGAGTCGCTCCGGCACCCCGACACCTGGATCATGTCGCTGCTCTACATCGGCACCTTCGGGTCGTTCATCGGTTACTCGGCGGCCTTCCCGACCCTGCTCAAGACGGTTTTCGGGCGCGGCGACATCGCCCTGGCGTGGGCCTTCCTGGGTGCGGGCATCGGATCGGTCATCCGGCCCCTCGGCGGCAAGCTGGCCGACCGGATCGGCGGCGCCCGCATCACCGCCGCCAGCTTCGTGATGCTGGCGATCGGGGCGGCGGCCGCGCTGTGGTCGGCGAAGGCGGTCAACCTGCCGGCTTTCTTCGCCAGCTTCATGTTCCTGTTCGTAGCGACCGGCATCGGTAACGGCTCGACCTACCGGATGATCTCGCGGATCTTCAAGATCAAGGGCGAGCTGGCCGGGGGTGATCCCGACACCATGGTGGGCATGCGCCGCCAGGCGGCCGGGGCGCTCGGCGTCATCTCGGCGGTGGGTGCCTTCGGCGGGTTCGTGGTTCCGCTGGCGTACGCGTGGTCGAAGTCGCAGTTCGGCAGCATCGAACCGGCGCTGCGGTTCTACATCGTGTTCTTCCTCGTCCTGCTCGGCGTCACGTGGTACTGCTACCTGCGTAAGCACAACGCGGTAACGCGGGTGGGGATCTAGGCGAGGACCTAGCGTCAGCTCGACGGCTTCTGCTTTCCGCCGTATCCGTCCCAAGGGCTGTAGTCGGCGATCAGCTCTTCCTGGGGTGGCCGTTGGTCTTCGGGAACGTGCTGCAGGTTGATCCGGATCCGGTACCAGATCGAACTGGGCCCCCGCATCCCGTCGACCAGGACGTCGACCGGCGCTAGGCGGCGGGACACCGCGGGATAGCGGTCGCGCCAGACGTCCAGCGCCGCCAACGCCTCGTCCTTGGTCTTGGTGCGGGCGATCTCGATCAGCGGCATGTTGGATTGCCTCCGGCCTGCCGCTCCGCTGGCGCGCTTGCCGGACCCCTTCGGCGCGCGTTCGGGCGGCCCCATCTCCTCGGCCAGCACCAGCAGCCGGTCGAGCTCGCCGACTGCGTCGTCCATTCCCGCCCAGGGGTCACCCATTTCGGCGAACCGGGCGGGCACGGTGTCGATGGTGAACGCCTCGGGGTTGCAGCCTGCGACCTCGTCCCACTGCAGCGGTGTCGAGACCCGGGCATCCGGAGTCGCCCGCACCGAGTACGCCGATGCGACGGTGCGGTCCTTCGCGTTCTGGTTGAAGTCGACGAACACCCCTTCGCGTTCTTCCTTCCACCAGCGGCTGGTCGCCGCCTCGGGCAGGCGCCGCTCGACTTCGCGGGCAACGGTCTGCGCGGCCAGCCGCACCTGGCGAAACTCCCAGCGGGGGGCGATGCGGGCGTAGATGTGGAAGCCGCGCGATCCGGACGTCTTCGGCCATGCGGTCAGGCCGTAGTCCTCGAGCACCTCCCGCGCCACCAGCGCGACGTCCACGATGCGCCGCCAGGAGACCCCGGGCATCGGATCCAGATCGACCCGTAGTTCGTCGGGGTGGTCGAGGTCGTCGGCGAGCACCGGATGCGGGTTGAGGTCGACGCAGCCCAGGTTGATCGCCCAGGCCAGGCCGGCGGCGTCATGGATGACCGCCTCGGCGGCGGAGGTGCCGCGCGCATAGTGCAACTCGGCGACGTCGACGTAGTGCGGCCGGTTGGCGGGCGCCCGCTTCTGGAAGACGGCTTCCTCGGCGATGCCCTTGACGAAGCGCTTGAGGATCATCGGTCGATCCGCAACGCCGCGCAGGGCCCCGTCGGCGACGGACAGGTAGTAGCGGACCAGGTCGAGCTTGGTGTACGGGCCCGAGCCCCGGTGCGCTTCGAACACGACCTTGTCGGGATGGGTGATCGAGACCTGGTGCCCGGCCACCTCCAGCGAAACCGGACCCATGTTCATCATCGTAAGTCGATGGGTACTTACCCCTGGTAATGCGACGGACGTCACATAGGGTGGGATTTATGCCTAATCTGATCGGCCTGCCCGGGCAGGCGGTTTCCAAGGTTCAGCAATATGCGGAGCGCGGTTTAGCGGAGCTGCACTATGTCCGCAAAATTCTCGAAGCCGGAGGCTTTCCGCTGGAGCCTCCCCAGAACCTTGCCGCGATGGTGAGCGACATCCGCAAATGGGGCGAGATCGGGATGCTTCCCGCCCTGCACGCCCGGCGCACCCCGGACAAGGTGGCCATCATCGACGATGACGGCGAGTTGACCTGGAAGGAGCTCGACGACGCCGCCAACGCGGTTGCCCACGGCCTGCTGGACATTGGCGTCAAAGGCGGCGACGGCGTCGCGATCCTGGCCCGCAACAGCCGCTGGTTTTCCATCGCCGAGTTCGGGTGCGCCCGAGTCGGTGCTCGCATCATCCTGTTGAACAGTTCGTTCTCCGGGCCACAGATCAAGGAGGTGTCGGAGCGCGAGGACGCCAAACTGATCATCTACGACGACGAATACTGCGAGGACGTCAGCAAGGCAGACCCGCCACTGGGCAAGCTGCGGGCGCTGGGCACCAACCCCGACTCCGATAAGAAGAAGTCGGGCAGCAAAGACGAGACACTTGCCGACCTGATCGAACGCAGTAGCGGCAAGCCCGCACCCAAGGCGGATAAGCATTCGTCGATCATCATCCTGACCAGCGGCACCACCGGCACCCCGAAGGGTGCGAACCGCAGCACCCCGCCGACCCTCGCACCGATCGGCGGCATCCTGTCGCATGTCCCGTTCAAGGCGGGCGAGGTGACGGCGCTTCCCGCGCCGATGTTCCATGCGCTGGGCTTCCTGCACGCCACCATTGGAGCGTTCCTGGGCTCGACTCTGGTGCTGCACCGAAAGTTCAAGCCCGACGTGGTGTTGACGGACATCGCGAAGTACAAGACGACCGCAATCGTCGTCGTCCCGGTGATGTTGTCCCGGATGCTGGAAGCCCTGGAAAAGATGGATGAGCAGCCCGATCTGTCTTGCCTGCGAATTGTGTTCGTCTCCGGCTCCGCGTTGAACGCCGACGTGGCCGAGAGGGGTCTCAAGGAGCTCGGGGACGTGATCTACAACATGTACGGCTCGACCGAGATCGCATTCGCCACCATCGCCGAGCCCAAACACTTGAAGTACAACCCGTCCACGGCCGGACCGGTTGTCAAAGGTGTCAAGATCAAGATCTACGACGACAACGGCAAGGAGCTGCCGCAGGGCGAAGTCGGCCGGATCTTCGTCGGCAACGCCTTCCCGTTTGAGGGCTACACCGGCGGCGGCAAGAAGCAAATCATCGATGGGCTGTTGTCCTCGGGCGACGTGGGTTACTTCGACGAGAACGACCTGCTCTTCATCAGCGGCCGCGACGACGAGATGATCGTGTCCGGGGGCGAGAACGTGTTCCCGGCCGAAGTCGAGGATTGCCTCAGCGGGCATCCCGAGGTGGTGGAGGCCACCGCCCTCGGTGTTGAAGACAAGGAGTGGGGTCACCGCCTGCGCGCCTTCGTGGTCAAGAAGGAGGGGTCCGATGTCGACGAGGACACCCTCAAGAAGCACGTGAAGGACCAGTTGGCCAAGTACAAGGTGCCGCGTGAGGTGGTCTTCCTCGACGAACTGCCGCGAAACCCCACGGGCAAGATCCTCAAGCGCGAGTTGCGCGAAATGGACGTCGATTAACCCATTCGGGCTGGCGGCCCCGGCCTGGTTTGCATGCAGGGTCAGCGGCGGTCTTTGATGGCGCGGGTGATCTGCGCCGTCAGTTTGGGGTCGACCAGAAGTTGGTCGATGAGCGCGGTGAGCACCTCTTGCCCGGTCACCCGGGCGACTCCCAACCGGTCGGCCGCTTCACGCTGCCAGATGTCGAGGGCGCGGTGAGTGGCTGCCGACAGGTCGACGGTTCGACGCGTCCGCTGGGTGCGTCCCTGCTGGCCCGCCGCCGGCGGGCTGGCTATCCGCTGGCCGCCCTGCCCGAGACTGAGACGCTCGGTGGGGGCCGCGTCTCCGGTGGGTCCGCTGGCCGAGTTGGGGCCGCGAAAGGTTCCGACGCTGGGTCCGCTGTGGCTGCTGTTGAAGTTCACTTCGGTGTCTTCCTCCGTGAGTGCCAATCAGTAAATCAGCGCTCGGTGCCGTTGTGTCAATACTGATTCTGTCACCGACGCCAGCGTAAGTCGCGTCGCCCGGCCGCCTGCCTCCCCGTCTAGTGAAGCGAAGTTGCGGGACGCAACGCCGCCTCGCACCGCACATCGCGTCGCAAATTGTGAAAGTAGCTGTTTGCTCGGAAAAAGCTGTCTCGTCGCCGCCAATGCCGCGGCCGGCTTTTGCGAAAAGATGCGTGAATCAGACTATCCGCTAATGCGGAAAAGCAGACATCAGTAGACGCGTAGCCGGCAAAGCAGTACATCAGTAGATGGCTTACGGCCTGTACAAATAGGGTCAAGCCGACGCGAGCGTCAGTATTTGCGAATAACTGGATTACGCAAATACGTATGAGATATGGCATCAGATATTGGCTACAGGAGACGCTTATGTTATTCAATTCACAATGAAAAGATTCGAAATATCCTTGTTTGCCGAGAAATGTGCGCCTAACGTTTTTATTAGTGATAGCAAGTGGTTGGAAGGAATGACTTCGATGATCTCCCCGCGATCATTGCGCGGCGCGGCCGCAGGTGTCATAGGTGCCGGAGCTGTGGCCGGCGCGCTGCTTTTCGGCGGCGCTCCCATGGCTCAGGCCGCTCCTGCGCCCGCACCCACCACGAGCTTCGCCAGTGCTGGGCCGCACAGCGGACCGGGCTTCATCCCCGATCGCCCCGGCGGTCGCGGCTGGGGCGGCCATGATGGTCGGGGACATGGCAATTGGGGGCACGGCAACTGGGGCCGTGGCGGTGGCTACTGGGGCCCCCAGCACTGGTGGAACTGGTGGTGGTAACCACCATCTCCGCGCGGTAACGGCCATCGCCGACACGCCAACCCTCGGGGTGGCCGACCGCGTATGGGGGAACCATGCCGGCCTGACCTAGTCAGGTCGGCATGGCCCTATTCGAGCCTTTGTTGCGACGCTCTACGGGTCGCGAGGCAGGCCCAGCAGCCGTTCGGCGATGATGTTCAGCTGCACCTCGGAGGTGCCGCCGTAGATGGTGGTGGCACGGCTGGCCAACAGGTATTCGCCCCATTTGCCGGGCAGTTGGTTGGCGTCGCCGATCGCGGCATCGGTGCCGAACGAGGAGACCGCGAATTCGGCGTAGCCCTGGCCGGTGCGCATGGACAGCAGTTTGGAGATCGCCGCCGACGGCATGGCGTCCCCGCCGGCCAACGTCAACAGCGTCGAACGCAGGTTGAGCACCTTGGCCGCATGGCCCTCGGCAATCAATTGGCCCGCCCGCTGCTGGGCGATCTGATCGAAGTGGCCGTCGCGAACGAACTCGACAAACTGTGGCAGCGTGGCCAGGAAGTTCGCTTCGCTGCTGCCGATCGACACCCGCTCCGCGGTCAGCGTGTTGCGGCTGACCTCCCAGCCCCGGTTGACCTCACCGAGCACGCACTCGTCGGGCACGAACACGTCATCGATGTAGACGGTGTTGAACATGGCGTTGCCGGTGAGCTCGCGCAGGGGCTTGACGTCGACGCCTTCACTGCGCATGTCCAACAGGAAGTAGGTGATGCCACCGTGTTTCGGGGCGCTGGGGTCCGTTCTGGCCAACAGCGCGCCCCACTGCGAGAACTGCGCGGCGGTGGTCCAGATCTTCTGGCCGGTGATGCGCCAACCGCCGTCGGTCCGGGTGGCCTTGGTGGTAAGGCTGGCCAGATCCGATCCGGCGCCCGGTTCGGAAAACAGCTGGCACCAGATCATCTCGCCGCGGAAGGTCGGCGGCAGGAACCGCTGCTTTTGCTCCTCGGTTCCGAAAGCCACGATCGACGGGACGATCCAGGTCGCGATCCCCGTCTGGGGGCGCTTGACCCGCCCGGAGGCGAACTCCTGGGCGATAATGATCTGCTCCACCGGGCTGGCGGCCCGGCCCCATGGCTTCGGGAGATAGGGCAGCACCCAACCGCCCTCGGCGATGGCGACCTTGCGCTGCTCCCGCTCGATCTCCTTGAGCCCGGCGACCTCGGCCCGGATCTCTGCTCGCAATTTTTCGGTGTCGGGGTCGAGGTCGATATCCACCGCGCGCATGCCGGTGGTGGTGGCGGTGTCGACGACTTTTTGCGGGTAGTCCGAACTGCGACCGAAGGAGGCGGCCAGCACCAGCGCCCGGCGGTAGTACACGTTCGTGTCGTGCTCCCAGGTGTAGCCGATCCCGCCGTGCACCTGAATGCAGTCCTGTGCGCAGCGCTGGGCGGCGGCCGGCGCCAGCGTCGCCGCCACGGCGGCTGCGAAGTCGACGTGCGAACCGGCTGTGTCCCAATTGTTTTCGCGGGCGTCGTCGATCGCGCGGGCGGCATCCCACACGGCCGCGGTGGCCCGCTCGGTGTCGGCGATCATCTCGGCGCACTTGTGCTTGATGGCCTGGAACTGACCGATCGGGCGGCCGAACTGCTCGCGAATCTTGGCGTAGTGAGAGGCCGTGTCGGTCGCCCAGCGGGCCACACCGATGGCTTCGGCGGACAGCAGCGTGGTCATCAGCGCGTGCGCCGTCGCCATGCTCAGGTTGGTCAGCACGACGTCCTCACCGACCTCGACGGCATTGGCTCGCACATCGGCGATGGGGCGCAGCGGGTCCAGGCTTTTCACCGGCTCGATCTCGAGCTGGTCGGCGCGCAGCACCACCCATGCCTCGCCGCTGTCGATCGCGACGGGCAGCACCAGCAGCGTGGCCTGCGCCGCGGCGGGGACCGCCCGGACTTCGCCGCGGATCACCAGTGAATTGCCTTGCCGGGTGGCGGTCAACGCACAGCAATTCAAGGCGTAGGAGGCGATTTCGGCGCCCGACGCCAGCTCGGAGAGCACCTTCGCGTCCGGGTCGTGCGCGGAGATCAGGGCGCTGGCGATCGCCGACGGCACGAACGGACCCGGCACCGCCCCGTAACCGAATTCGGCCAGCACGATGGCCAACTCGAGGATGCCGAAGCCCTGGCCGCCGACGGATTCGGCGAGATGAAGGCCCTGCAGCCCCTGGTCGGCCGCGGCCTGCCAGTACGGCGGGGGGTTATCGACCGGGGTCTCCATGGCCGCATGCAGCGTCTCGGACGGCGCGATGCGCGCCACCAGTGATCGCACGGAATCGGCCAGGTCTTGATGCTCGGGATTTATCGCGATCGGCATTGGTCGCCTTCCGTTGCTGCAGGAGGCCGCGTCGGCCAAGTACCTTCCAAGCTAACAACCAGTCGGTTGGTTGACGACATGGGCCAGTGGCTGTCCGTCGCGCAGACGCCGGGAACGAAATGGGCGAGAATTCTCACCGCCACCGCTTGCCGATCCATTGGGCGATGGTGTCGGCCTGCTCGCTGCGTGCCCCCGGGGTGGTGAAGTAGTGGTCGGTGTCCACCGAGGCCCGCGATTTGTCGGTGCTGGCGAGTGCGTCGAAAATGCGTTGGGCGTCCGAGGGAAACACCCCGGTGTCGGCTTCGGCGTTGATCACCAGGGCGGGACAGGTGATTCGGGCCAGGTGCGGTTCGGCGCGGGTCTGCGCCACCCGCAGGCTCCACATGTTCAGCCAGTTGCGCAGCGTGCAGGCCGCCGCGATCCCGTGCGCCGAGCGGTTCGCCTTGGCCGGGACGCCCGCGTAGCACATGTTGGGTTGCCGTTTGGTGGGCTCGATGCCGGCGTCGACCATGCGGGGATCGGCCCAGGTCCGCATCACCGAAAACGGGCGATCGGAAAACCCCGCCGCTCGAACACGTTTGAGCTCGGTTTCGGCCCAGTCGGTGATCGCGTGGTTGCGTGCGGTCTGCGCGCTGCGGTAGTGGGCGAGAAACTCCGGCGAGTAGGGCGGCCCGTTGCGCTCGTTGAACAGGTCGAGGTCGGTATCGGTGGCGACCGGGTCGTTCTCGTCGACGACGGCGGCGTCCATCCAGGCGGTGAGCACCTCCGGGCGCCCGGGATGGGCGGCGGTGGCCACGTAGCCGTCGGCGTGGGGCAATTCGGTCAGCCCCGCCGCCGGGCGCATCCCGTCCAGCGGAGTGACGTTCGGTTCGGCGGCCTGCGACTGGTAGGCGGCCATCAACGAGCCGCCGCCCGAATTACCCAACAGCACAACGGTATCCACGCCCTTGACCTCACGCAGCCAGCGCACACCGACGCCGATGTCGACCAGCGCGTGGTCGAGCAGGAAGCTGCTTTCGAATCCGCGAAACCTGGTGTTCCAACCCAGAAACCCGACGCCGCGAGTGGCCATGTAGTCGGCGAGATAGTGCTCGGAAAAGTCGATCTGGTAGTGAGTGGCGATCATCGCCACTTTGGGCTTGCGTCCCACCCCCCGGTGATACAGACCCTGGCACGGGTGCCCGCCCGCGCCCGCGCGCCCCGCGGTGCGGGACGGCAGCCCGACGAATTCGCGGATCACTCCGGCACCGGTACGACGAGTCAATTCAGCGGTCCCCCTTACGCATAGATGGCTCGGTAGTAGATATTGGCCAGGGTTTGGATGCACGCCTGATCGTCGGGTTCCACCGCACGGGCCCCACCGAGCTGGATGAAGCAGAACTGGTTGAACATCGCCACGATGGCCTCGGCGAGCAGCCGCGGATCGTCGTCGGGGCAATAGCCGTCAGCCTGCGCGCGTCGGACCGACTCGGCTATGAAAGAGATTGGTATCTCACAAATCTCGGCCCAGTATCGGGCGAAGTCGTCGTTGATCATCGCCAGCTGCGACACGCTGGTCACCTCGGCGAGCCGGTTGCGGTAGGTGTGCCAGTGCGCGGAAGCGGCGGCGTGCGCGCGCTCCCGATCCGACAAGCCATGTTCGGTCACCGAGAGCGCGCGCTCGTTGGCCTCGTCGCGGAAGCGCAGCGCCCACTGACGCACCATCGCCTCTTTGGAGTCGTAGTAGTTGTAGAAGGACGCCGCCGACCGTCCGGCTTCGGCGGCGATGTCGGCGATGGTTGTGGCCAGGACGCCCTTGCGCGCGATGACGGTCCGGGCGGCCATATCGATGGCTGCCTGCGTTCGCCTGCCCCGAACGGTGGGAAGCCCGGCGGGCCGGCCGTCCCGGCCAGCAGCGGACGCCGCGGTCGACACCTGCGCACCTCCCTGGGCCAAAACTGAAACTGATGTTAGATTCAGATTTGGATCTTGGCCAGGATCGTCAAGCCGGGGACCGAGGGGAGCCACCAGATGATCAAGCCGCACAACATCAACACGGAATTCGAACTCGGCGGGATCAACCATGTCGCGCTGGTGTGTTCGGACATGGCAAAAACCGTGGACTTCTACAGCGACATCCTCGGCATGCCGCTGATCAAATCTCTGGATCTACCCGACGGAGCGGGCCAGCATTTCTTCTTTGACGCCGGCAACGGCGACTGCGTCGCGTTCTTCTGGTTCGCCGACGCCCCCGACCGGGTGCCGGGGATCTCGTCGCCGGGCGCCATCCCGGGCATCGGTGACATCACCAGCGCCGTCAGCACCATGAACCATCTGGCCTTCCATGTGCCGGCGGAGAAGTTCGACGCCTACCGTCAGGTCCTCAAGGAAAAAGGGGTGCGGGTCGGGCCGGTGCTCAACCACGACGAAAGCCCCATGCAGGTGTCCGCGACCGTGCATCCCGGCGTGTACGTGCGCTCGTTCTATTTTCAGGACCCCGACGGCATCACCCTTGAATTCGCGTGCTGGGTAAAGGAGTTCGCAAGCGGTGACGCCCAGGCGGTGCCCAAGACCGCGGCGGACCGCCGACCCCCGGTGGGCGCCGCTCACTGATCCGACCGGGCCGAGCCGGAGGATGTTTGCATGACCGACGGCATTCTGACCGACGCGCAGATCGCGGCGCTGACGCCCAAGCAACGGCGGGAACTGATCACCCGGCTGGAGCAGCCGCTCGGTGACGTGATCGACCCGGAGTTCCTGGCGCGAGTGCGGCGCGTCCGGTTGAGTCTGATGATCGGTGGCTCCATGGCGATGGTGCCGTGGCTGGGGTATCTGTCGGTGACGCTGCCCGAGAACTACGTCGCGCACAACTGGCCCATCACCTGGATCGGTTTCGACGTGCTGCTGGTCGGGTTCATGCTGACGACGGCGGTGCTCGGGTACCTGCGCCGTCAGCTGCTGGTGCTCGCCGCCTTCACCACCGGGGTCCTGCTGATCTGCGACGCGTGGTTCGACCTGATGACCGCCGGCCCCAAGGACATCTGGCTGTCGGTGATCACGGCGCTGCTGGTCGAGGTGCCGCTGGCGATCTTCATGATCACCAGCGCGGTGCGCATCATACGGTTCACCATGATGCGGTTGTGGCTGCTGGATCCCGGCATGCGGCTCTGGAATCTGCCGCTGTTCCCATGAGCCGGTGAAGGTTTCACTCGAGCTCAGCCCAGTGTGAGCTCGTGGTGGGCGCTAGGCGTCCGCACGTGTTTCGATGAGGCGGTACAGGTTTGGCTCGGCGAGCTCGTCGAGCAGCGCCGCCAGCTGATCGACGAGCTGGTCCGGTTCGAGTTGGACGTCACCGGCCAGCCAGGCGCTGATGGTTTGTCCGACGCCGCCGACCACGAAATGCGCGGCGGCCTTGATGCGTTCGTTCGCCGGGACCTGTAGCGCCCGGCCGACGTGCTGACCGGACAGCATGGCGAACAGCGCGCTGGACTCGGCGCGTTTGCGCACGATCACCGGATCGGCCAGCTGCGTGCTGAACAGCAGCCGTCCCACGCGGGGGTCTTCGGTGATAGTGCGCACGATGTTGGCCATGCCGGCGCGGGTTTGCTCGTCGGCCGGCACCGCGGCGACCGCCGCCTGGGTGGTCGCGGCCAGCTCGGCGACAACCCAGTCGAACACGCGGGCCACGAACTCGTCCTTATCGGCGAAACTCTCGTAGAAATACCTGGCGGCCAGGCCGGCGCTGCGGCACACGCCGCGGACGGTGACCGCCGAGATGTTCTGCCGCTCCGCCCCAAGCAGGTCCAGGCCCGCGGCGAGCAGCCGGTTACGGCGGGTGGCCAGGCGCTGGGCGGCCTCGACCCCGCGATACGGCCGTGCGCTCTCGCTCATGAAAACCATCTTGACACTAACGCCCGGCCACGACAAAATCAGGAAACAAGCGTTCGCACATTAGCGAACCTGCGCTGCGGGAGGACCTGACGATGGCGATTCACGAGCCGGTGCACCAGTCGGTTGGGCACGTCGAGCGCAGAGTCACCGACCCGCCCCGCGCGCAGCGGCGCAGGCAGGGGCGGACGATGGGTGTCGACGAAGGCTTGATGGGTGTGGCACTGCTGGCCGGCGCGGCGAACGTGATCATGCAATTGGCGCAGCCTGGCGTCGGATACGGCGTGATGGAGAGCCGCGTCGAAAGCGGTCGGGTCGACTTGCATCCCATCAAGCGCGCCCGCACGACCTTCACCTACCTGGCCGTGGCGACCAACGGCAGCGATGCCCAGAAGGACGCGTTCCGCCGGGCCGTGAATCGTGCCCACGCACAGGTGTACTCGACCGCGGAAAGCCCGGTGTCCTACAACGCCTTCGATCCCACGTTGCAGTTGTGGGTGGGGGCCTGTCTGTACAAGGGCGGCGTCGACATCTACCGCATGTTCATCGGTGAACTCGATGGCGAGGATGCCGACCGTCACTATCGCGAGGGCATGACACTGGCCACCACTTTGCAGGTGCCGCCGGAGATGTGGCCCCCCGACCGTGCGGCGTTCGACCAGTACTGGGAAGAGTCGCTGGCCAAGGTGCACATCGACGACGCCGTGCGTGAATACCTGTTTCCCATTGCGGCCAACCGCATTCGGGGCGTGACACTGCCGCGTCGGCTGCAGCGCCTCTCCGACAACTTCGCGCTGCTGATCACCACGGGCTTCTTGCCGCAGCGGTTCCGTGACGAGATGCGGCTGCCCTGGGACGCAACCAAGCAACGCCGCTTCGACAGGCTGATCGCCGTACTGGCGACGGTAAACCGGTATCTACCGCGGTTCGTCCGGCAGTTTCCCTTCAACGTCTTGCTGCACGATGTGGACCGCAGGATCAAAAAGGGCCGTCCGCTCGTGTAGTGCTGTGGGAGGGGTGGTCCGCATCAGTTGAAAACGATAATCACATTCATTAGGCTCCTCAGTCTGGTAACCCTTCCAGCCTGAGGAGTGCCTATGACGGCGCCAATTTGGATGGCCTCGCCGCCCGAACTGCATTCCGCGCTGCTCAGCAGCGGCCCCGGACCCGGGCCATTGCTGGCCGCGGCCGGTGCCTGGTCGCAACTGAGCGCCGAATATGCCTCTGCCGCGGAGGAATTGAGCACATGGCTGGCGGGAGTCCAGGCCGGGGCATGGCAGGGACCCACGAGCGAGTCCTACGCGGTCGCGCACGCACCGTACCTGGCCTGGTTGACGAAATCGAGCGCCGACAGCGCCACGGCCGCCAGTCAACACGAGGTGGCTGCGGCGGCCTACACCGCAGCCTTGACCGCCATGCCCACACTGCCGGAACTGGCTACCAACCACATCGTGCACGGGGCCCTGGTGGCGACGAATTTCTTCGGAGTCAACACGGTTCCCATCGCGGTCAACGAGGCCGACTATGCGCGAATGTGGACTCAGGCGGCCACCACCATGTCCACCTATCAAGCGGTGTCCACCGCGGCCGTCGCGTCGACACCGCAACCCGATCCGGCCCCACCCATCGTGAAATCCGACGCCTCAGGCGATGATTCATCAGATCCGGCCCACGACCCGACAATTGACAATCCGCTCAACGACTTCATCGCGAAGATCCTGAAAAACTTCGGGATCAACTGGGACCCCGCCCAGGGCACGGTGAACGGGCTGGATTACGACGCCTACACCAACGCCGGGCAACCCATCTTCTGGGTGGTGCGCGCCCTGGAACTGCTGGAGGATTTCGAGCAGTTCGGCTATTACCTGGTGCACAACCCGGCATTGGCCTTCCAGTATCTGGTCCAGCTCGCGCTGTTCGACTGGCCGACACACATCCTCGAGATCTTCACCAGCATGCCGGAGTTGTTGGCGCCCGCGCTCCTCCTCGCGGCCGCTCCCTTCGGCGCCATCGGCGGCTTCACCGCGTTGGCCGGCTTGGCGGGCGCGCCCCTCCCCGCGGTCGTCCCGGCGCCCGTGCCGGTCCCCGCACCGTCGCCCCCCGCCTTGCCCGTCGTCGCCACGGCCCCGAGCCCCGTCGCACCGGCCGCGGCACCTGTCTCGGCACCGGCGCCCGCGCCCACCCCCACAACGAGCACCGTGACCAGCGCGCCACCGGGACCGCCGGCTCCGGCTGCCCCCGGGCCGGGGTTCTTCCCTCCCTACGTCATCGGCCCCCCGGGGATGGGCACGGGCTCGGGCATGAGCGCGGGCGCCAGCTCCAGCGCGAAAAGGAAAGCACCGGAACCGGATAGCGCCGCGGCGGCGGCGGACGCTACCGCGCGAGGAGCCACCCGCGCGCGCCGGCGCCGGCGCGCGACACAGCCCGGACCCGAGTTCATGGATATGAACGTCGATGTCGACCCCGACTGGGACGCCTCGCTGGCGTCGGACCGGGGCGCGGGCACATTGGGGTTCGCCGGGACCGCCCGCCGGGATGCGGCCGCCGCGGCGGCCGGGTTGACCACCCTGGCCGGTAATGAGTTCGGCGGCGGCCCAACGTTGCCGATGATGCCGGGTACCTGGAGCCCGGACGGCTCCGGCGATCGGTCGCCGCGCGGCGATGAAGTTGACAACTAACATCTGGGACGACCGGTTGGCCGTTGCGACCTCGTCGAATGGTCCCGAAATTCCGAGCTGGTGCGCGCTGAGATAATGACGCGGTGCAGACGCTGAGGTCCGGGCGCAGGATGCGCGTCGGGTCGATGGAAGTGCTGGTGGCCCTTCTGTTGGCCTGCGCGTTGGCCGCGACGACCCTGCGCAACGCGGTCTTCAACAGCGCGGCGCTGTCGACGGTGGGCACCGTGTTCTGCGGAGTCTTCGTGCAGGCGATTCCGTTCCTGGTGCTCGGGGTCGTGGTCAGCGGACTGATCGCGGTGTTCGTGTCGCCGCAGCGGTTGGCGAGTTGGTTGCCACGGCGGCCGGCGTTGGCGGTGGTGGCGGCCGGCGTCGGTGGCGTCGCGCTACCGGGGTGTGAGTGTGGGTCAGTTCCGTTGGCGCGGCGGCTGTTCGGCGCAGGCGGGGCGACCGGAGCCGCCGCGTTGACGTTCATGCTGGCCGCCCCGGCGATCAACCCGGTCGTCCTGGTCGCCACGGCGGTAGCGTTTCCGGGCGAGCCCCGGATGGTCTTCGCCCGCATGGGGGCGTCGCTGCTGACCGCGGTCGTCATGGGCTGGGCGTGGTCGCGGTGGGGCCGTGCGGAATGGATCACCCGCCGGCTGCCCGCCGCGGGAACCCAGGCCGAATCGCGTTGGGTGGCCTTCACCGAGGCAGCCCGTCACGACTTCTTGCAGGCCGCATCGTATTTGGTGCTCGGCGCGGCCGCGGCGGCAGTGCTTCATGTCGCGGTGCCGCAGTGGGTATTTACGCATTTGGCGACCGACCTGGTGCTCGGGGTCGCGCTGATGGCGGCCCTGGCGGTGGTGCTCGCGTTGTGTTCGGAGGCCGACGCGTTCGTGGCCGCCAGCATGACGATGGTGCCGTTGTTGCCCCGGCTCGTATTTCTGGTCGTCGGGCCGGCCGTCGATGTCAAGTTGTTCGCCATGCAGGCGGGTATGTTCGGCCGGGCGTTCGCCGCACGCTTTGCGCCCTGCACTTTCCTGGTGGCCACCGCGAGTGCCTGCGCGATCGGGCTTTTCGTCCTGGGGGCCCGGTAATGAGCCGCGAAGCCGAGAACACCGTGTTGCTCCTGGTGGGCATCAGCATCGCGATGATCACCGGGTCGGGTGTGTTCACCCGCTACGTCAAACCCGGGCTGTTGCCGTGGCTGGCCGTATCAGCGGTGGTACTCATCGGTTTGGCGCTGGTGGCGATCATCGGTGACATTCGTCGCGGCGGACCCCGGACCAGTGATGCGGCCGATGACCACGGCCACGAGCATTCCCATCGGCCCGGCATCGCCTGGTTGCTGGTGGTCGCGGTCCTGGTGCTGATGTTCGTGGCGCCACCGGCGCTGCGTCCCTCGGCCGCCGCCCCGTCGGTGACGTCGGTATCCAATGATGTTCTGAACAAAGCCTTTCCACCGCTGCCACCCGGAACGGCACCGGAGGTCTCGCTCCCCGAGGTGCTGATGCGCGAAGCGCACGACTCATCCGGATCATTGACGAACCGGTCGATCACCGTGACCGGCTTCGTACTCGACGAGGCGCAGGGCGTCGACCTCGGTCGCATCGTCATCATCTGCTGTGCGGCCGACGCCCAGCTGGCCCGCATCCACCTGCGCGGTCCGGCCGCCGGGGGTGCGGCCGGCCTGCCGGACAACACCTGGCTTCGGGTTCAGGGCCAGGTCATACCCGCACCGCGACAACCGAATTCGCCGGCGATTCCGATACTGCAGGCCACCGCGGTCACCCGCATCGACGCGCCGCCCAACCCCTATGCCTACCCGCGTTGACAGGACGAACCGTTCGACGACCGGCATGAGTGCGGGGACCATCCAGAAGCCGCCGACAACGCGGCCCGGCTGCGGGATGTTCGTGACCCGATCGACTCGCGCCCGTTTGCGCGGCACCGAGTGGCAAACGCCGCAGGTGCCGGCACTTATCCACCTTGTCGTCATTACCGTTGCGCGCCACCGGAAGAGGTGTGTCGGTGGCGCGGCGTACTGTGGGTTGGGTGCGTAGCGAAGGCGATACCTGGGACATCACCACGAGCGTGGGTTCGACCGCGTTGTTCGTGGCAGCAGCGCGGGCATTGGAGGCGCAAAAGCCCGACCCGTTGGCCGTGGATCCATACGCGGAAGTCTTCTGCCGCGCCGTGGGCGGCTCGTGGGCGGACGTCCTCGACGGCAAGGAACCCGACCACCAGCTCAAGACGGCCGACTTCGGCGAGAATTTCGTCACCTTCCAGGGTGCCCGCACCAAGTTTTTCGACGAATATTTCCGTCGTGCTGCGGACACGGGGGTGCGTCAGGTGGTCGTCCTGGCGGCGGGCCTGGACTCGCGCGCCTACCGCTTGGACTGGCCGGCCGCAACGACGATCTTCGAGCTCGACCAGCCGCAAGTGCTCGACTTCAAGCGAGAGGTGCTCACCGGCGCCGGCGCCCAGCCGCGTGCCGAGCGTCGTGAGATCGCCATCGACCTGCGCGAAGACTGGCCGCAAGCCCTGCGCGACAGCGGGTTTGACCCCGACAAGCCGTCGGCATGGATCGCCGAGGGCCTGTTGATCTACCTCCCGGCCACGGCCGAGGAGCAGCTGTTTACCGGCATCGACGGCCTGGCCGGCCACGGCAGCCACGTCGCCGTCGAGGACGGCGCCCCGATGAAGCCCGAGGACTTCGAAGCCGCAGTATCAGAAGAACGCGCGGCCACCGCGCAGGGCGACGGGCGGGTGTTCTTCCAGCTGGTCTACAACGAGCGGCATGCGCCGGCCACCGAGTGGTTCGGCAAGCACGGCTGGAATGCGGTCGGCACTCCGTTGGCCGACTACCTTCGGCAGGTCGGCCGTCCGGTGCCCGGACCGGAAACAGAGGCCGGCCCGATGATCGCGCGCAACACCCTGGTGAGCGCCGTCAAGTCCTGACTCGCCGCGGTCGGGTTTTCATGAGTTTTCGATGAGTTGACCTCGCGCCGGAACTTTCGCGCGCCGCCCTGCGACTACTAACGGGCTGATCGATGCGCCGCCTCACAGCCCGGGCGGCGTCGGTTTCAGCCGGCGAGGAGTCCGGAGGATGACCGCACCGGTGTGGATGGCGTTGCCGCCGGAGGTTCATTCGGCGCAGCTGAGCAGTGGTCCTGGGCCGGCCGGCCTGCTGGCCGCCGCGGCCGCTTGGAGCTCGCTGAGCACTACCTACGCGTCGGCGGCCGACGAGCTTTCCGCGACCCTGGCCGCGGTGCAGGCCGGAGCGTGGGAGGGCCCCACCGCCGAGCGATACGCGACCGCCCACGTGCCCTATCTGGCGTGGTTGATGCGGGCCGGCGCCAACAGTGCGGTTGCCGCGGCCAGGCACGAGACCGCGGCCACGGCCTACACCGCGGCGCTGGCCGCCATGCCGACGCTGCCGGAATTGGCCGCCAACCACGCCGTCCATGGCGTGCTGGTGGCGACAAATTTCTTCGGCGTCAACACGATTCCGATCACACTCAATGAGGCGGATTACGCGCGGATGTGGGTCCAGGCGGCCACCACGATGACGACCTATCAGGCGGTCTCGGCCGCGGCGGTGGCATCGGCGCCGCAGACCGATCCGGCACCAATGATCGTGAACGCCAGCGACAGCAGCGGGGAAGACGACGACGACACCGGCATCGTCGACAATGACGGCGGCGACCCGACGCAGCTGAGCTGGTGGGTAAACCGCTTCCTCGAAATTTTCCAGACCATAGGAAAAGATTTGGCGGAATTTCCTGAGGACCCGGCCGACGCATTAGAGGATTTGCTTGAAGATATTTTCGGCCCGGCCGGACTCATTGCAGACGAGTTCACCCACCTCGGGGAGGCCCTTCAGACTTTTCCCCAGCTCGCGGCCATTCCGCTCATCGTGCCGGGTGCATTTGCGGGGGGCGTAGCAGGCTTGAGTCTGGTGGCCGGGATCCAGCCAGCCCCAGCCCTGGCTCCCGTCGCCGCGCCGGAACCGGTGGCCCCGGCACCCAGTGCGCCGGCCGTCAGCAGCGCTCCGGTCGTCGTGAGCGCCGCCCCGGCCGCGGCGCCGGCGCCGCCTTCTACCCCGACGTCGGCCCCGTCGCCCGCGCCGGCCGCTGCCCCTGCCACCGCAGCGCCACCGCCGCCGCCCGTGACCGGCGGCGAGGCGGTCGCCTTCCCCTACCTGGTCGGTGGGCCCGGTATCGGCACCGACTCAGGCATGGGCAGCGGCGCACAGCGCAAGGCGTCCGAGCCGCGTTCCGCCCCGGCGGCCGCACCGGCCGCGGCATCGGCGTCCGACAGACAGCGGGCGCGGCGGCAACGTCGGGAGACGATGAAGGATCACTACCGCGGCTACGAGTACGTGGATTTGGAACCGGATGATGGGCCGATACCCGATCCGGGCTCGTCGGTGGCATCGGATCGCGGCGCGGGGTCACTGGGTTTTGCCGGAACGGCGCCGGTGGGTAACGCCGAGGCGACCGGGCTGACGACGCTGGCCGGCGACGAGTTCGGAAACGGACCCTCGGCGCCGATGTTGCCGGGCAACTGGGACGGCGATTAACGGGGAACTTTTTCGGCCTGCCAGCCGACTACTGGCTGCGTGATCGTTCCGCGGCGACCGGTCGGGGCGGTCGTCGAGCTCACCCGATCGTCAAGGAGTCGTTGCTATGACCGCGCCGCTGCGGACGGTGTCATCCCTGATCCGCTCGGCCGTTGGCGGACGCTCCGGGGTGCGCGAGCCGAGTTGATAATGAAAATGGTTTTCATTAAGGTAAACCCTTGCTGTGGGACCGCCCAACGTGCGGCTGTGAGTATGCCGAAAATGCGGGGAATCCGCCCCGGAAACATCCTCAACAGCGGTAAAAGAAGGACAGTGCAGTGGTGAGTCGGACGGACCCAAACGCCTCGACAGTTAGCTTATGCAATGCTAACTTCAGGCGGGTTAGGTTAGGGGAGACTACATACATGAAAAGACGTGGCCGTGGAACTCGGTGACACCGGCATGCTCACAGCTCAGCCGGTTAATTCGCGGGTTGACGAGGACGTCGTCAGCCGGTTCGCCACATGCTGCCGCGCGCTGGGAATCGTCGTCTACGAACGCCAGCGTCCTGCCGATCTGGCCGCCGCGCGCTCCGGCTTCACCGGGCTGACCCGCATCGCCCATGACCAGTGCGACGCGTGGACGGGCCTGGCGGCTGCCGGCGATGTGTCCCTGCGGGTGCTCGAGGCGGTATCGCGCAACGTCGCCACCGTGGGCACGCTGCAGCGCCAGGTCCATCTGGCGCCCGGCTCGCTGGGCTTCCGCTACGACACCGGACTGTATCTGCAGTTTCGCGCCACGACGCCCGACGACTTCCATCTCGCCTACGCGGCCTCCCTGGCAACGGCGGGACGATTTGCTGACGCCGACGAGATCGTCGCCGGCCTCACCGCCGGCCGCCCAAACTGGCGCGAGGCCCGCTGGGTGTCCGTCGTCATCAACTACCGCGCCGAGCGCTGGTCGGACGTCGTCAAGCTGCTGACCCCGATCGTCAACGACGCGGATCTCGATGAGGCGTTCTCGCACGCCGCCAAGATCGCCCTGGGCACCGCGTTGGCCCGGCTGGGCATGTTCGCCCCGTCGCTGTCGTATCTGGAGGAGCCCGACGGTCCCGTCGCGGTGGCCGCCGTCGACGGCGCGCTGGCCAAGGCGCTGGTGCTGCGCGCGCATGTGGACGAGGACTCGGCGAGCGAGGTGCTGCAGGATCTGTACGCCGCGCATCCCGAGAACGAGCAAGTCGAACAGGCGCTGACCGACACCAGTTTCGGCATTGTGACCACCACGGCGGCCCGCATCGACGCCCGTACCGATCCGTGGGACCGCGAAACCGAGCCCAGCGCCGAGAATTTCGTCGACCCCGCAGCGCATGAACGCAAAGCCGTGCTGCTGCACGAGGCCGAGCGTCAGCTCGCCGAATTCATCGGGCTCGATGAGGTCAAGAACCAGGTATCGCGGCTGAAGAGTTCGGTCGCCATGGAACTGGTCCGCAAGCAGCGTGGCCTCGCGGTCGCGCAGCGCGCCCACCACCTGGTTTTCGCCGGCCCGCCCGGAACCGGTAAGACCACCATCGCCCGCGTGGTTGCCAAGATCTATTGTGGCCTTGGGCTTTTGAAGCGGGAAAACATTCGAGAGGTGCACCGCGCCGACCTCATCGGCCAGCACATCGGTGAGACCGAGGCCAAGACGAACGCGATCATCGACAGCGCGCTCGACGGCGTGCTGTTCCTCGACGAGGCCTACGCGCTGGTTGCCACCGGCGCCAAGAACGACTTCGGACTGGTGGCCATCGATACCCTGCTGGCGCGGATGGAGAACGACCGCGACCGCCTGGTGGTCATCATTGCCGGATACCGCGCCGACCTGGACAAGTTCCTGGATACCAACGAGGGCTTGCGTTCTCGATTCACCCGCAACATCGACTTCCCTTCCTATGCACCGTCGGAGCTGGTCGAGATCGCGAACACCATGGCCGAACAGCGCGACAGCATCTTCGAACAGTCCGCGCTCGAACACATGGAAGCGTTGTTCACCAAGCTGGCATCCGAGTCGACTCCGGATGCCAACGGAATCTCGCGACGCAACCTGGACATCGCCGGTAACGGTCGATTCGTCCGAAACATCGTCGAACGCTCCGAAGAAGAACGAGAGTTCCGGCTCGACCACTCGGAACACGCAGGCACCGGCGAATTCAGTGACGAGGAGTTGATGACGATCACCGACGACGACGTCGAACGGTCGGTAGAGCCGCTGCTGCGCGGCCTTGGCCTGTCGGTGCCGGCATGAGCAACGAGTCCGACGAACGCCGGTCGTTCACCTCTCGCACGCCCGTCAACGACAACCCCGACCAAGTCGAGTATCGCCGCGGTTTCGTCACCCGCCACCAAGTCACTGGCTGGCGGTTCGTGATGCGCCGGATCGCCTCCGGTATCGCCCTGCACGACACCAGGATGCTGGTCGACCCGCTGCGCACGCAGTCGCGCGCGGTGGCCATGGGGGCGGTCCTTCTGGTCACCGGCTTGGCGGGTTGCTTCGTGTTCTCCCTGATCCGGCCCAGCGGCACGGTGGGCACCAACGCCGTACTGGCCGACCGGTCGAGCGCCGCGCTGTATGTCCGAGTCGGCGACGACCTGCATCCGGTGCTCAACTTGACCTCCGCCCGGCTGATCACCGGCCATGCGGTCGATCCCACCATGGTGAAAAGCAGTGAGCTGGACCGCTTTCCGCGCGGCAACCTGATCGGCATCCCGGGCGCGCCGGAGCGCATGGTGCAAAACCCCTCGCACGACGCGAACTGGACGGTGTGCGACTCGGTCAGTGAGCCGGCCCAAGGTGGGCATGCCGCCCACAGCGCCGGGGTCACGGTGATCGCGGGCCGGCCGGACAGCAGCGGTGCGCGCGCGGCGACGCTCCCGTCCCGGCAGGCGATCCTCGTCGACAGGGACGGCAGCACATGGTTGCTGTGGGACGGCAGGCGTTCGCAGATCAACCTGACCGACCACGCGATCACGAACGCACTTGGCTTGGGGCAGAACAACTCCGAGGTGCCCGCGCCCCGGCCCATCGCGCTGGGCCTGTTCAACGCGATACCCGAGGGACCGCCGCTGACGGCGCCGGGCATCCCGAACGGCGGTGCCCCGGCGCCGTTCAGCGTGCCCGCACCGATCGGCGCCGTGGTGGTCTCCTACGCCCTGGATCAGAGCTCCTCGGGCGCGCCGCGCTACTACGCGGTCATGCCCGATGGCCTGCAGCAGATCTCGCCGGTGCTCGCCGCGGTCCTGCGCAACACCAATTCCTATGGGCTGGACCAACCGCCGCGGCTCGGTGCCGACGCGGTGGCCAAGCTGCCCGTGTCGCGGATGCTGGACACCGCGCGGTATCCGGATCAACAGGTCAGCCTGGTCGACGCCGCCAAATCCCCTGTCACATGCGCCTATTGGAGCAAGCCGGCCGGGGCCGCGACCAGCTCGCTGAACCTGATGTCCGGCTCCGCGCTGCCGATTGCCGAATCGATCCGCACCGTCGACCTGGTGGGCGGCGGCGCGGCGACAACCGCCACCCGCGTCGCCTTAGCGCCGGGCAGCGGCTACTTCACCCAGACCGTCGGCGGCGGCCCGGACTCACCGGGCACCGGGTCGTTGTTCTGGGTCTCTGACACCGGTGTCCGCTACGGCATCGACAACGAGGCCGAGCACTCGGCCGCCGGGCACGGCAAAACGGTTGAGGCGCTGGGCCTTGGCGGGTCGCCGGTCCCCGTCCCGTGGTCGGTGCTGTCGCTGTTCGCCAATGGTCCGACGTTATCGCGCGCCGACGCGCTGCTGGCACATGACGGGCTGACACCCGATCAGAAGCCCGGTCGTGTGGCATCTGCCGAGGGAGCCCCCCGATGAGCCGACTGATTTTCGAAGCGCGCCGCCGGCTGGCGCCGCCGGTGACCCGCAAGGGCACCATCGCCATCGAGGCGCCGCCCGAGTTGCCCCGGGTGATTCCGCCGTCGTTCCTGCGCCGGGCGATGCCCTATGTGCTGGTGATCCTGATCGTCGGCATGGTCGTCGCCCTGTTCGCCACCGGGATGCGGTTGATCTCGCCGCAGACGTTGTTCTTCCCGTTCGTGCTATTGCTCGCCGCGACCGCGATGTATCGGGGCAACGACAACAAGACCCGCACCGAGGAGGTCGACGCCGAACGCGCCGACTACCTGCGCTACCTCTCGGTGGTCCGGGATAACATCCGCACCCAGGCCACCGCGCAGCGCGCCGCCGCGCAGTGGTCCCACCCGGAGCCGGCCGCGCTGGCGGCCGTGCCGGGGTCCCGCCGCCAATGGGAGCGCGACCCTCACGATCCCGACTTCCTGGTGCTGCGGGCCGGCCGCCATCACGTACCACTGGCCACCGCGTTGCGGGTCAACGACACCGCGGCCGAAATCGACCTGGAGCCGGTGTCGCACAGCGCATTACGCAGCCTGCTCGACACCCATCGCACCGTGCGCGATGTGCCGACCGGAATCGACCTGGCCAAAGTCTCCCGGATCACCGTGCTGGGCGCGGAAGACAAGGTGCGGGCCGCGCTGCGCGCCTGGATGGCTCAGGCGGTGACCTGGCATGACCCGACCGTGCTCGGGGTAGCGCTGGTCACCCCGAATCTGGAGAGCCCGGACTGGTCCTGGCTGAAGTGGTTGCCGCACATCGATGTTCCCGGTGAGGTCGACGGCGTCGGTCCCGCCCGCTTCATGTTCACCAACGCCGACGACTTGGTCGCGAGCCTGGGTTCGGCCCTCGTTGACCGCCCGGCGTTCACCGGTGAGCCCGCCGATGCGCTGCGCCACCTGCTGATCGTCATCGACGACCCCGACTACGACCTGAGCGCGTCGACGCTGGCGCTGGGCCGGGAAGGCGTCACCGTCGTGCACCGCAGCGCCACGGCGCCGAACCGTGAGCAGTATTCGGATCCGGAAAAGCCGATCCTGCGCGTCAGCGGGGGGGACGGCGGGGGTAGCCGTTCCGGCACCATCGAGCGCTGGCAGACCGGTGGTTGGCAGCCCTATATCGACTACGCCGACCAATTGGGTGCCGACGCCGTGGCGCACCTGGCGCGCCAGTTGTCGCGTTGGGACTCCAACCCAACCCACACCGGGCTGCGCTCGGCGGCCACCCGCGGTGCCACGTTCACCACGATGCTGGGCATTCCGGATGCCTCCCAACTGGACGTGCCCACGCTGTGGGCGCCGCGCCGCCGCGAAGACGAGTTGCGCGTTCCGATCGGGGTCACCGCGACCGGTGAGCCGTTGATGTTCGACCTCAAGGACGAAGCCGAGGGCGGGATGGGCCCGCACGGGCTGATGATCGGTATGACGGGCTCGGGTAAGTCCCAGACCCTGATGTCGATCCTTTTGTCGCTGTTGACGACTCATTCGGCGGATCGGTTGATCGTCATCTACGCCGACTTCAAGGGTGAGGCCGGCGCCGACAGCTTCCGCCATTTCCCGCAAGTCGTCGCCGTCATCTCCAACATGGCCGAGAAGAAGTCGCTGGCCGACCGATTCGCCGACACGTTGCGCGGGGAGGTGGCCCGCCGGGAGACGTTGCTGCGTGAGGCCGGCCGTCGGGTGCAGGGCAGCGCGTTCAACTCGGTGGTGGAGTACGAGGCCGCCATCGCTGCCGGAAACGACCTGCCGCCCATCCCAACGCTGTTCGTGGTCGCCGACGAGTTCACCTTGATGCTGGCCGACCACCCCGAATACGCGGAGTTGTTCGATTATGTTGCGCGTAAAGGCCGCTCGTTCCGTATCCACATCCTGTTCGCGTCGCAGACGCTGGATGTCGGCAAGATCAAGGACATCGACAAGAACACCTCCTACCGCATCGGTCTGAAGGTGGCCAGCCCCAGCGTGTCTCGTCAGATCATCGGTGTCGAGGATGCCTACCACATCGAATCCGGCAAGGAGCACAAGGGCGTGGGCTTCTTGGTGCCCGCCCCCGGTGCGACGCCGATCAAGTTCCGCAGCACCTATGTCGACGGCATCTACGACCCACCGGTGAAGGCCAAATCCTTTGTGGTGTCTTCTATCCCGGAGCCGAAGCTCTTTACTGCCGGGCGGGTCGAACCGGATCAGGACACAGTGATCAGCGCCCCGGAGGAAGACGAATTGATTGGGCCACCGCGCAAGCTGATCGCCACCATCGGCGATCAGCTGGCCGGCTACGGCCCGCGGGCGCCGCAGTTGTGGCTGCCGCCGCTGGACGAGCCGATCCCGTTGACCGCCATGCTGGCCCGCGCCGGCGTGCCGCCCCGGCAGTGGCAGTGGCCGCTCGGCGAGATCGACAAGCCGTTCGAGATGCGCCGCGACCCACTGGTGTTCGGCGCGGCCTCGTCGGCTGGGAACATGGTCATCCACGGCGGCCCGAAATCGGGCAAGTCGACCGCGCTGCAGACGTTCATCCTGTCCGCGGCCAACCTGCACTCGCCGCGCGAGGTCACCTTCTACTGCCTGGATTACGGCGGCGGCAAGCTGCGGGCGCTCGAAGACCTGGCGCACGTCGGCAGCGTGGCATCGGCGCTGGAGCCCGAACGCATCCGGCGCACCTTCGGCGAACTCGAACAGCTGCTGCTGTCGCGGCAGCGGCGAGAGGCGTTCCGGGACTCCCGCGGTGCCGCCCCCGATGACGGGTTCGGAGAAGTGTTCCTGGTCATCGACAACCTCTACGCGTTTGGTCGGGACAACACCGACCAGTTCAACACCCGAAACCCGTTGCTGGCCAGGGTCAGCGAGCTGGTCAACATCGGCCTCGCCTATGGCATCCACGTCGTCATCACCACCCCCAGCTGGCTGGAGGTGCCGCTGGCCATGCGCGACGGCCTCGGATTGCGGCTCGAACTCAAGCTGCACGATTCGCGCGACAGCAATGTGCGGGTGTTCGGCGCCCTGCGTCGGCCCGCCGAAGCGGTGCCGCACGATCAGCCCGGACGCGGATTGACCATGGCCGCAGAGCATTTCCTGTTCGCAGACCCCGAACTAGACCAGGTGGCCGCGCTCAATGCGCGCTACCCGGGCCTGACCGCACCGCCGGTGCGGTTGCTGCCGACCAACCTCGTACCGGAGTCGGTCGGGTCGTTGTATCGCGGGCCGGAGCAGGTCGTCATCGGCCAGCGCGAGGAAGATCTCGCGCCGGTGGTGGTCAACTTCGCCGAGAACCCCCTGCTGATGGTGTTCGGCGACAGCAAGTCTGGAAAGACTACGCTGCTGCGCCACGTCATTCGCACCGTGCGCGAGCACTCCACGCCCGATGAGGTGGCCTTCTCGGTGCTGGATCGCCGGCTGCACCTGGTCGACGAGCCGCTGTTCGCCGACAACGAGTACACCGCCAACATCGACCGGATCACCCCGGCAATGCTGGGCCTGGCCAATCTCATCGAATCGCGGCGCCCGCCGGCCGGCGTGTCACCCAGAGAGCTGGCCCACTGGCGCTACGCCGGCCACACCCACTATCTGATCATCGACGACGTCGACCAGATACCGGATTCGCCGGCGATGAGCGGCCCCTACGTCGGGCAGCGGCCGTGGACACCGTTGATCGGATTGCTTTCGCAGGCGGCCGATCTGGGGCTGCGGGTGATCGTCACCGCACGTGCCACCGGTTCGGGGCACGCCTTGATGACCAACCCGCTGCTGCGCCGGTTCAACGACTTGCAGGCGACCACGTTGATGCTGGCGGGCAACCCGCAGGACAGCGGCAAGATCCGCGGTCAGCGATTCGGCCGGTTGCCTGCCGGGCGGGCGATCCTGTTGGGCGACAGCGACGCTCCGACATACGTGCAGTTGGTCAACCCGTTGATCGGGGAGTCGGTGATAGAGGGCGCCAACGAAGGTTTCGCCCACTGATGTTTTCGCAAGTCGGTAGAGAAGGACTAGGAAAGGAGTAACCATGACCCTGCGAGTGGTTCCCGAAGGTCTGGCCGCAACCAGCGCCGCGGTGGAGGCCCTGACGGCACGGCTGGCGGCCGCGCACGCGGCGGCGGCACCGGCGATTACCGCGGTGGTGCCGCCGGCGGTCGACCCGGTATCGCTGCAAACGGCTATCGGATTCAGCGCTCAGGGCCAGGAGCACTCCGCCATGGCGGCCCAGGGCGTCGAAGAGCTGGGCCGCGCCGGCGTCGGCGTGGGGGAGGCCGGCGCAAGCTATCTCGCGGGCGACACCGCGGCCGCTGCGACGTTCGGAATCACGGGCGCCTGACAATGACATCCCCTTTCGGACCCATCTGGATGGCTTCGCCACCCGAGGTGCATTCGGCGTTGCTCAGCGCCGGTCCAGGGCCGGGGCCGCTGTTGGCTGCCGCTGGCGCATGGACGTCGCTGAGCACCCAATACGCCTCGGCGGCAGCCGAACTCAGTGGGCTGTTGGGGGAGGCTCAGGCCGGGGCATGGGAGGGACCGAGCGCCGAGCAGTATGTGGCGGCCCACCTGCCGTACCTGGCGTGGCTGCAGCAGGCCAGTGCCGACAGCTCGGGTGCCGCCGCGCAGCAAGAGGTCGCCGCCACGGCGTACACCGCCGCGTTGGCGGCCATGCCGACGCTGGCGGAACTGGCCACCAATCACACCGTGCACGGGGTGCTGGTGGGAACGAACTTCTTTGGCATCAACACCATTCCGATCGCGGTCAACGAGGCCGACTACGCCCGGATGTGGGTCCAGGCGGCCACCACCATGGGCACCTACCAGGCCGTGTCGGGCTCGGCCCTGGCCGCGGCGCCGCGCACCACCGCGGCGCCTCCCATCGTCAATCCCGGCGGCCAAACCAACAGTCTCGCGGCCAACGCCACGCAGAACAGCCCTGGGGATTGGTTGCAGAACTTCATCCAGCAGCTGTCCAAATTCCTGCAGGACTTCCTGCAGAACATCCAGCAGATGTTGCAGAATCTGCCGGCACTGCTGGCGGCCAACGGGCCGTTGCTGTTCTTTGTTGCCTACCAAGTGTTTTTCAACGCCGTCGGCTGGCCGACCTGGGGGGCGATTCTGACCGTGCCGTTCCTCTTGCCGATACTGCTGGGCATCGGGCTCAGTTCCCTGCTCACCACGCCCGTCGAGGTGGCACCGGATGCTGCCCCCACCGTCGTGGCCCCGGTGCTGACGTCGAACAAGCCGTCCATGCTGCCGGCGGTCGCGCTGGCCCCGACGGTGGCGACTCCGGCCGGGGCCCCGGCCACCACGGTTGCTACGGGTTCCGGTGCGCCCGCCGCGCCGGCACCGGCAGCCGCGGCGAGCAACTTCGCCTACCTGGTGGCCGTAGGCGGTGACCCGGACGCCGGGGTCGGACCCACGTTGGGCGGCCGCGGCGGGGCCAAGGCTCCGGCGGCGACCATCCCGGCGGCGGGCGCCGCGGCGGCGAGCCGGGCCGAGTCGCGGGCGCGGCGCAGGCGGCGGGCCGCACTACACGACCACGCGGACGAGTACGCGGACATGGACTCCGATTTCGGTGTCCCCCCGGATTTCGGCGACGAGGAGGAACTGGCCGCGGCCGTCGCGTCCGCCCAGGGGGCTGGAGCACTCGGGTTCGCCGGAACCACGCAGCGACAGAAAGCATTTCAGGCGGCCGGATTGACCAAGCTGGCCGAGGACGACTTCGGCGGTGGCCCAAGCATGCCAATGGTGCCCGGCACGTGGGAGCACGAAGCCGGTAACGGTAAAAGCCCAACCGAGCCCGGGAAAGGGGGTTAAGGCAGTCAGCCAGATGACGGTGAATTACCGAAACCCCAACGGACGCAATAGAAAGGAATCAACATGAGTATGTTGGACGCTCACATTCCGCAGTTGGTAGCCGCACAGTCGGCCTTCAGCGCCAAGGCGGCGTTGATGCGCAGCACGATCAGCCAGGCCGAGCAGGAAGCGATGTCGGCGCAGGCGTTCCACCAGGGCGAGTCCTCGGCCGCCTTTCAGGCCGCGCACGCGCGGTTCGTCGAGGTCGCCGCGCGGGTCAACACCCTGCTGGACATCGCCCAGGCCAACCTCGGGGACGCCGCCGGAACCTACGTGGCCGCGGATGCCGCCGCCGCGTCCGGTTACACCACCTTCTGATCTCACCGCTAGCAACCGCGAAAGGACTTGTCATGTCGCAGATCATGTACAACTACCCGGCGATGTTGAATCACGCCGCCGACATGTCGGGCTACGCCGGCACCATGCAGGGGCTCGGTTCTGATATCGCCAGCGAGCAGGCCACGTTGTCCAACGCCTGGCAGGGTGACACCGGTATGACCTACCAGGTGTGGCAGGCCCAGTGGAACCAGGCGATGGAAAGTCTGGTGCGCGCCTACCAGTCGATGGCCAGCACTCACGAGGCGAACACCATGTCCATGCTGGCCCGCGACCAGGCCGAAGCCGCCAAATGGGGCGGTTAGGTCGTGACTGAACGAACCTGATGGACTCAGCGCCCAACGCCGTCGAGCTGACGGTCGATCACGCTTGGTTCCTCGCGGAAACGATTGGGGCGGGGAGCTTTCCCTGGGTATTGGCAATCACCTCGCCCTATCGTGATGCCGCGGAACGCAACGCGTTCCTCGACCGTCAGAAGGCTGAGCTGACCGAACTCGGTCTGGTCTCAGAAGGTGGACTCGTCAACCCCGCAGTCGCCGAGTGGATCAAAGTGGTGTGTTTTCCGGAACGGTGGCTGGACATGCGTTACGTCGGCGCGGCCAAGGACACCGGGGTGGGCGGCGGCGCCGAGTTGCTGCGCGGCGTCGTCGCGCAGCGCACCGGTGTGGCCGGCAAGCCGTCGATCACCGTGGTCGCGTTGCGCAGCGCGCAGCTGATCACGTTCACCGTCATGGACATCGACGATCCACGTGCGTTGGTCCCGGTGCTCACCGTCGGCCTCGCGCACCGGCCGCCCGCTCGGTTCGACGAGTTCAGCATGCCTACGCGGGTCGGTGCCCGAGCCGACGAACGACTGCGTTCGGGTGCTCCGCTCGCCGAAGTCCTTGACTACCTGGGTATTCCGCAATCGGCACGCAAGGTGGTGGAAGCGGTGTTCAACGGACCGCGCAGCTACGTCGAGATCGTCGCCGGCTGCCACCGCGACGGCCGGCACTCCACCAGCGAGGTGGGGATGAGCATTGTCGACGCACGCGAGGGGCGGGTGCTGGTCAGTCCGTCCCTTGCCTTCGACGGCGAGTGGGTCTCGACCTTCGCGCCCGGAACACCTTTCGCGATCGCCGTCGCGATCGAACAACTGACCGCCCTACTGCCAGATGCCGGATGGTTCTCCGAACACCGGTTAGCCCGAGATTTTTCCGTCCAACACTCGTAAAACGAAAGAAGAGAGCACGATGTTCCAGCAAAGGCCACAATACTTTTCGAGGGTCCGGTGACGTCCGGAACCGTCATGCCGATCGTCCGCGTGGCAATCCTCGCGGACAGCAGGTTGACGGAAATGGCCTTGCCTGCGGAGCTGCCGCTGCGCGAAATCCTGCCCGCCGTCCAGCGTTTGGTGGTTCCCGCCGCGGTCAACGGCGGCTCGGAAGACGGCGCCGCCTCGCGCGGTGCCGCCGAGGTCGGCGCGGCGATCCAATTGAGCCTGGCCCCCATCGGTGGCGCGCCGTTCAGCCTGGACGCCAGCCTGGACACGGTCGGAGTCGTGGACGGCGACCTGCTGGCGCTACAAGCGCTGCCGGTCGGTCCGGCCGCTCCCGGCATCGTCGAGGACATCGCCGACGCGGCCATGATCTTCTCGACTTCACGGCTCAAGCCGTGGGGCACAACGCATATTCAGCGGGGCGCTTTGGCCGCGGCGATCGCGGTCGCGTTCCTGGCGACCGGGCTGTCCGTCGCCTACCGGGTGGCCACCGGTGCGCTGGTGGGACTGGTCGCGGTCAGCGCGGTCGCGGCGTTGACCGCGATCGTCGGCTTGTTGGTCACCGCACGCTCGGCCCGCACCGGCATGGCGCTCTCAATCGCCGCACTGGTTCCCATCGCCGCGACCCTCGCGCTGGCCGTACCGGGCAGATTCGGCCCCGCCCAATTGACCCTGGCCGCGGCCGGTGTCACCGCGTGGTCGCTGATCGCGTTGATGGCGCCCAGCGCCGAACGTGAACGCATCGCCGGCTTTTTCACCGCGACCGCGGTGGTGGGCGCCGGGGTGCTGCTGGCCGCCGGCGCCGAATTGCTCTGGCATCTCAAGCCGATCGCCATCGGCTGCGGGCTGATCGTGGCGGCGTTGCTGGTCACCATCGAGGCGGCCCAACTGTCCGCGCTGTGGGCGCGTTTCCCGCTGCCGGTCATCCCGGCGCCCGGGGACCCCACCCCGTCGGCGCCGTCGCTACAGGTGCTCGAGGACCTGCCGCGCCGGGTCCGGATCAGCGACGCGCATCAGAGCGGATTCATCGCAGCCGCAGTGCTACTCAGCGTCCTGGGTTCGGTGGCGATCGCGCTGCGGCCCGAGGCGCTCAGCGGTGCGGGCTGGTATGTGGTGGCGGCCACCGCCGCGACGTCGGTGCTGCGCGCCAGGGTGTGGGACTCGTCCGCGTGCAAGGCGTGGCTGCTCGCCCAGCCCTTCTTAGCCGCCGGCGTGCTGCTGGTGCTCTACACCTCGACCGGACGCTACGCCGCCGCCCTGGGCGCGGTGCTGGTCCTCCTGGCGCTCGTTTCCGGGTGGATCGTGGTGGCGCTGAACCCGGGTATCGCTGCGCCGGAGAGCTACTCGCTGCCGGTGCGCCGGCTGGTGGGCTTTGTCGCGACCGGACTCGACGCGTCGCTGATTCCCGTGATGGCTTTCGTGGTCGGTCTGTTCAGCTTGGTGCTCAATCGATGATTCGGCCGGCATCAGCCTGGTTCGCGGCGGCATTGGCGTTGCTGCCTGCCGCCGCGACGTGGACGAGTCCGCCGGCATCCGCGATCAGCCCGCCGACGGTCGACCCGGGCGCCTCGCCGCCCAGCGGGGCGCCGGGGCCAGGGGAGCCGATGGAGCAGCGCGGACCCTGCAGCACGTCCGGGATCGTTCCCGGCACCGATCCCGGTGCTATCACACCCAGCCAGTCGATGCTGAATCTCCCTGCGGCATGGCAATTCTCGCGGGGCGAGGGCCAGCTGGTGGCGGTGCTCGACACCGGGGTGCGGGCAGGGCCGCGGCTCTCCAACGTCGAACCGGGCGGTGATTTCGTCGAGACGACCGACGGGCTGACCGACTGCGACGGACACGGAACGCTGGTGGCCGGGCTCATCGCCGGCCAGCCCTCGGCCGACGACGGGTTCTCCGGCGTGGCGCCCTCGGCGCGGGTGCTGTCGATCAGGACGACGTCGACCAAGTTCTCGCCGCGGACGCCGGGTGGTGATCCGCTGATGGCGCGGGTGTCGGCCGAGGTGTCGACGCTCGCCCGGGCGATCGTGCACGCGGCCGACCTCGGCGCCCGGGTGATCGACATCGGCCCGGCCACCTGCATGCCCGTGGACCGGCCGGTCGACCAAGCCGCCCTTGGCGCGGCCGTCCGTTACGCGGCGGTGGACAAGGACGCGGTGATCGTGGCCGGCGCCGGTGACAGCGGAGCGGGCGCCGGCGGCGCCTCGTGTGAGTCCAATCCGCTCACCGACCTGAGCCGCCCGGCCGATCCGCGGAATTGGGCCGGTGTCACGTCGGTGTCCATTCCGTCGTGGTGGCAGCCGTACGTGTTGTCGGTGGCATCGCTGGCCCCGGACGGCCAGCCCTCGAAATTCACCGTGGCGGGGCCGTGGGTGGGTGTCGCCGCGCCTGGCGAACGCATCGTGTCGATCGGCAACGCCGACGGCGGCGGACTGGCCAACGGCCTGCCTGACGGGCACCAGCAACTCGCCGCTCTGAGCGGGACCGGGTATGCGGCCGGCTACGTGGCCGGTGTCGCGGCGCTGGTCCGCAGCAAGTATCCCGACCTGAACGCCACCGCAGTGTTGCACCGCATCACCGCAACCGCGCATAACGGCGCCCGTGACCCGTCCAACGTCGTCGGCACCGGCAGCGTGGATCCGGTTGCGGCCCTGACCTGGCAACTGCCCGCCGGTAATCAGCCCGGCGCGGCATCGGTGAAGCCGGTGGCCGTGCCGCCGGCCCCGGCGCCCAAGGACACCAAACCGCGGACCGTCGCGGTGGCCGGCACCGCCGCGCTGGCCGTGCTGGTCGCAGTGGCCGGCGCAGTCACCGCAATCGCCGCACGCCGACGAAAGGACCCCACCCCGTGAGCAAGCATCGGATACCGACTCCCGGGAGCGGTCGAATCACGTTGGCGCTGCTGGCCATTGTGCCCGCGGTCATGGCCTACCCGTGGCGAACGCCTCGCGACTACTGGCTACTGGGCATCGCGGCCGCTGTGGTGATCGTGTTGTTCGCCTGGTGGGGCGGTCTGCATTTCACCACCATCCTGCGCCGCCGCCTGGCGATGATCGGACGCGGCAACGCTGTGCCCGCGAGCGCTTCCGACACGGCGGCAACCGCCCTGATTCGCCTCGGCGCACCGGAGGATGACTCCGACGTGCTGCCCCTTCCGCTGATAGCGAGCTACCTCGATCGTTACGGCATCCGGGCGGACAAGATCCGAATCACCATCCGCGACAACGCCTCCGACGTGTCACGACGTGAGACCTGGATCGGGCTCACCGTATCGGCGCCGGATAATCTGGCTGCGCTGCAGGCTCGCTCTCCGCGGATCCCGTTGCACGAGACCGCTCGGGTCGCGGCCCGCCGGCTGGCCGACCATCTGAGGGAGATCGGTTGGGAAGCTACTACCGTCGCGGCCGACGACGTTCCGCGGCTGCTGACGTCCAACCCCCGCGAGAGGTGGCGGGGAGTGCAGCGAGGTGCCTCGGATTACCTTGCCGCATACCAAATTCGGGTGGATGACGCACTGCCGGAGACCTTGGAGGCCATCCGGTCGTATTCCGCGCGCGAAACCTGCACCGCGTTGGAGATCGCGGGTGACAATAGCCGGCCCACCGTCGCGGTGGCCTGTGCGTTCCAGACGGAGACCGGCCCGGACGGCAAAGCGCCAGTGGACGGGCTGACCCCGCAACGCGGAAACCACCTGCCCGCGTTGACGGCGCTGGACCTGTTGTCCACGCGTCGGCTGGGCGGACACGCCGCAGCGCCGGAGAACCTGCTCGTGCAGCTGCACTGGCCCACCCTGCTCGGCGGAGCCCACCGCGCCTCGCTCGGCCAAACCGGCGACAGCGCCGACACCGTCGAGGTGGTCAGAACATGATCTCCTGCAGGAACGTGGTCATGCGGCGCAGGTAATCCAACTGGCTGACGTGCAGCACGTGATTGCCCGGAAACCAGTGCAGCGCACATTGATCCCAGTGTTGCCATAGCTTGATGGCATGGTCGGGCGGCGCCATCCGGTCGCCGAGTCCGGTGATGATCATTCGACGGTCCCCGGGCAGCAGCGGCCGGTAGTTCAGCGGGCAGTGGTACGCCAGCCCGGCCACCAAGTCGTCGTGGCTGATGTCGGAGAGGCGCAGGCCCAGCCGGACCAGCTTGTTGGCCGGGAACCATTCGTCGAACAGCGTCGACGGGGTGACCACTGGACAGTTGGGGATCACCGCCTCGAGCCGATCGTCGGCCGAGGCCACCAGCGCCGAGGTGTAACCGCCGAGCGAGATGCCGGTCAGCGCGATGCGGTCGACCCCGGTATGGCGCAGATAGTCGATGATGGAACGAAAGTCGTGCACGGCCTGTGCCATGGCCTCGGCGAAACCGCTGAGCCCGCCGGCGAAATAGCCGAAACCGCTGAAGGGTGAATATTTTTCGGCCCGCTTGCCGTGAAAGGGCAACGTGTACATCAGCACGTCGTAACCGGACCGGTAGTACCACGGCAACGAAAAGAACCGCCCGTTGGCCAGATACGACGATCCCAAGAAGCCGTGGATCACGCACAGGGTGGGACGCGGCCCGTCGTCGTGGCGCCAATGCTGCGCGCGCACGGTGTTGTTGGACCGCCACGCGTCCCACGGCGCGCGCATGGCAGGGTTGATGGCGGTGAAGCTGCTGGGGAACGCGATGTTGTCGACCGTGCCGCGCGCGATCCACTCCGCCAGCGGGCTGGCCCGCCGCGATGCGACGCGTGGGATCTCGGTGGGTGGCGGAAACGACCGCGTCGGGTCTTTCGCCGCCCCCAACTCCGCATAGAAGTCGAGATTTTCGCGCTCGGTGGCGGAATTGGATTGCCGCAGCGTGCCGGCGACCACGAACGGCGCCACCGTGGTGGAGAGCAGCGAGGCCACCCAGGTGCGCAGGGCCAGATCGCCGAGGGCCGATGCCTCGACTACCATTCGCTGGCGGGGCGACAACGCCGAGCGGGGTGGTAGTCCGCCGGCGCCGGCCGGTAGATCGGCGCCGGGGACGTGCGGAACGGGGATGGGCGGGTCGATCGGATCTGAGTCGGGCGCCACGAACGCCGATGGTAGCCCGACGGGCGCGCGTTTCCTGGGCGTTTTGACCGGTTTCGGTCGTGCGGTGTTATCCCGGGACCATACGGGCCGCGTCGGCGCACCATAGGAGTTGTACGGTTTGCTATCGGCCGGCTGGCGGCGGCGCGAGGATCGGGAGGATCGACATGTGGGATCCGGACGTCTACCTGGCCTTCGCCGACCATCGCGGCCGCCCGTTCTACGACCTGCTGTCGCGGGTGGGTGCCGAGCGGGCGCGTCGCGTCGTCGATCTCGGTTGCGGCCCCGGCCACCTGACCAAGTACCTGGCCCGGCGTTGGCCCGACGCGGTGATCGAGGCGCTGGACAGCTCGCCGGAGATGGTGGCCGCCGCCAAGGAACGCGGCATCGACGCCGTCACCGGTGACCTGCGCGACTGGAAGCCCAAACCCGACACCGACGTGGTGGTCAGCAACGCGGCCCTGCACTGGGTGCCCGAGCACGCGGACCTGCTGCTGCGGTGGGCGGGGGACCTGGCGCCCGGATCGTGGATCGGTGTCCAGATGCCGGGCAACTTCGAGTCGCCGTCCTACGCCGCGGTGCGGGCGCTCGCCCGCCGGGAGCCGTACGCGAAGTTGCTGCGCGACATACCATTTCGGGTTGGCGCGGTGGTTCAGCCGCCGGCGTATTACGCCCATCTGCTGCTCGACGCGGGATGCAAGGTCGACGTCTGGGAGACGACCTATCTGCACCAGCTGACCGGCGAGCATCCGGTGCTGGAGTGGATCACCGGCACCGCGCTGGTTCCGGTGCGCGAGCGGCTCGACGACAAGACGTGGGAGCAGTTCCGCGAGGAGCTGATCCCGCTGCTGCAGGACGCCTACCCGCCGCGATCCGACGGTTCGACGATCTTCCCTTTCCGGCGGGTGTTCGTCATCGCGGAGGTGGGTAGCTCGAGCCGCTCAGCCGGGTAACCCAGCGGCCGCCGCCTGCCGATCCCCGGCGCCGCAACGACTTCGCGTCAATCTGAGGCCAACTAACGCTGCGTGGGCCGGCCTTCTTCGATGCCGCGGTCGGCGGCGATGGCCGAGCGGGGGGTCGGCTTCGCCCGGTGGATCTGCAGATACGTTTCGGTGTACCGCGCGGAGATGCGGGTGCCGGCGAACTCCGATGGGATGACGTCACCGGTGCGTTGACGCCAATCGTGTAGTCTCACAGCAAGATTAGCTGCGACCTCGTTCGCATCGGCCCCATCATCGGCCAGCAGATTGGTGGTCTCGGTGGGGTCGGTGCGCAGATCGTAGAGTTCACGCTCGGGCCGCGGCGCCTTGACGAACGGTGCGACGGCCAGCCCGGACGGGCTTTCCTCGATGTCCAGCGGTAGATCCAGCAGCGGACGGGGCACGTAGTTCTCGATGTAGCTGTAGTCCTTGGTGCGGATCGCGCGAATCGGATCGAACGAGTCGTGGTAGGTCTTCATGGTGTAGACGTGATCGCGCACCGGTGTGGTTGGCGGATCCGGCTCCAGCAGCACGGGCGCGTGTGAGATACCGTCGACGTCGGCCGGAGTGTCAATCCCCAACAGCCCCAACAACGTCGGGACCAAGTCGACAGCGCTGAACAGCTCGTCGTAGACGCGTGGATCCATGGCCCGGTTGGTCGGCGGGCGGATGATCATGCCGATGCCGGTGCCGGCGTCATACAGCGTGGATTTCGCCCTGGGAAACGCCGGGCCGTGATCGGTGAAGAACACCACCCAGGTGTTGGCGGCCAAACCGGTGTCGGTCAGCGCGTCCAGCAGCCGCCCGACGGCGGCGTCGGCCGTGCTGATCGCCCCGTAGAAGTCGGCGAGGTCGCCGCGCACCTCGGGGGTGTCGGGCAGGTAATCGGGCGGATCCACCGCGGCGCTGTCCGCCGGCGTGTAACGGTCGTGCGGATAGGGCCGGTGCGTCTCGAAGAAGCCGGCGGTCAATAAAAACGGCTGTCCGACAAGGCCTTCGGCGCTTTGCCGCAGCCACTCGTCCGCCTTGTCGGCCACGTAGTCGCAGTATGAGTTCGACACGTCGAACTCGTCGAAACCCAACCGCTTCGGGTAGGAGGTCTCATGTTGCATGCCGAAAAGCGCTGAATACCAGCCCGATTCGGACAAGATTTGCGGAAGGGTCCGGATTCCGTCGCGGTATTCCCAGCCGTGGTGGGCCAGCCCGATCAGGCCGTTGTTCTGCGGGTAGCGACCGGTGAACAGCGATCCGCGCGACGGCGAGCACAGCGGCGCGGTGGCGTGCGCCCGGGTGAACAGGATCCCCTCGGCGGCAAGGCGGTCCAGTCGCGGGCTCGACACGTCGGGGTGGCCGTAGGCGCCGAGGTGGCGCCCCAGGTCGTGCCAGTGCACGATCAGCACGTTGTCCTGAAAGTCCGTATTCCGCTTTTGGTCCGCTATGTCCAATGGCGTCACCTCTCACATTGCCTTGCGACCGGCGACGTTACCGCACCTTCCCGGGTGATTCCTGAGTGCCGACGCGTCAGGGCGTCGGCAATTGACCCCACCGGTTTTCGCAGACGAACTCCGACAACGGTCGCGCGACGGCCCAGCCGTCCAGTTCCAGCGCCGGGCGATCGGGGAATCCGGGCACTGGACCCAGGCACAGGATGGCCACCGGTTCGGCGCCCGACGGCATGCCCAGCAGCGTCGCCAGCCGTTGCGGATCGAACAGTGACACCCAGCCCATGCCGAGGCCCTCGGATCGAGCGGCCAGCCACAGGTTCTGGATCGCGCACGACACCGACGCCAGATCCATCTGCGGTAGCGTTCGTCGGCCGAACACGTGCGCGTCGCGGTCGTCGCCCAGCGCCACCACGAACAACTCAGCGCACTCGAGGATGCCCTCCACCTTGAGCGCCAGGAACTCCTCGGATCGCTCGCCCAGGGCTTTCGCGGTGCGCGGGCGTTCCTCGTCGACCAGGGCGTGGATACGCCGCCGCAGCGAAGCGTCGGTGATCCGGATGAAGCGCCACGGCTGCATCAGCCCGACGCTGGGTGCCGCGTGTGCGGCCTGCAGCAGGCGCGCCAGTACGGCCTCGTCCACTACCGCGCCGGGCACGAATCGGCGCATGTCACGGCGCTCGTAGATGACGCGATAGACGGCCCGCCGCTCTTGCGGGCTGAATGCCTCACCGGTCACGCCTGCCATCGTAGGAAATCGGCGTTAACGTGGATCGTGCCGAGACCCAAGGACCTGGTGAACCCAGGAAGGGAGTGTTTTCAGTGAAGCCTTCCGATGTGCTCGATCAGCTGGCCGCCGAACGCGGCGCCGGCCGCGGTTACGGCGAGCCCTATCAGACCCCGGACGGCACTACCGTCATCGTGGCCACCAAGCCGCTGGGGGTGTTCGCGATCCGCGACGGGCAGGCCTCCTGGACGCCGGCCGTGGACAACAGCCGGATCGCGCTGATCGGGGTGATCACCGGCCTGCTGGCCGCGGTGATCGGCACCCTCGCGGTGCTGCGGCAGCCGCCCTGGCCGCACATCACGATCAGGGACTATAGGTAACCCCGACCGCGCGGAACACGTATTCCGGCGGCATGTCGAACGCCAGCGACCGCCGGGGCAGGCTGGCCAGAACATCGCCCGGAATGGCCGCCTTGTAGTGCAGCGACAACTCGCCGGTGAACTTCTCGTCGACTCGGGAGACGTCGGCGTCGACCTGCAGTCCGGTCGGCGAGATCTGCACCTGCGCCGCTCCTGTCTGCGGCGCGTCCCAGCGCACGTTGACCGTGGGGCCGGCCAACCGGGGCAGCATGGAAAGCGTTGCCAGCACCCGCTCCGAGGTGAAGACCAGCGAACCCGTGTAGCTGGCGACGCTGTGCGGCAACCGCACACCGGGGATGGTGCCGCTGAATCGGCGGGTCACGGCGACGTAATCGGCGAGGTAGGTGAGGCCTTCCGACTCGACCTGGGCATGCAGCTGGTCAGGCAGCTTGCCGATGCCGAACAACCTACGGACAAAGACGGCCATCTCGACAGTATGACGCGCGAGCGATCCCGAGGGACGGGTCGCCCGCATGTCACCGGGCGATCGCAAGCGCGGCGCTTGTCGCCGGGTGCAGCGGGTCGCCCGCATGTCACCCGCCGGCACTGCTGGTATCGGTTGGTTATGACTCGCCCGAGGACGCCGGTGGCCGCCTGGATCGCGGCGCTGGCCGCCACGGTGTACGCGGTGATGTGGGCGGGTTACGGCCAGCACTGGAATTGGCTGTACCGGATGGATTGGTGGTTACTGACCGCGGCTCGCGACGTCGCGCTCAAACATCCCCTTTGGCTACGGTTTTGGGAAGGCGTGTCCTATGCGTTGGGTCCGGTCCCGATGTCCGCGCTGGGGATTGCGATGACGGTGTTCGCCCTGCTGATGCGCAATCTGCGGGCCGCGCTGGTGCTGGCCTTCGCGTGCGGGCCGTTCAACGAGTTCGCGACCGCTGCGGCCAAGGCCCTGGTCAACCGTCCCCGCCCGGCGACCATGCTGGTCGCCGCGCCCTCCACCTCCTTCCCGTCGGGGCATGCGCTGGAGGCGACGGCCGCGCTGCTCGCCGTGTTGTGCTTCTTCTTTCCGATGCTGAACCGGATGATCCGCGGCATCGCGGTCGCGGTGGTGGCGGTGTCGCTGCTGACGGTCGGCATCTCGCGGGTGGCGCTGAACGTGCACTACCCGTCCGACGTGCTGGCCGGCTGGTCACTCGGATACCTGTATTTCCTGTTGTGTCTCTTGATTTTTCGGCCCTCGATCAAGCGATCCGCCGGCCCGCGGCGCGCGACCGAAACCGCCGCCATGCGCTAACAATGCTGTCCCGGTGGATATTTGGTCACGACACGGTGACCCAACTGGGGCTAAAGCTTTACTTGACCCTGACGACGTGCCTGTTTGACGATGGAGTGCATGCACCGACTGCTCACTTCACTGTGCGCCGCGGCGTGCGTATTCTTCGCCTCGGTGGTGCTGGCGCCGATCGGTGCCGCCGCAGGCGCTCCCTGGTTCGCGAACGCTGTCGGCAATGCGAGCCAGGTGGTTTCGGTGGTGAGCACCGGAGGCTCCAACGCGAACATGGAAATTTTCCAGCGCACCGGCAGCGGCTGGCAGTCGCTGCGGTCCGGCATCCCCACCCACGTGGGCTCGGCGGGGATGGCGCCGCAGGCCAAGAGCGGTGTTCCGGCCACGCCGATGGGCGTGTACAGCCTGGACTCGGCGTTCGGCACGGCGCCGAATCCCGGCACCGGGTTGCCCTACACCCAGGTGTCCGGTGCCAACTACTGGTGGAGCGGCGACGACCACAGTCCCACGTTCAATTCCATGCAGGTGTGTCAGAAGGCGCAGTGCCCGTTCAACACCGGTGACAGCGAAAACCTGCAAATCCCGCAGTACAAACACGCCGTCGTGATGGGCGTCAACCAGAACAAGACCCCGGGTGGTGGCGCCGCGTTCTTCTTCCACACCACCGATGGGAAACCCACGGAGGGCTGCGTGGCGGTGGACGACGCTCAGCTGGTGTCGATCATGAAATGGCTGCGGCCGGGCGCGGTCATCGCCATCACCAAGTAGCGCCTCAGTCGGCGGCGATGGCGCGACCGGGCTTGACGTTAAAGTCCATGCCTTTCAACGACATTGTGGCGTCGTAGGTCCGCTCGTAGCCGGTGCCGCTGATCTTCCAGCCGTTCTCGGTGCGCCGGTAGGTGTCTCGGTAGAAGGCCGCCCCGATCAGCATGAAGTCGAACTTGGCGACGATCACCCGGTCCTGCAGATACCAACTGCCCGTTGCGGTATCGCCGTCGACGATGATCTCCGGATGGGTCACCCGGTGTTCGGTGACGAGGCCCGGGCCCATCGCCGAGCTCAGGTACTCCACGAGGTCGGTGCGGTTGTCGAAGTGCAGCTCTTTGCCCAGCGACGACCCATAAGCGCCGACGATGTCCTCGGTCATTGTGTCGGCGAAGTCGTCCCAGTGCTTGGTGTCCATCGCGCGCAGGTATCGGTACTTGACTTGCTTGATGGCTTCGATATCGGCGAGATCGTCGAGGGTCATCAGGTCATTGCAGCACACGGGTGACCATGTCGACGAGGGCGCGTCGTTCGAGGCTCCAATCGATGGCGGCGCCGGTGACCATCTGCGCCAGCACCACACCGCGCAGCGTGGCCCAAATGACTTCGGCCACACCGGAATGAGCGGGATCGGTGGTGATCAGTCTGCCCAGCTGTCCGACCGCGGCGTTCATGTCGAGCAGGTGGCGGCGCGAGGACGGGTCCTGGCCTCCGCGGGTCTCGCGCAGGATTTCGAAGGCGGCCATCGACGTCGGGCTGCTGTAGCAGCTCCAGGCGGTGTCGACGACGACCTCGATGCGCATCCGCAGGGGCAGCTCGCTGACGTCGGCCGACGACAGGCTGTCGACCAGTCGGGCCACCCCGTCGTCCACCACGGCCATCAGCAGGCCGTTGCGATCCCCGAAGTGGTACTGGATGACTCCCCAGGTCACGCCCGCGCGTTCGGCCACGTGCTTGGCGGTGGCGGCGGAGAATCCCTCCTCCACGATGCAGCGGACCGTCTCATCGATGATCTTCGCCCGAGTGTCATCGCCGCGCTTGCGTGGCGCGGTGGTGCGCCGGGTGGGGCCAACCGGGCGTTCAGGCGTCTGGCCAGCATAAATGGACATTGTTGACTTTATAACATAGTCGCGTCTATTTTTGGGGCGTGAGCAGCCCCTCGCGATATGCGCGATTGTCCCGCGACGAGCTCGTCGTCTTGGTTCCCGAACTGCTGCTGATCGGGCAGCTGATCGACCGATCCGGGATGGCGTGGTGCATTTCCTCGTTCGGCCGAGAAGAGATGGTCCAAATCGCCATCGAGGAGTGGGCAGGCTCCAGCCCGATCTATACCCGGCGCATGCAGAAAGCGCTGAACTACGAGGGCAACGATGTGGTGACGATCTTCAAGGGCCTGCAGCTTGACATCGGTGCCCCACCGCAATTCATGGATTTCCGCTACACGGTCCACGATCGCTGGCATGGCGAATTCCACCTCGACCACTGCGGCGCCCTGCTCGACGTCGAGCCCATGGGCGAGCAGTACGTGTTCGGCATGTGCCACACCATCGAGGACCCGACCTTCGACGCCACCGCGATCGCGACCAACCCGCGCGCCCAGGTGCGCCCCATCCACCGCCCGCCGCGGACGCCGTCGGACCGGCATCCGCATTGCGCGTGGACCGTCATCATCGACGAGTCTTATCCCGAAGCGCAAAGCATCCCGGCCCTCGACATCGTCAGCCGAACGCGTGCTGCGACATGGGAACTCGATCCCATTGACTCCTCGGACGAGGGGCAGGCTGATTACTCCGGGGCGTTGCTGTCCGATTTCGACTTCGCCGCCTTCTCGCATTCAGCGCTGGTCCGGATGGCCGACGAGGTATGCCTGCAGATGCACCTGCTGTATCTGTCGTTCGCGATCGCGGTGGCCGCACGTGCCGCCAACGACGACGAAGCCGTCAGCGTGTGCACCCGCGGCCTGATCGGCATCGCGGGCATGGCCGCCGAGCGCATTCACCGCGCACTGAAAATTCCGGGCGGGCTCGAAGGTGTGCTGCGCGTCCTCGGGCTGCACCCGCTGCTGAATCCTGCTGCCTACGTTGTCGCCGAGACGGAATCGAACCGTCTGCACGTCCACGCGTCGCCGGCCCATGACGACGAATCCTGGATCTCGCTGTGCTCGCCGGAATCCGTGCAGCCGCTCCAGGCGATCGCCACCGCGGTGGACCCGCACATCGAGGTTCGAGTTAGCGGGACGGCCACCGACTGGACGGCCGAACTGGTCGAAACCGACACTCCCACCAAGGAACTGCCAGAGGTTTCCGTGGTCAGGGTCAGTGGAGGATCGACCTTCCAGTTCGAGCCCAGGCATTCGCTGCCGCTAACCGTGTTGTAACGAAAAGCTTTTTGTCAAGGGGTTTTCGGTACCGCTTCGGTGACGCAAGCGCATCGAGGGGATACCAATGACATTGCGAAGCATCGGCTTTCCGCGTGTCCGCGGCTATCGTTAACGCTGGCCATCGACCCCTATAGACGAAGGTTTCGCTCTATGTACGACCCACTCGGGTTGTCGATCGGGACCACGAACCTGGTCGCTGCGCGTAATGGAAGCCCACCGGTTACCCGCCGGTCTGTGCTCACCCTTTACCCGCACTGTGCACCGAAACTCGGTGCACCCGATGAGAACCCGCACCTAACCGAGCCTGGCGTACCGATGAAGGGCTTTATCGAGCGCATCGGTGATTCCGTTGCGCTGGTGTCACCCGACGGCTCCACGCACGACCCGGAACTGCTGACGGTGGAAGCGCTGGACGCGATGGTGCTCGCGGCAGGCGCGGATGCGGCGTGCGCGGAGATTTCCATTGCCGTGCCGGCGCATTGGAAACCGGCGACGGTGCAGGCGTTGCGGGACGCGCTGCGAACCCATCTGGGCTTCGTGCGAAGCGGTATGGCGCCGCGGCTGGTCTCGGACGCGATCGCGTCGCTGACAGCGGTGAAGTCCGAGCTCGGCCTGCCCGACGAGGGCGTGGTGGGGCTGCTCGACTTCGGGGGCAGCGGCACGTCGGCCACATTGGTCAATGTCGCGGGGGACTTCGAACTCGTCAGCGCCACCATGCGTTACGCCGCGTTGTCCGGTGACGAGATCGATCAGGAGTTGCAGCTGCGTGCCTTCGAGGAGCTGGGGCATGGCAGTGGCCTCGACCCGGCCAGCACCGCCGGTGTCGGGCAGCTCGTTGAACTCGGGGAACAATGCCGCGTGGGCAAGGAGCGGCTCTCGACCGACATGACCACCGACATCACCGCGGTGCTGGGCGGGCGCAGTTGCAGTTTGACGCTGACGCAAGACGACCTCGAAGAGATGATTCAGGATCGGCTGACCGGCTTCATCTACGCCTTCGACGACATGCTGGTGCGCTACCGCACGAGCTGGTCAGACCTTGTCGCGGTGGTTACGGTCGGCGGAGGCGCGCGCATTCCGCTTGTCACCGAACGGCTTTCGATGCACGGTCGGATGCCGATCCTGACGCCGTTGCAGCCGGCCCTGGCAGCGGCCAGCGGGGCGCTGATCCTGGCTTCGCACGGCGGCGAGCTGGATCTGCGCACGCGGACGTCGATAGGGCTGCTCGCTTCTGCCGACGCCGCCGGTGACGTCGTCGACCTGGGGGCCGGCGATGTGCTGGTGATCGATGATGAGGCGCTTACCGATCGCGAATTAGCTTGGTCGCAAACCGAATACCCCGGTGACCTACGGATGCGGTTCGGTGGGGAAACCTACGACGAAGACGGTCCGTCCGGCTGGTCGATGCGGCTCAACGTCATCCAACCGCCGCGGGAACGCCGGCCCTGGCTGCGCCTTCGGTTCTCTCAGTTGATCATCGGCATGTCGGCCGTGGTCGCCATGACGGCGATCGGCGGGGTGGCCTACACGCTGACCGGGATAGAAAACCG
>NZ_DASUHS010000058.1:0-6907 GCF_036273375.1 Mycobacterium sp. | reverse complement strand
TGATCAATCCCACCACCGCCCACGTGAACGCGTGCTCGGGATACCCATCGTCGGCAACCGCACCCGAGGTCTGGCAGGGCTTGGTGCCGCCGCGGCCGTTGGGGACCTGCTGGTTGATCGACGCGTCATTCACGGCGTTGTGGCCGGGGTCGAGGAACACCGACATCCCGGCCACACCGGCCGCCGCGCGCGGGGTGGGCAGCAATGCGCCGGCGGCGACGATCGCCGGCATCACACCGGCGATCCTCAGGACGTCGCGGCGAGCAACGGATCGCAGCCCACCAGGGCGATCACTCACCGCGCGATGGTAGCAATCGGCTCGCCGGCCGAGACGCATAGGTTGGTGGCCACGGCGAAATATTCTGGCGCACAACGGTTCCTGTGAACCTTGGGAATCGACCGTTCCCGATGCCGGCGTACTACTCGAGCCTTTGAGTCATGCCAAAGAATTTCCATACTAAATAGTATGTTAGGGTCAACGGCATGTCCGTGGTTGAAAGCCGCCCTCTGCACGGCGTCACCGACGAATTTGTTGCGCGGCTGGCCGATCGCGCCGAGGAGGCCGAGCGATTGCGGCGCCTGCCCGCGGCGACGATCAGCGACTTCAGGCAGACCGACCTGTTTCGGTTGTTGCTGCCGGCCCGGTTCGGCGGCATTCAGGCCTCGTTTCCCGAACTGCTGCAACCGATTCGGCGGATGGCGCATGGCTGCGCATCGAGCGCCTGGACGCTGGGTTTCTACGCGCTGCACAACTGGATGCTGTCGCTGTTCGATCCGCGCGTTCAGGACGAGGTTTTTGCGTCGGGACCCGTGCTGGCGCCGGCTCCCCTGGCTCCCACCGGTCGTGGCGTCCCGGCCGACGGCGGAGTGCGCCTGACCGGCAGGTGGTCCTGGGCGACGGGCGCGATGGATGGCGATTGGGTGATCGTCGGCGTGCTCATCGAACGGCAGGACCGAATCGATCCGGCGTTGGCCGTGGTGCCCGCCGAGCAGGTCGAGGTCGTCGACACCTGGCACACGGCCGGAATGCGCGGCACCGGCTCGCACGATCTCGTCATCACCGAGGCTCTCGTGCCCGAGCATCGACTGGTCGCCGTGGCCGACATCTACGGCGGGACGACACCGGGTGCGCGCGAGCACGGGGTCCCGACCTACCGGTGGCCGATGGTTCCGGCGCTGGCGCTAACGGCGGCGATGCCCGTGCTCGGAACCGCGGAGCTGGTGACCGAACTGTTCGCCGAACGGCTCAGCGGGCGCGTACTGGCCTACAGCGGGGTGGCGCAAAAAGATCAGCCCGCCGCGCAGATTCGCCTCGGCGAGGCCCGGGTACGGCTGAGCTCACTGCGGGCGTTGGTCGCCAAGACCGCCGACGATATCGAGACGATCGTGGTCAGCGGCGAACGGGTGAGCCGATCGGTGCGGGCCGACGCACGGCTGGCGGCCGCGCGCACCGTGCACGAAAGCCGGTCGATCATCGCCGATCTCATGGAGGCCGCCGGCGCCAGCGCCCACTTCCTGTCGAGCCCTATGCAGCGCGCCAAGCGCGATGTGGACATCGCCTCGGGGCATGTCGTGTTCGACTACGACACCAGTCGAGAGTTGGCCGGGGCGTTGGCGATTGGCGCGAAGATTTCACCCATCGCCATGGTCTGAGGCGGCCGTCTCCCCCAGCATCAGGGCCAGGAACCGTTCTCGTTGAGCCACCGATTGGGCCTGTTCGGCCGAGCTGGTGAGATGTAACAGTCCGATTCCCGCGGCGAAGGTCAGTTCGGCGCGCAGCCTGGCGTCCTCGAGGCTGAAACCGTAGTCGCTATAGGCCTTTATCACGGTGCGAAGCAGGAGCCGGTCGGCCGCGCGGATGCTGTCGGCGGCCACTGGGTCCAAGCGGGCCCATTCGCGCATCGCGCGCTCGAGCATCCAGTACTGCGGGCTCACCAGGGTGCGTGTCAGGGCCAACAGGCGTTCCCGGGGTGGCAGTCCGTCGAGCTCGGACAGTGCCCGACGGTCGCGTTCGAGGAATTTGTTCCACGATTCGACCAGTGCGGCCCGATATTGTTCGATGTCCTCGAAGTGCCAGTAGAAGCTGCCGCGGGTGACGCCGGCCTGCTGGCAGAGGCGTTCGACTTTGAGTGCGCGCACGCCTTCTTGGGCGAGCACTGTGTAGCCCACCTCGAGCCAGTTCTCGGCTGACAGGCGGGTCGACGGTTGCTTTCGCACCACCACACCATGCAGGCTACGGGAGGGGTTACTGGTCGGAGGCGGGATGAGGCGATCTCACGCAGCCACCGGCCTCCTCACCGCGTCGGCGGAATAGGGAGTCGGGCGGTGTCATCGAGGTCGACGTCGAGCGCGTTGAGCATCAGCGCCAGGCCCGCGTATCGGCTGATGACCATCAACGCTTCGACGGTGGCCTCCGAACCGAGAGCCGTGTGCACCTGGTCGAAAAGCGGGGCCGCAACGCGGCGTGTCGTTACGAGCTCGGTCGTCAGTCGCAACACCGCCAGCTCGGTGTGATCGAATTGTCCTGTTTGCCAATCGGACTCGGAGGTGATGGCGTTGATGGTGGCGCTGGCGAGTCCAACCTTTTGCGCGACGTCTCTGTGCTGGCCAAGTTCGTAGGCGCAGTCCATGAGATAGGCGGTGCGCAGGACGATCAGTTCGCGCAGCCTTCTTGGCAGCACCGGGCTGGTCAGGGCGGCGTCGCCAGCCACCATCCAGCCGGTGAATACCTTCTCGGCGTTGGCCAGTGCGCGATAGACGTTGAGATTGCCGCGCCGCGCGGTCAATTCGCGGGCGAGTTCGGTCATGTCTTCGGGCCGGCGATACGGGATGCGGGTCATTTCGCGTCGATCTCGAGGTCGACGGCGTTGAGCACCAGCGCCAGGCCGTAATAGCAGCTGACGATGATCAGCAATTCGGTGAGCGCCTCGTCGCCGAGCAGGGCGTGGGCGGTGGCGAAGGTGTCGTCGCTGAGTCGGCGGGTGGCGCACAGTTCGGTGACGGTGTCGATGACGGTGCGTTCGTCGCCGCTGAATCCGGCCGTGTTCAGGTCCGCTTTGTCGAGCAGGGCGTCGATCTGTTGGTCGGTGAGGCCAGCGGTGCGGGCGAAGATCATGTGCTGGGCGAGTTCATAGGGCGAGTCCTGCAGATGGGCCACCCGCAGGATGATGACTTCGCGCATCCGCGGGGTGAAGGTTGGGCTTTCGAATAGCTGGCCGGCCATCTGTGCCCATCCGTCAAATACATTGGGAGCGTTGGCGAGCAGTCGGAGCACGTTGAGTGTGCCGGGGCGCGCGAGGAGGCGCCGGATGTGTTCGGGTTGCTCGTCCGCGTTGGCCAAAGGCATTCGTGTCACGCCTACATCCTTAGATCCGTCCGGTACCTGCAGGAGGCGCGTTAGTACTCAAGCGCGCTGTCAAACGCCTTCCGCGTTGCTTTGATGACACCTCTTGCCATGAGGAAGTTCCCGCCGCCACCAATAGCGACTCCAAGGCCGAATGGCGCCGCTCGACCAAGGACAATGACGCCGCGCTTCGTCCCATACTTGGTGATGAAATGGGCACCAAGAACGCGATTGATCCGACGGATCGTCTCCATCGGGACCGCCTGCACGCCGCGCGCGCCCAGATAAGATCCGGTTTTCCCCGCGGCTTCTGAGACACCCCCCGCCGTCCCGCCACCTGATAAGACCATCAAGAGCAGGGCACGCTGCCGCTCGTAATCTTCAACGCGTATCCCGTAGACGCTCGCAACCGCGAGGACGTGTGCGGCACTAGCGGTAAGAAATAAGCCACCGTCGCCAACTCCGCTGGCAAGCGCGGCGACAGTGCCAGCCCCGGGTACGGCGGCGACTCCGCCTGTTGCGGCACCCGTGGTGGTTACCGTCGTTGAAAACAAGGCCTCGAGCTTTTTAACCAGCACTTCATCGGTTGCGTCTGGGTATTGCGCGCGCAATTTATCGACGGCAGCGCCCGTAAGTTTGGATGCTTGTCGAATGGCCTTATCTAGGACACCGTTGTACTCGCGTATCTCTCCGCTCTCGCCATCGCCCCCGCCGTCGTCGTCTTTCATGGTCTCCCCCTTCTGCGACCCGTAGGCCGACCAGAGGCTGCGCGACGGCTCCATCTTCCGCGCATTTTGCCGGTATTGCCGAGACTAAGACACACACCAGCGACCAGCGCGTTGTTTCCCCATAACTGGGCATAACTGGGGCGAAATCAACGACGCCGACTATTGACCTCTCAACTGCTACCACTTATGACCACACTCCGCGCAAACCCACTTCCACGGTTCCACGCAACAACCCATTGCCGCGACCCAGGGCTGCCGCACAGGCCCAGCCGGCATTCCGTACATCGTCGATAGTGCGCGTGGCGCCGAGCAGGACGGGCAGCGCGGATGCAGACTCAGGCGGAAGCAAGGAAGCTGGCAAATCCGGCGCTCCGCATCATGCGGTGACACGAAACGCAAAGCATGGCAGCCCAATCCGCGGGCAATGCCCGTCAATACTCCGGTCCAATTTCGATGGGCGGCAGAGTAATCGGTATTGCCCTGCGGCGCTTGGGGCTCGGTGCATCTACCTATGATCGCTAGCGGATTTTGCAGTCTTCTAGGCCGGTGGACGGTTGAATGTGGATGCGGTCGCGGGCGTCTTCGTGCGGAAGGCTCCGAAGACGTGGAAGGACATGCTATTCACCGCAGGTTGATACGGCAAAATATTCGCTGGTTACCATCAACCGCGAATCTTCGATTGCGTTTGATCGCGAGTCATTTCGCTTTCGCGTCGCCGGCAGTCATTTGGTCACGATGGCCGAGTTGTAGTTAGGGGCCCACGCCTGCTCGAAGACGGCGATGGGAACCTGCTCGTCGCGGCCCGTACTGATGCCGCTGTCGTTGAGATGCACCACACCGGCCTTGCTGTCGATGCCGGTGACAACCACGAAGTGGTTTGCAGAGTTTCGCTTCCCAGGCCGGTTCCAAATCGTTTCGGCATTGAGGATGACGATGACCTTGTGGTTTCCCCCCAGCTTGCGCGCCACGGCGTCGGTATCGGTCTGAATGTTCTCGGCTCTGATCCAGTAGTGCCACAGCAGTATCGGAAGGTCGGCGATATCGGTGGTGCCCGTTGGCTTCCAGATCGGCCCGTGACCCGCTGCGCTCGGTGTGTTTTCGGCCAAAGCGATCATCTGCTGCTCGGTTGGCTCGCGTCCCGCAATCTGGCCGACCACATCGGCCACCGCCATTTCCCCGCAGTCGGAAGCGTGTTGCTGGCGCCAGTAGGGCGCGGCGGCGACGGGATCGCCATGCATTCCCAACTCATGGTCGGCGTCGGGGACGGGAGCGCCCGGGTTGGCGTGCACCCCAGCGGCCAATATCACCGGCGACGCTGCAATCGTGGCGGACAATAAAACGGCCCGGCCGACCGTTCGTGCGGCGCTGGCGACCTTTGCCCGCGAGGTGCTCGTCATGGGTGTCCGCTCCGGGGCCGCCGCGACGGCGTGTAGATGTGACGAAAAGAGGCTCAGGTTGTGGCCCTGGACGGATATTTAACAGAGACTTGGCGAAAATGCCGCACCGACGCGCGAGCAGTTATTCCCCTGAAATCAAGCTGGTAGCCGGAAGGCCCCAGACTGCGTCGCGCACGACCAGCCGCCTAGCGGCCGCTGCCAGCTCAGACGGCCTGCGACGCATCGGCTTCCGGCGCGGAAGTTGTGCTGAGTTGCTGTACAAGATCGGCGGCGACGGCACGCAGCGGGACGTTCATCTCCTGGCTTTTCCGGCGAAGCATGTCGAAGGCGTGGTCGGCGTCAATCTGGTGGATGGCCATCAGCATGCCTTTGGCCTGTTCGATGGGAGCGCGGGTTTGCAGCGCACGCTGGATGGAGTCGGCCACGTCGCGGGCAGACCGGAAGCGGGAAAAGTCGCCAATCGCGCGGGATGCTGCCGTGGTGAGCATGGCGAGGATCTCGGCGTCGAAGTTGTCGAATGCCGAGCGCGAACGTCCATAGAGATTGAGCGATCCCAGTGTTTGTTCGGTGGTGAACAGTGGGGCGGCCAGGAAGCTGAGAATTCCTTCGTCGCGGGCCGCGGCGGCGAACCTCGGCCAGGTCGCGGCAGCGTCGTCGGAGTCGACAAGGACGATGGTGCGGGTCCGGGAGGCGTCCAGGCACGGTCCCTGGCCGGCGTCGTATTGCTCGGTATCGACACGCAGAGTGCGTTGGTCGGTGTGGACCGCGGTATAGATGCTGCCGCCCAGGTCGATGGTCACCCCCGTGCTGTCGGCGCCGTCGACGGCGTCGTGTGCGATCTCGCAGACATGCTGCAGCAGCGTCAGCAGATCGTCCTCGTCGGCGATGCTGCGACTGGCGCTGACCAGCATCCGGCCCAGCATCGTCGGCGTGATCCTGTTGTCGGCGGCGGCCTGGATGACCAGGTCGGCGACCTGCTCGCTGTCCTGCGCCGCCGCAGCGGCCGGAAGGGAGTCGTCGGTGCGCCGATCATGGGGAACCATCAGCACAGTGTGACACGAAATGTCGTCGGTCACGCCCGCTGAGCAGGCATTCAGGCTTGGCGTGATGGCCTTCGAGGGGTGACGAATGCGATGCAGTTCGTCTACGAGCCACGGGGCGACGCCGCGGACATCGCCGACGCCTATTCGGCGGAACGACCGGCGGGCATTCGCCAGCGGTGAGCGCACTACAATTCACCCGCGCGCTCTACCAGGCCAACGGCCGCGCGGCAGGCATGACGAGTTAGAAATGTACGTTGTCGAATCGCTATTAGTTCCCACTAAATGCGCAGGTAGGTTACGTTCCCCTGCGCATAATTATTGCGAGCGACCGAGGGAAGCGATGACGAAGTGCAGATCAATTGCCACCGTTCCACTACACCGTCGCTAGCCCACGTC
>NZ_DASUHS010000057.1:0-2008 GCF_036273375.1 Mycobacterium sp. | reverse complement strand
GCCTGGCGGTGTGGTGTATTTCCTGCACGAGCACCGGGGCATGCCGATCGCGTCACCGGCGATCTTCGAGCAGATCGGTGCTCGGTTTCGGGATGGTATGCGGCGATTCGCCCAGGCCAACCACATCCCGGTGGTGCGGTTTCGACGCGGTGAGCGCAAGGTCGAGGTGATGCGGTCGCACCTGGATCGAGCGGCCGAAAGCGGTCGTTCGCAGGTCGCCGCGATCGGGGTGGCCCAGGAGTTTCAGGTGGTGTGGACCTCGGATATTCACGGCGATCTTGTGATCATGGATTTCGGGGTGTCGGGACGAGGAAGGGTGCCCCTGAACTCGGACAATGCGGATTGTCGAGATCTGCGTGAGCCCAGAAAGGAACACCCTTGAGGTGAAGGCTACAAGCATCGGGCGGCTGGGCGATGATCCCGCGCTGGCCTGGTCGCACAGACTGCAGGTCGAGGTCGGCGGTGCCGGGACGGTCGCGCAGGCGGGGGTGGTGCTGCCGCGGTTGTTGGCTGATCGACTCGGCCTGACCACGGGCCTAGTACTCCAGCCGTAGATCGTGATCTTGCCGCGTGTCGGTCCCGGACGCAGGGCGGCCACCGCATGATCATCCTCGGTTGTGAAGACGTCAGAGGATCAAACGGTGGCCGTGGGCCGCAGCGTAGCGGTAGATCGATGGCCGGGGATGCTGGATGAGTTACTCGGTCGGGTGGCCGGCCGGTTTCCTCGGGTCGAACCGCGGCGACGGGTCCGAGGGTTCGTGCTCGGGCTGTTGGCCGACCTACCCCGCAAGAACTGCTGGGCCATCGCCGAGTACGCCGGGGACGTCAACCCCGATGGCATGCAACATCTGCTGGGTCGCGCGGTGTGGGACACCGACGGGGTGCGCGATGACCTGCGTGATTACGTCGTGGAGCACCTGGGTGATCCACACGGGGTGTTGGTGGTCGATGAGACTGGCGATGTCAAAAAGGGCACTGCCACGGTCGGGACTCAGCGGCAATACACCGGGACCGCGGGTCGGATCGAGAACGCCCAAGTGGCAGTGTATTTGACCTACGCCGGGCAGGTCGGACACGCGATGATCGACCGGGAGCTGTACCTGCCGCGTTCCTGGACCAGTGACCCGGCCCGCTGCGCCGCCGCCGGCGTGCCCGATGACGTCGCATTCGCCACCAAACCGGCGCTGGCGCAGACCATGCTGGCCCGGGCGCTCGACGCTGGGGTGCCGGCGCGGTGGGTGGCCGCCGATGAGGTCTACGGCGCCGACCCGGGATTGCGTGGCTATCTGGAGGCTCGCGAGGTGGGTTACGTGCTGGCCATCGGCTGCGACCGCCGGGTGCCCACCGCAGCCGGTCTGATCTGCCCCGACACCCTGGCCGCCAGCCTGCCCAAGGGCGCCTGGCAACGACTTTCCGCTGGGCCGGGCGCTAAGGGGCAGCGCTACTACGACTGGGCGTGGGTCACCCTGACCGCCCCAGCGGGACACCACTGGCTGCTCATCCGCCGCCACCCCCACCACGGTGAACTCGCCTTCTACCGCTGCTATGCACCCACCCCGGTCCCGCTCGGCGAACTGGTCCGCGTCGCCGGACGCCGATGGACCATCGAGGAGAGTTTTCAGGCCGCCAAAGGTCTGGCCGGGCTCGATGAACACCAAGTCCGCCGCTGGCTGGCCTGGCGACGCTGGACCCTGCTGGCCATGCTCGCCCATGCCCTGCTCGCGGTCATCGCCGCCACCGAACGCGCCCAGCGACCACCACCCGCCGAGCTGATCGCCCTGACCTGCAACGAGATCCAACACCTATTCACCACGCTGATCACCGAACCCACCCGCCGGCTCACCGATCCGCTGGCCTGGTCACAGTGGCGACGCCGCCATCAACACCATGCCCGCTCCTGCCACTACCGCCGCCAAGAAGCTCAACTCACATGATCACGATCTACGGCTGGAGTACTAGGACCCCGTAGGCCTGTCCGGCGGCTTGCGGGCCGCATCGGTTAATACCC
>NZ_DASUHS010000056.1:0-2709 GCF_036273375.1 Mycobacterium sp. | reverse complement strand
GATCATCTGGTCCGGTTCTTGCGCAGCGAGCGTTTGATCACTGAGGTAGAGGACGAGGCGCAGCGCAGCGCCTAGCTCGACGAATCTGGCGACGGAAAGGGGTGGCGACGATGTTCACCGTCGATGACAAGGCAACGGGTCCGCATGACGCCTCGCTCGACCACGAGCGGATCGTCCTGCAGGCGCGTGACGTCGACTTCGACTGGTCGACGCTGCCGTTCTACTACGTGCCCAATGAGCCCTTCACCACTCACTTCTGCAATGTGTTGCACCTGTTGCTGCCGGCGGGTGAGGAGTTCATCGTCGCCGCCTTCAAGGACACCTTGCCGCTGATCAAAGACGATCAACTGCGGCGCGATGTGCAGGGATTCATCAGCCAGGAGGCGATGCATTCCCAGGCGCACGCGGGGGTGCTCGGACACTTCGCGGTCAAAGGCATCGACGTGACGCCGTTCACCGACCAAATGCGTTGGCTATTCACCCAACTCATCGGCGACCGGCCGCAGTGGAGCCGGCGCCGGCGACAGAGCTGGCTGCTCGAGCGGGTGTCGATGGTCGCGGCACTCGAGCACTACACCGCCATTTTGGGCGAATGGATTCTCGACACCCCGCAGCATGACGCCATGGGCACCGACCCGGTGATGCTGGACCTGTTGCGCTGGCACGGCGCCGAGGAAGTCGAGCACAAGGCGGTCGCGTTCGACACCATGAAGCATCTGCGTGCCGGGTATTGGCGGCAGGTGCGCACGCAGCTCCTGATCACCCCGGCGTTGCTCTGGTTGTTCGTCCGCGGCGTGCGATTCATGTACTCGGTCGACCCCTACCTGCCGCCCGGCACCAAGCCGCGCTGGCGCGACTACTTCCGCGCTGCACGTCGGGGTCTGGTACCCGGTCCATTCCAGTTCCTCCGGGTCGTCGGCGCCTATTACACGCCGAGTTTCCATCCTTCCCAGCTGGGCGGGGTGGGGCGCGCGGTCGACTACCTGTCTCGCTCACCCGCCGCCCGCGCGTCGCACTGACGATGACGACCGAAGTCGCTTCAACCACGGTCACGGCCTCCGATGGCGTGCGGCTGGCGGTGCATGCCTATACCGACATCGATCCGGGGCGGCCGACCGTCCTGGCCATCCACGGGTATCCAGACAACCACCACGTGTGGGACGGGGTGGCCACGGCATTGGGTCGCCGCTTCAATGTCGTAGCGTACGACGTGCGGGGTGCCGGCCAATCCTCAACGCCGGCAGACCGTTCGGGGTATCGGCTCCCGCAGCTGGTCGCTGACATCGGCGCGGTGATCGAGCGCCTGGGCGTGAACGACGTGCACCTGCTGGCCCACGACTGGGGTTCGATCCAGGCCTGGGCAGCGGTCACCGATGACGCGGTGATGGGCAAGATCGCCTCGTTCACCTCGGTGTCGGGGCCCCACCTGAACTACGCGGGTAAGTTCCTGCGCTCAGCACGCACGCCGCGCGCGTTCCTCAACGTGTTCAAACAGATCCTGGCCTCGTCCTACATCTGGTTTTTCCTGTGCCCGGGCGTACCGGAGCTGGCGATCCGGTCCCGGGCGACGGTGAAAGTCTTTGAGGCGGTGGAGCGCATCGGTGGATCGAGCACCCGCGGCGGGCGCGGCGCGGAGTACCGCTCGATCGATGACTACCTCAACGGGCTCAACCTGTATCGCGCGAACATGCCCGCACCGATGCTGTCACCCCCGGCGCAGTTGCCGCCAACTACAGTGCCCGTGCAGGTGCTGGTCGCACGCCAGGACTACTTCGTATCGCCTGCCCTGCAACGGTTCACCGGTTCCATCCCGGAGGGCGGCAGGGTCCTCCCGATCGAGGGCGGCCATTGGGTGGTCACCGCCTACCCCGACGTCATCGCCCGGCTCACCGCTGAGTGGGTCGACCTGATCGCTCGGTCCGGCGACCGTCGCGGCATCGGTCAGATGTGAGGATGATTGTGGCACAGACTATTCGGGACAGCATTCCGTCCGACCTGTATGGCCGCCGCAAGCGTGACCGCATGTACACCGCGTTGTACGGGGTCGGTTCGCTGTTCGGCGGCATGGCGTCGGCGTCGCGGTGGACATCCGCGCGGGTAGAGTCCGTGCGGCGCACCACCACCGCGGTGGTCGCCCACCGCGAACTTCTGACGCCCGATGTGGTCGCGTTGACGCTGGCCGACCCCGATGGTGGGTTGTTGCCGTCATGGACACCCGGCGCGCATATCGACGTTCGGTTGCCATCGGGCCGCCGCCGGCAGTACTCGCTGTGTGGTTCGCCCGGTCGGCGCACCGACTATCGCATCGCAGTGCGCCGCATCGCCGAGGGTGGCGGCGGTTCGATCGAAATGCACGACACCTTCAAGGTGGGCGACAAATTCGAGTTCGAAGGACCCCGCAACGCGTTCTACCTCGTCACCGACGAGCGTGAGGTGTTGTTCGTGATCGGCGGCATCGGGGTGACTCCGATTCTGCCGATGATCCAAACCGCCCAGCAGCGCGGAATCAATTGGCGCGCGGTCTATGCCGGTCGCAGCCGCGATTACATGCCGCTGCTGGACGAGGTCGTGGCCCAGGCTCCCGATCGCGTTACCGTGTGGGCCGACGACGAGCGCGGCCGATTTCCCACCGCGTCCGACCTGCTTGCCGACGCCGGGCCGGCGACGGCCGTCTACGTGTGTGGCCCCACCGCCGTGCTGGAATCGGTG
>NZ_DASUHS010000055.1:0-20343 GCF_036273375.1 Mycobacterium sp. | reverse complement strand
CATCGCTGCCGTGACTTGAGCGGGTTGGGTCGACAGTGCAGTCTTACTAACCAAGACCGGTCGGGAGGAGTGCTGGGGTGGATCGCCAAGGGCTGGCCGCCGATTGGGATAGTGGGATCGCCCCGGCGGTAGGCGGGCTGCAGGACAACCTCGGACCCCGAGGGCTGCAACTGGACTACTCGATCGAGTCGCTGCGCGCAGTGGAATCCCTTACCCGGGGTCTGTTTGAGACCGCCGAGCGAATGCTGTCCCCAGAGGAGCGTTCGCTCGTCCAGGCGTTGATGGCCTATGTCGGGCTTTCCTTGATACATCTCACCGGCGGGCGCTGGGAGTGGGACGGCCAACCGGGCTTCGCGCAGCGGGCCCATCCGCCCCTGGCCGACGCCTCACTTGCCGACGCGATCGCCACCCAGATCTGGGCCTGGCCCGATGCCGAAGACGCTGCGGTCGGGATCCCCATCGCGGTCCCGGGCGACGGACTGGGACTCGAACCCGTCTCTCCTTTGCATCTGCTGCTGGCCACGGCGGTCGAACAGCCTGGCAACGATGACGGGCCGGTGGCGCGAACCTACTCCGCTTGGCGAGCGAAGGTGTCCACCGCACCGAAGCCCGGGGTGGCCGGTATCGACATCTTCGACTCGCCCACTGCCTCAACGGAATTAGACGCCTGGCTGACCGCACGCCAGCAAGGGTTTGCCGGGTGGGCTAGCCGCTACCCCGGGACTTGGGATTACAGTCCCGACAGCATCGACACCCTCACCGAGCTGGCTTTCAAGCTCACTCCCACTACTGACGAATTCAACGATCCGGCCAACGCAGATTTCGTCGAGGGCGCCTCCTGGTATGTGGGCGAGGTGCTGCTCCGCAGCGTGGCGGCACGTTGGGTGCATCGCCCCCACATGGCGGCCCGCGACGGTGCCCCGGCGGTGGCGGGTTATCAGGTCCAGACCAACGACGACTCCGACACAGCGTCGCCGTTCCGGCTACTGCGCCTCAGCATCACGACAAAAGAGCATGAGGCGCGCGGACTTCATGATGAGTGGGTCGACTATTTCAAGGGTGGCCAATCGTGATGGGGTGGTTCCGGGGGCTCATTGTCCTGATACTGGTCGTTTGCTTCGGCCTGCACGGTGTGCCCGTAGCCCACGCGAATTACGGTGGCTACGGAGATTGCGACCCCGGGGTTCCGCTGCCTGGCCATGACGCGACAGAGATGGCCCGGCCCGATGAAATGCATACCTACGACTACGACCCGCTGAGCCAGGACGTCCGCAACGCGGAAGAACCCAGTCCAGACCAGCTGGAGCGGATCAGCGTCAATAATGCGGTCAGGGGAAACGCAGACACCCTCAAGGGAATGCAGGCTCGCTGGAAGAAGTATGTGAATGCCGGCGGCTCCAAGCCATGGGAAAAGTGGAAACCCGCTTATATCAACGTGCTTCAGAACCGGCGCGTCGGCCCGGCCTTCGAGAAATTTATGTTCGACAGCTGGAAGCTGGGCGACTTGCCACCCGAAGCCGGCTGGCAGACCAATAAGCAGCTGCCCAAGAATATTCTGCCGAGCGGTCCCGTCTTTGACATCTTCAACATCGCCGACAGTGTGCCGGTTTCGAAATGGCTGATGATCGAAGCCAAGTCCGGCACCACGCTGGGTGCGCACGCCCGTAACCAATTCGCCGACCATGTCAAGAGAATGGGGCAGCTTGGCTCGTCGCTGATGGTGATGTTCGCGGGCAGACCCACCGACGCGACGCAGAGGTGGATGAAGCAAACGATCGACGATTTGAGGGCTGCCGGCGTCAAGATGCCCCCCGCATTCTGCGCCCGCTATACACCCGCAAAGCCGCAGGAGCGAAAAGATCCGGGCTCTGCGGCGGGCAATTCGGCTCCGCGACCCGCGCCGGATCCTGTGCTGGATGAATCGGCGGATTCTCCCGAGGACCAAGCGCTCGAGGACCAGATAGCAAGTGGACTCGAGGCGGAAGACAACCCGACCGAGGAGCCGGCCCCTGGGCAGCCACCGACGAACGCGCCGATCCCAGCGGGCGCAAATCCAGCACCCGCACCGCAAGCACCCGCACCCGCACCGCAAGCACCCGCTCCCGCACCGCAAGCGCCCGCACCCGCGCCGCAAGCGCCCGCTCCCGCGCCGCAAGCACCGTTGCCCGCGCAGCCACGTTTGCCCGCACCGGCCTTACCGGCACCACAACTGCCCGCGCCGCCACGCCTGCCCGCGCCTGCCCTGCCGGCGCCACAACTCCCCGCGGCGCCACGTCTGCCCGCACCGGCCTTACCCGCACCACCACGCCTGCCCGCTCCTGCGCTTCCCGCGCCCGCGGTTCCGGCACCGCCACGACTCCCCGCACCCGCGCTTCCGGCACCCGCGCTTCCCGCACCCGCGCTTCCGGCGCCCGGGGTGCCGGCACCTTCCGTTCCCGCTCCCACGGTGGGCGTGCCCGTCTCGGCATCGCCGGGCCCCTTCGGCGGTATCGACTTCACCTCGTTGGAGATGCGTTACGTCACCGACTCCGTCAATGGCAAACCGGCCATGCAGTACGCCTTCAGCGCCAACACTCTGCCGGTCACGGAGGCCTCCTACGGGGGACGGCGCAACGCGAAAATGGCAATGGACGCCTTCTATGTCTGGCTGTCCCTGCCGCCGCAGAACTTCTGGGTGAACCTCAAACCCACCGAACCAGACCGCATCATCGAGGCGGCGTTCGGCCGGACGGAAGCCGGGGAAGTGCTGCTCGAGGCGGACCTGGAAATGAAGCTGGTGTCAGCCCGACTGCAGAAAACCGACACCGACCTCGGTCGTCGTTTCGTCGACGCGATGCAGGGCAACAAATGCTATTTGGGTAGGCGGTTATGGATCGTGCCGCAACCGGCCGAAGTCCACGAAGACGGCGACCAGCTCTACATTCTCGACACGCCGCTCACGGTGAAGATCGGGACCGATCAAAGCGACGTCACTCCGGGCACCGACCTGTGCCAAGACCAGGATCCGGCGGTCACGGACCACAACGGTCAGCTGTACCAGCAGATGATCATGCCTGCGCTCATCGACGCGGTAAATCACAACCCGGATTTCGCCGACCTGCGCCGCGTCTACACCAGTCGGGTCGCGGCCGAGTGGTATCGGAAGCGCAACGCCAACAAGCCAACTCAGTACGCGAAGCTCATCGACTCCGGCAACATCGACGACCTGACCGTGGCATGGGATCCGCGCGCGGTGTGGGAGCGTTATCTGGACTCCACGAAACACCCCGAGCCCACCTTCAGCTGGACCGACCCTAAGGGGACGACGTGGACACGATCGTGGGGCGGAGTCGATTTCAGTAAGGTCGAGACCCACGACATCGGTGCGCCGGAGTTCACCCAGAAGTACGCCTCGGTCGCAAAGACAGCGGGGCCATCGATCATCGGCCCGCTGGTACAGGACAACGCCAAGCAGGTGTGGTTGGGCAACGTGGTCAGCTCGGTACCGCTGGACCAGATCTGGCCGTCGAAGCTAAGTCCGTGGGTGCCGTTCGTGGCTCCGGCAACGGCGCCCTCAAAGCCGTTGTTCTACTTGGTGATTCTGCCCGCGGTGGCCTGGCTGGGCGGCGGCGGATATCTCCTCTGGCGTCGACGAGCGAATGGGGTGCGCTGACATGGCCGGCCCGGGAAATCCAGACCAGCACGCCGCAGGGGCCGACCCGTTCGGCGGCGATCCGTTCGGCAACGCGGCATCCGACCCGTTCGGCGCCGATCCATTCGCCGCCCCCGGCTCCGATCCGTTCGGTCAGAGTGAAGCCACTGCCTGGCTTCAACAACAGGCCCGCAACGCGCCGCCGCAGCCCGCGGCGACTTCCGCACCGGCGGCTCCGCTCCGCGCGCGCCCTCCGTCGCAGGCACTCCCACCGCCACCGGCAGCGCCGCCACAGTCGAACCCGGCACGGCAGCGTCCGGCCGTCGACGCTTCCGAACTGCCGGACACGGTGGCGTTCGCCGGCTGGTTGTTCGCCGGCGTAGGTGCGGTCATGCTGACGCTGGCCATCGCGGTCGCCATGGCGATCCCCGAATTCGACTGGTACTACGGCAGTCACACCTGGCTCGCGGTATCAGCGGCGACAGCCGGCGTGCTGCTCGGTGCGGCGATCATCTGGCAGGCGATCCGAATCGTCAAGCATCGACGCCTCGCTCGGCCGGTCGCCATGATCGGATGCGGGCTGATGTTGTCGCTCGCCGCGTTCGGGCTCATCGCCGAACCCGGCAGTGCGGTGGCCTGGTTCACTCACTTGACCCAGGCAGGCGCCATCACGGCCGGCATTACTGCGGTCGCCACCGGCGTACTGCTGTTCCTACCCGCATCCAACGCATACTTGCATCGCGACGCCCACAAGCCGCCTCCCCCTCCAACTTTCGCCGAGATAGTAAACGCGGCGCAGCATGCACCGAGAGCCACTGCGACACCGCAGCATCCACCGGCAAGCAGACCGGCGACCGCACCGCAATACCCACCGGCAAGCAACCCGCCGCCCGCACCGCGGCCCGCCGATTTCGACCCGTTCTCCTAGGGCCGCGGGGCCCCCAGGCGGTATACCCGCCAGCCCGCCCGCTGCCAGCGGGCGGCGTCCAGGCAGTTGCGGCCGTCCACGATAACGCGGGCCCGCACACGGTCGGCCAGGTCGTCCGGGTCCATGTCGACGAACTGGCGCCACTCGGTGAGCACCAGCACCGCATCCGCGCGCTCGCAAGCCTCTTCGACCGAGACGGCATAGTTCAGCGTCGGGAAGAGGCGCTGCGCGTTGTCGAGGGCCTTGGGGTCATACACATTCACCGCCGCCCCGTTGAGCTGCAACTGGCCCGCGACGTTGAGCGCGGGTGAGTCACGCACATCGTCGGATTCGGGCTTGAACGCCGCGCCGAGCACCGCGATGTTGGCGCCCAGCAGCGAGCCACCGCAGGCCGCGCTGGCCAGTTCCACCATCCGGGTGCGGCGGCGCATGTTGATGCTGTCCACCTCGCGCAGGAACGTCAGCGCTTGGTCGGCGCCCAGCTCGCCGGCGCGCGCCATGAACGCGCGGATGTCCTTGGGCAGGCATCCGCCGCCGAAACCCAAACCGGCATTGAGAAATTGACGCCCGATCCGGGGGTCGTAGCCGAGCGCATCCGCCAGCAGACTGACGTCGGCACCCGCCGCCTCGCATACCTCGGAAATGGCGTTGATGAACGAAATCTTGGTCGCCAGAAAGGCATTGGCGGAAACCTTGACCAGCTCCGCAGTCTGTAAATCCGTCACCAGGAACGGCACCCCGGCCTCGAGCAGCGGCCCGTACAACTCCCGAACGGCGGACTCGGCGCGCGTCGAATCCTGGTTGACGCCCAGCACAATCCTATCCGGATTGAGGGTGTCTTGCACCGCGTAACCTTCGCGGAGAAACTCTGGATTCCAGGCGATTTCGACGTCGACGCCATGCGGCGCCAGCGCGGCGGCGCGCTGGTTCAACTCGGCCGCGGTGCCTACCGGAACCGTCGATTTCCCAACCAGCACCGCCGAAGTCGTCAACCGCGGCACCAACGCGTCGATGACGGCATAGACATGGCGCAGGTCGGCGCCGTATTCGCCCTTCTTCTGCGGTGTGCCCACGCCCAGGAAGTGCACGTCAGCGAAGTCGGCAGCCATGTCGTAGTCGGTGGTGAACCGCAGGCGGCCCGCAGCCAGGTTCTCCTGCAACAGCTTTCGCAGACCGGGCTCGTAAAAGGGGATGTCACCCCCGGCGAGCTTGGCCACCTTGCCGGGGTCGATATCGATCCCCAGCACGTCGTGTCCCAATGCCGCCATCCCAACCGCATGGGTAGCACCGAGGTAACCCGTGCCGAACACGGTGCATCGCATACAACCGGTGTAGGTGGCCCCGATGAGCTAACTGCATCGCGGGGCTAAGCGGGAGGCAAACGGCAGATGACAGGTGGCTGCCGTCAGGCGCTAGTGGCGACCGAAGCCGCCGTGGCCTCCGCCGAAACCGGGGAAGCCGCCGCCGCCATGGCCACCGCCGCCGCCGGGGAACCCGGGGAAGCCGCCGCCGCCACCGTGTCCGCCGCCACCGTGGGGCCCGTCGTCACCGCCACCGTGGCCCCCTCCCGGGGGTCCACCGAAGCCCGGCCCACCAAGGCCCGGTATTGGAAGCGGAATGGGCACCGGGATCGGCGCCAGCGCGGGCGGAGGAACTTGCGGAGCCGCCGGCGCGGGGGCCTCCGGCACCGGAATAGGAGCGGGAGCCGCGGGCGCTGGAGCGGGAGCCGCGGGCGCTGGAGCGGGGGCCTGGGGAACGGCCTCGGGGGCGGGAGCGGGAGCCTCGGGAGCAGGAGCGGGCGCCGCCGGTGCGGGTGCCGGCGCCGCGGGAGCCGGCCGGGTGGGCGCGACGACGACGTTTTGGTTTGGGCTGGGCCGCACGTTGGCCGTCGGCCGGATGGCGATGGCCAGCGACACGACCAGTGCCACCACGCCGATGACGAAGATTCCCGCCACCACGGATCCCACCAGCCTGAACGAGCTGCGCTCGTGGTAGTCCGCGCCGACCAGCGCCGTCGCGGCCGTCTGCGAGCCGGTGAAGAACTCGTCCGGGTCGGTGGGCACGGCGCTGTATGCGAGTCCCTCCGCGCCGGCCTCGCCCGGAGTCTCGAAGTAGCCCGGCGCGAGGGCGAGCGGGTTGATCGCACCGGTGCCGGGATCCTGCGCGTAAGCCAGCGCCGCAGTCGACGAGGAGAACAGCGGGGCATGCGCCGACGCCAGGGCCGCGCCACGGGCCAGCGCGGTCTCCGGCTCTTCGGGCGCGGTCAACGGCAGGGTGGTCGCCGCCTCCAGCGCGGGCTTGATCATCGGGAGGTCGATCCCGGAGCCGACGACGAACACCGCGTCCGGGCGCGTCTCGAGGTTTTCCGCGTTGGACACCATCGCGGCCAGCTGGGCGACCGCCGCTTCGTCATCCTCGGGCAGGGCCTGCCGCGAAACGTTGGCGATCGACCCGTCGGCGCTGTCGACGACAGCCAGCGTCGCGTTGTCGGGCTCGATGTAGAGCAGCGCCGTCTGCGCGTAGTTGGTCTGATGACCCACCGCTTGGGCCAGCGCCGCCGCCGCCAGGAAGGCCGAGACGAGCATCACATTTTCGACCTTGTGGGCGGCCAGCTTGTCGCGCAGTGCGGCGGCCTCGACGGGGTCGGTGAACGTGACCCCGGTCGATGCCAGTTGGTAGCCGCCTTCTGCTGCGCCCTGACGCGTCCCCAAGATGGCCGAAACTACCTGGTCCGAGGCGGCTACCGTTGCTGCATCATCAGCCGCGGCGACGTCGAAATCGTCTTCATCGACGGTCGCGCCGTCGCCGTTTTCCCCCTCGACCAGCACCATCCGGACTGCAGTCGGCGCCATCGACACACCAAGTACGGTGTCCAAAGCTCCTCCAATAGTCGGTTGCTAGCCATTCACGGTAGGGGCGGGCCGTCTCCACGATGTGGTGGCGCGAGACTCCGCCGAGGTCCCACCGTTATTCCCCTAAAGAGCCGATTTTACGCTTGTTCGGCGCTCGGGCGGTGGCCCGGGACCGGGCCGCGCAGGACTACGGGGACGGAATTTGTGTGCCCAGGTGGCGCTGCAGCCAGTCTTCCCAGCGTTGATGGTCACCGGAATGCGGCGAGGGTTGTGGTGGCGGCGGGGGCGCTTGGGGCGGTGCCGCAGGAGCGTCCGATGGCGGGGGCGGGCCCGGCGGACCGGCGTCCGGATTCTGCGGGGCGACGACATTCGTGCTGACGTCCGGCCGCTGGTCTGCGTGCGGCCTGATACCGAAGGCCAGTGCCAGCGCCAACGCGAGGATGCCGGCGATGAAGACCATCGTCACGGCGACAATCGCCAATACCGACTTGCGGCTGCCAAGCCGGCGCGAAGGGGCGTCGGTAAGCCGGTGCGCGTCGGGGGCCGGGTCGTCTTCGGCACTGTAGGCGAGTTCGACCGCAGCGGCTGGGGAAGCCTGCGCGGCCGGCATCGAGACCGTTCGCGGCGCTCCCAAGTTCGCGTTCGCCGCGGCCAACGAGGCGCCCCGCGCCAGAGCCATCTCGGGTTCCTCGGGCGTGGTCACCGACAGTGCGGTCGCCGCCTCGAGCGTCGGCTTTATCGAGGGGATGTCGACCTCCGAGCCGACCAGAAACACCCCGTCGGGCCGCGCCCTCATCGACTCGGCGCCCGAGACCATCGCGGTCAGCTTCGCCAGCGCGGCGTCGTCGCTGCCGGGCAGCGGGTGCCGGTGCAAGTCGGTGACCGTTCCGTTGGAGGTGTCGACGACCGCCAGGGTGGCGCTGGCAGGCTCGACGAGCAGTAACGCGGTGCGGGCCCAATTGGTTGCGCTGCCCATGGCCTGTGCCAGCGCCGCGGCGGCCATGACCGCCGAGACCAGCATCACGTTCTCAACCTTGCGTGCCGCCAACGCGTCTCGCAGCGCCGCCGCCTTGACGGGGTCGGTCCAGCTCACTCCGCTGGACTTGAGCCGATACCCGCCCTGAGCAGCGCTGTCCCGGGTGCCAAGAATGGCTGCGACGACGTGATTCGCTGCGGCAATGGGCGTTTCATCGCCTGCGACGGTGAAACCATCCTGCTCGACAGTCACCCCGCCGGCAGCTTCACCTTCGATGAGCACCATGCGGACTGTCTCAGGTGCCATAGACACGCCAAGTACGACGTCCACCGCTCCTCCACATCGTCCAATTGGTTGCTGCGCCATGCCAGGACAGCTGCGTTGCCACCGCCTTGGGACCTCGCGATTCGGGAGTCAGCCGGAGTTGCCGAGAGTTCCGGCCGCGGCCACACCCTAGTCCGCCACCCTAGCCCGTTGGGTCAGACACGCGCGCGAACCGCGAACGCGCTATCGGTGGCCGAAGCCATGCCCGCCACCGAAGCCGTGGCCGCCGCCTAATCCATGACCCCCGCCGAAACCGTGGCCGCCGCCAAATCCGTGACCACCGCCGAACGGACCGTGACCACCGAACGGTCCGTGACCACCGAACGGTCCGTGACCGCCCAAGGGCCCGTGGCCCCCGCCGCCACCGCCCAGCCCAGGCACCGGCAGCCGAGGCGGCGGAACGAACACGGGCGGCGGCAGGACCGGTATTGGCGGAGCCGCGGGAGCCGGCGGCGCAATCGGCGGCGGCGCGGCCAATGGCTGCGGAGGTGCGATTTTCGGTTGAGCCTGCACGGGCGGCCCGGGATGAGGCGAGGCCGGCGTGGGGGCTGGGGCGACGACGTTCTCGTTGGGGCTGGGCCGTAACGCGACGGTCGGACGGATGCTAATGGCCAGCGCGATTTCCAGCGCCACCACCGCGGCGATGAAGATCACCGCCAGCGAGCTGCTGACCAGCAATAAAGACTTGCGCCGCCGCGCGCCTTCATCGAGACCGATCAGGGTTTTGGCGGCGGCCTCATCGTCCGCCACGGCGCTGTAGGCGACGTTGGTCTTGCCCTTGTCGACGTCGGCGGCCAGGGCCGCGATATGGCTGCGGTATTCGGGCTGATAGCCGGGTAGCAGGCCGGGAAACTGTCCGGCGAGCACGAGCGGGTCGACCTCGCCGGTGCCCGGATCCAGCGCGTAGGCCAGCGCGGCCGTCGATGACGCGAACAGCGGTGCATTCGCCGAAGCCAGCGCGGCGCCGCGCGCCAGAGCCATCTCCGGCTCGTCGGGCACGGACAACTCGAGCGAGGTCGCGGCCTCCAAAACCGGCTTGATCAGCGGGATGTCGACGCCCGAACCGACGAGAACCAAACCTTCCGGTTGCGTTTCGAGCGCCTCGGCGCTGGAGGCCATGTCGACGAGTTCGGCTACCGCTTGGTCCTCGTCGTCCGCGAGTGCTCGGCGGCGCACCTCCGAGACCGAGCCGTCAGCGGTGTCGACCACGGCCAGGGTTGCGGTGTAGGGCTCCACGAACAGGAGCGCGGTGCGCGCGTAGTTGGTGGCGTCACCAACAGCCTGCGTCAGCGCGGCCGCGGCCATGAAGGCCGAGACCAGCATGACGTTTTCGACCTTGTGAGACATTAGGGCGTCGCGCAGCATCGCCGCTTCGACGTGATCGGTCCACGTCACGCCTGTCGAGAGCAGTTGGTAGCCGCCGTCGGCTGCGCCCTCCCGGGTGCCGAGAATGGCTGAGATCACTTCATTGGGGGCGGTGCCGGGCCTGGCGATGCGTTGGGTGTCGACCTCGAAGTCGTCCTCGTCGACGGTGACCCCGTCGGCGCTTTCGCCTTCGACCAGCACCATGCGCACCTTCGTCGGCGTCATCGAGACGCCAAGCACGATGCCCACCACCGCTTACGCTCCTCCTGCCCAATTTGCTGTGCTGCCCCAACACCCTCATCGGCAACACCACTATTTATCGATCACCAGGAATCTCATGCCATAGCGGGGCGAGGGCTGCATGCCCGCATATGTTGCTGGGCTGATGAAATTCTGGCGGGTGAGGCGGCATCTTTTGGCCAGCCTCAATACCCCGACCCTACCCGTGTGAGCTCGGCAGTGAGCGCCGATTGCTGTGCGTTGGTGTGACAAACCGGACTAGTGGTGTCCGCCGCCTCCGCCGCCGCCCCCACCGCCGTGGCCGCCGCCAAAGCCGCCCCCACCGCCGAAGCCGCCACCGCTGTGGCCGCCTCCGAAGCCACCGAGTCCGCCGCCGCCGGGAGCCGGAGCATGACCGCCACCAAAGCCGCCGAGACCACCGCCGCCAGGGCCACCCGCAGCAGGCGTGGGAACGTGGCCGCCACCCAGCCCGCCCGAACCGCTACCGGGCGCTGGAACGTGACCGCCGCCCAAACCGCCCGGGCCGCCCGAACCAGGTGCGGGAACGCGGCCACCCGGGCCACCGGAGCCCGGCGTGGGAACGTGGCCGCCACCCAAACCGCCCGGGCCGCCCGAACCAGGTGCGGGAACGTGGCCACCCGGGCCGCCGGAGCCCGGCGTGGGAACGTGGCCGCCACCCAAGCCACCCGGACCGCTACCGGGCGCCGGGACGTGACCGCCACCCAAACCACCGGATCCCGGCGTGGGAACATGGACGCCACCCAGGCCGCCCGGGCCATTCTCACCAGGCGTCGTATTGTGGCCGCCGCCGGAGTTACCGGGACCGCTCGGCTTGGGAGGGGCGCCTTCGCCCGGGGGCGTCTGATGCGGCGGTGACTGCGGAACGGTGACCTGCGGCGGCTGCGGGATGTGCACCGGCGGTTGGGGCTGCACCGGCTGCGGGATGTGCACCGGCGGTTGGAGCTGCACCGGCTGCGGGATGGACAAACGCGGGGCTTCGAGCATCGGCGGGCTCTCGACCGGGTTGGGAAGCGGGATGCGGACGGGTACCGGAACCGGCACCGGGGGGACCACGACAGGAACCGGAACGACCTGGGCCGCGGGCAGCGGAGGCGCCGCCGGCGGCGGAACCGCGGGCAGCGGCGCGGCGACCGGCGGGCTCAACGGCTGGGGTGCCGCCGCCTGGGCTGGCAGGCTGATCTTCGCCAGCGGTTCGGACGCCTGCACCGGCGCCGGGGCCGGCGCCTGCTCGGGGACGATCAGGTGTTGGCCCGGTGTTGGCTGCAAGGCAACGGTTCCCGTCGTGCGGATGCCGATCGCCAACGCGATTTCGAGCGCCAGCACCGCGCTGATCCCGACCACCGCCAGGCCGCTGCCGACCAGCAGGACCGGCCGCCGCTTCGGCTGGCTCTCTTCGGGAAGGAAAAGCTTCTCGATGACGACAGTCGGTGAATCGGCGTCGTCGTCCCCCACCGCGCTGTACGCGAACTCGTCTTCGCCGGGCTCCCGCCCAAACGGGACATAGAGGTACTCGGGAAGGGAGTACTGGTCGACGGCGCCGGTACCGGGGTCTTGCGCGTAGGCCAGCGCGGCGGTCGACGATGCGAATAGCGGCGCGTTCGCCGACGCCAGTGCCGCGCCGCGGGCCAGCGCCGTCTCCGGCTCCTCGGCCACACTCACGTCGAGGAACGTCGTCGACTGCAACACCGGCTTCAACGGAGCGACGTCGACGCCCGAGCCGACCAGGAATAGGCCGCCCGGCAGGAGTTCCAGCTTCTCCATCCCGGCGACCATCGCGCTGAGCTGCTCGCCGGCATCGCCGTAGGACTCGGCGTGGATCTGTTGTTTGTAGACGTCCGGGATGGAACCGTCGGAGGTCTCGACGACCGCCAGGGTCGCAGTGTCGGGCTCGACCAGCAATACGGCGGTGCGCTCGTAACCCATTGCTCCGCCGACGTTTTGCGCCAGCGCCGCAGCGGCCAAAAAGGCCGAGACCAGCATCACGTTGTCAATCCGGTGAGCGGCCAGGGCGTCGCGCAGCGCCGCGGCTTCGAGTTGATCCGTCCATGTCACGCCGATAGACGACAGCTCGAGCCCGGCATCGACCGCACCCTCGCGGGTGCCGAGGATGGCGGAGATCACTTGATCGGGCCCGGTCGTCGCAGCCGCATCATCGACGTCGGTGACGTCGAACGTGTCCTCTTCTACCGTGACGCCGTCGGCGTATTCGCCTTCCAGGACGACCATTTGGATCGATGACGGTGCCATCGACACCCCGAGCACGATATCCAATACAAACCCCTCCAAAGGTATTGCACGAATGAACCACGGCCAGGCGGAGGAAAAAACCATGGCTAACTAAGTATCGCGCACATGGGGAGCGTGAGAGCCCCTCAGAACCTATGTAGTCCGTATGAAGTTCTGATAGGAGCGCGACGGCGTAGGTCCTCGCTGGCCCTGATACTTCGAACCAACTTGCGTACTGCCGTATGGGTGTTCGGCGGGACTGGTCAACCGCAGAATGCACAGTTGACCGATCTTCATGCCCGGCCACAGGGTGATCGGCAGGTTGGCGACGTTGGACAGTTCCAGCGTGATGTGGCCGCTGAACCCGGGGTCGATGAACCCGGCGGTCGAGTGCGTGAGCAGACCGAGGCGGCCCAGCGACGACTTGCCTTCCAGGCGACCGGCGAGGTCGTCGGGCAAGGTGATGAGTTCCAGCGTCGAGCCGAGCACGAACTCGCCGGGATGCAACACGAACGGCTCCCCGGCGACGGGTTCGACCAAGGTGGTCAACTCGTCCTGCTGCTTGGCCGGGTCGATGTGGGTGTAGCGGGTGTTGTTGAACACCCGGAACATGCTGTCAAGGCGCACGTCGATGCTGGATGGCTGTACCAGGCTGGCCTCGAGCGGCTCGATGCCCAACCGCCCGGCGGTGATTTCGGCCCTGAGGTCGCGATCGGAGAGCAGCACGCGACGAGCCTAGCTTCTGCGGATTGCGCTCAGCGGAGATAGACCTCGCTGCCGTTGGGATACCCGCCGCCGGTGGTCGTGACGTGCACGTGGTCGTAGTGGCCGAGCCGGCTCGTCTGCGCTCCGTTGGGCGTGTAGTAGACGCCCCGCCAGATCGCATCCTGGATGCCGAACCGATCCGCGTTCTGCAGCACGTAGGCGACGATTTCATTGCCCAGCGCGATGCCATCGGCGGACCCCGGGTCGGGAATCATCACATCGAGCGCCAGGCCGAGGGGGTGCCACGGCAACGGATCCGGGCGCACTCCCCCGATCTCGTGGATCTGGGGGAAGTCCGCGGTGATGCTGCGAGCGGTCAGGATCGTCCGGATCTGCAGGCCCTGTTCCGGGGCGACGTCGGCGGTCAGGAAACGGGCCCGGGTGTGATACCGCGACGCCGCGGTCGGCTCGCCGTCAGCGACTCCTGTAATAAGCCGATTCGATGCCGCGGTCACGATTTCCACGCAGCAGGGAGCGACGTCGCTGATAACGGGCGTGGCTTCGGTATGGGGCGCAAATGGATGGACGTCCGCAGACACCGCGAAGAACACGGCCGCGGGAGCGAGCACCGCTGCCAGGCGCACTGACGGTTTACGTCGCTTCCTGGCTAATTCGTGCCGACCCACCCCGAGCACATTACGGTGCGATAACTAAATAATAAACATCGGCTGATTGAGAATTGCGTCATAGCCGACTTAGATTCCGCGGGTGCGTGGCTGAGTAAGTTGCCGACGATGTTTGGTAATTGCGCTCTGATGACGTCGCGCGCAATGGCCACCGCCGCGTCGCCCTTGGAGACGAGCGTCCGCGGCGCCGGATGTTAGCCTTCTGAGGCGACTGTGCCGATGTAGTTCAATGGCAGAACATCAGCTTCCCAAGCTGAATACGCGGGTTCGATTCCCGTCATCGGCTCCACGCTGACCTCGACATTTGGCTCCATAAGCCTATTCGGTTTGCAGCTCTATAGCCCGGGCTTGCCGCGACCACGGCAGAGGTTTCGTCTCAACGCCAATAAGGCCGGTAGCGGCCGTGCTCGGTGACGACGGCGGTGATCAGGTCGGCCGGGGTCACGTCGAAGGCCGGGTTGAAAACGTCCGCGTCCGGCGGGGTGATCGCGGTGCCGGTGAATGTCCTGATTTCGTCGGGCGTGCGTTCCTCGATGGCGATCTCGGCGCCGGTGGCGAGCGACCTGTCGACCGTGGACGAAGGCGCGACCACGACGAGCGGCACGTTGTGATGATGCGCTGCGATGGCCAGGCCGTACGTGCCGATCTTGTTGGCGACGTCGCCGTTAATCGCGATCCGGTCGGCTCCTACGAGTACACAGTCGACGAGGCCGCGTGCCATCGCCGCCGCGGCGGCGCCGTCCGGCTGCACCCGGTAGGGCACGCCCGCCTGCGCCAGCTCCCACGCCGTGAGCCGGGCACCCTGCAGCAGTGGACGTGTCTCGTCGACCAGCACCGACTCGACCAGTCCGCGCTCGTGAAGGTGCCACACGACGCCGAGCGCACTGCCCCAGGCCACGGTGGCGAGGTGACCGGCGTTGCAATGACTGAGCAGCCGCAGCGGGCGGCGATCGCATAGAGCGAGCACGATCTCGGCGGCGTGGGCGGATGCGGCGCGGTTGAGGCGTTCGTCCTCGTCGAGGATTTCCAGTGCTTCGGCGAGCACGGCTTCGGCGCCCTCATCGAGTTTCTCGAGCGCGCGCGCGACTCCCCAGCTGAGGTTGACAGCGGTCGGTCGTGCCTTCGCGACTCGTTCGGCCGCAGTCCGGATGTCGCCTCCTTCGCGGGCCGCCAGCACAACGCCGAGCGCTCCCGCGGCGCCGAGCGCCGGAGCGCCGCGCACGGCCAGGCGGCGGATCGCGTCGATCAGCTCGTCGACGGTGCGCAACGTGACAACGCGGTAATCGGTCGGCAACGCGGTCTGGTCAATAATCGTGACCGCGTCGCCGTCCCATTCGATGGTCCTGCGCACGAGCCGACCCTAGCCCTCGGTTAGCGCAAGCCCAGCGCACGGTTGTTATACCCAACCGCGGAATTCGCGCGGCCCACCTGAACATGATGTTGCGCCGGTCGTGACCAACAGTTTCTTCAACACGCAGGCTCTCCTCCGCATCTAGAGCTTGCCGGCGACGAAGCTAGCGGCCTGATCCACCAGTCCGGAGTCGATGTATGAGGGCTGCAGATGCGACGGCCAATTCGTGCCTTTCCCGCAGATGGGGTCGCCGGCCGCGCACTGGTCGATCGTCTTACCGGCAAAGGCGGGGGCGAGTCGCCGAGTGCCATTGCCGAACAACGCGACCGCCGCGATGTGCTGATCCACGCCTGGCGGCAAGGGGTTGGTGAAGCCGAATGCCGCGCGGCCCCCGGTCACGAGATCAGCCACCTCGGCACCCAACGAATAGCCGCCGAGCACAATGCGAGTGTTCGGGCAACTTCCGGCCATAAATTGAACATGGGCGCTCATATCGTTGGCGCCACTGCCGGTGCTTATGTTGGCGGGGTAGTTAACTCCATAAACGCCGACCGACATACGCGTCTTGCCGCGCAGTGAATTGACGAGCGCGTCGCCGACTGCGCCGACGCCGGGCGGTTCTTCTCGGCCGCGAGCGAAAACCACTTCGGCATCGGGGCATGCCGCCGATGCCGCCGGAATCATTGCCGCGATCGGCAAGGGCGTCGCTGCCAGGGCAATCACCACTGCCGCGGCGAGCAGGGCGGCGGCCGCCCAGCTGAGGACACAATGCTCGCCTGGTGTTATCGCGACAAGCCTCATAACGCGATATTACGGATTTACTGACAATGCGTTGACCAATCCGGTCTCCGGCGTGGTAGCCCGACGAATTGATTGCTCCGCAAATACCCCGGTGGTTTCCGATGACAAAGGGTTGAAAACCCGGTACCGCGGGTAATGCAAAGCACGGGCGGCGTCGGCGCGCCCCGTATGCGATACGCCCAGGGGGTTGCCACACCAATGGACAGCCATTCGGCCACACCAGTGAAAGCCGCAAGCCCGCCGCACGATGAGCTACGACGCGGCGAACGTCCGATCTCACCCGGCGATGACCCGTTCTACCGGGCGCCAGTGGGATACGAGCACGCCGAACCGGGGACGGTGTTGCGCTCGCGCGACGTGGAGATCGGATGTCTGGGTCTCATCAGTCAGCCAGTGAAAGCCACTCAGTTGCTGTTGCATCCACGGTCGGCTCCCATGACGCTGAGGTGGCTGCGCGACCGATTCGCCGACCGGCGGGTCAACGAACACAAAACTCACAGTGTGGCCGACAATGTTCAATCCGTCGACGTACTTGGGCATGGCCGAGTTGGGCGTCATTACGGCGAAGGTCGTCCTCGGGCGCTCGGGCGAACGCCAACCGCTGTCGACCACGGATGCCCAGTAACTCCTCACGTCGGGCAAAGCGCCGCTTACCAGGACGCCGAGGACGCGAGGTAAACCGTTGGCGCGCCTAGGAACGAACGCCCTCGGCGCCGGGGGCTAAGCAACGCTGGCCGCGGTGGCGCTGGTCGCTGTGTTTCGGAAAACGCCAGCGGGAGAAATCGTCACTCCGCTTGCTCTTCAAGATCGTCGCCGGAACCGTACGGACGACGAGCGGATGTTCGCTACGCTTGACCCGATTCATAAGTCCCTGGGAAGTCGAGGCCAGGTAATGGCTGAAAGACCCAAGGCTCACGCCCCGGCATCGGGACGGAGCGAAGTCGTGGCGGAGTTAGCCGCGGCCGGATTCGACAACGCGCGCCAGATCGCTCGAGGCGCCGCCGGAGTGGTGTACTGCTGTCGCGAGACCGCGCTGGGGCGAAACGTTGCGATCAAGGTGCTGCCGACATTCAGCGATGACGCGGGTCGGGAACGTTTTCTCCGTGAGGGCTACGCGATGGGCGGGCTCTCCGGGCATCCGAACATCGTCAATATTCTGCGGGTCGGCCTGACCGCGAGCGGGCGCCCCTACATCGTCATGTCGTACTGCCCCGCGGGTTCGCTGGGTCTCCGGGTGCAGCGAGAGGGACCCATCGCTTGGCCGGAAGCCGTGCGGATCGGCGTGAAGTTGTGCGGAGCGCTGGAAACCGCACACTTGAGCGGCACGTTGCACCGCGATATCAAGCCGGCGAACGTACTCGTCAACGACTACGGCGAACCGCAGTTGACCGATTTCGGGACCGCCCATGTCCCCGGCGGGTACGAGACGGCGGCCGGATTATTCTCCGGCACAATCGATTACCTGGCACCCGAGATAATGACCGGCGAGCCCGCGACGGTCGGTAGCGACGTTTACTCTCTCGGCGCCACGATCTATGCGCTCATCGCTGGCAACGCCGCATATGAGCGCCGCGGCAACGAAGACCTGCTTGCCCATTACACGCGGATCAATAGCACGCCAATTCCGGACTTGCGGCATAGCGGAATCCCGGAGGCGGTGTGCTCGGCGATCGAGATGGCAATGGCGCCCGACTTGGATGAACGTCCGGCGTCAGCGGCGGATTTTGGTCGCGGGTTGCAGGAGAGTCAGCGCCGCAACGGTTTGAAGCCCGATGCGATGGCCATCACTGCCGCCGGCGCCGGTTCGGGACGCACGGTGGGCACCCCGGCGGGTCCGTCGAAGACGCGGACCCTGTCACCGGCCGGCGGTAAAACGGGCGCGCCGACCCAAAGACCGCCAAGGATCGCCAGACCCGGGCCACGCAATGCCGACTCGGAAAACGCCACCTCTCTGATCAATTCGCTGAACGACCGCAAGAACACGGCGGCGCCGTCGCGGCCCACCGGTCCACAACACTCCGATCAACCCACTACATCTGTAGCCATGCGCGGACCAACTCCTGCCACGCCAAACACATCTGAGCCGACCCAAGCGATTCCCGAACCTACGAGCATGACCGAGGCGATCGCGCCGTCGACTTCTCCGGACCCACGTGCGGGCGCGCGTCGCGGACCGGCCGCCGGGGCAGTGGCGTGGATGGGCTCGTCGGGAAAGAAGCGCCCCCGCGTCACTGCGCCGCTGATCGTCGTCGGAATTGTGGTGGCCGTGCTGGTGCTGGGCAGCGGTGTCTACGTACTGCTTACGCACAACAGGAACCACCAGGCCACCGCGAATCAACCCAGCGGCCAAACGGTGAATTGGCGGCCGATTACAAATGCCCGCATCGCGCGCCAGGCGGCGGCGACCACGCAAGCCGACGGCACCATCTGGATCTTCGGCGGATTGGGAAGCAACCGCGCACTCGTCGCAAACCACGAGGGCTACGACCCGGTCATCGATAGCTGGAAAAGCGGTGACGATCTTCCCGTTCCGGTTCAACACGCGATGGCGGTGACGTGGCAGGGCAACCCGATCGTGCTCGGGGGCTGGCGCGCCGCGGGTTCGCAAAAGGTTGCGAGCGACCAGGTTTGGCGCGTTGTCAACAGCCACTGGGTCGAGCTGCCCCATCTGTTGCAGCCCCGGGCGGCAGCGGCAGCCGCAGTGGTGGGAGACCGCATCATCGTCGCGGGCGGCGTCGACTCGAACGGCGCGCTGCTGAACACCGTCGAGATATTCGACGGCAATTCCTGGACCCTCGGCACCCCGATACCGACCCCCCGCCAGATGCTGGCCGCGGCGTCGGACGGGAAGCTGGTGTACACGGTGGGCGGCACCAACGGCACCAACGGCACCAACGGGACCACCGACCTGGCGACGGTCGAGGCGTATGACGCGGCCGCGAAAAGCTGGACGCGATTGCCCGACCTTCCCCAACCGCGCGGAGACCTCGGCGTGGCAATAGCCGACCGGCGCCTGGTCGCCGTCGGGGGGCAGTCGGCGGGGCAAGTCCTCAAGAGCGTGTCGGTGCTCGATCTGACGACGAATACGTGGGCCGGCTTGCCGGACATGGCGACAGCGCGGCATGGCATGGCGGTCGCCGCGGTAGGGCAAGCCGTGTACTCGATCGGCGGGTCGAGTGATGTCGGCGACGGCCAGGCGACCTCGTCGGCGGAGGCGCTGCAACTACCGCCGCGCCGAATGCAGCCGGCCGCGCAGTGGCGTTCCCTGCCCGACGCACCGACCGCGAGATTGATGACGGCGTGGACCGTGCTCGACGACAAGATCTGGATCCTGGGCGGCTTGCGCGACGGAGTCGCGCTGCAGACGGTGGAGAGCTATGACCCGCGCACCGGCATCTGGCAACCGCAACCTCCATTGCCCATTCCACTGCATCACGCGGCGGCGGCAACCTATCGCGGCGAGGTAGTGGTGCTTGGAGGCACCAGCGGCGACATCACCCAGGCGTCCGCCAAGGTGTTCGCGCTGCGCGACGGCAAGTGGGTCGAGTTGCCTAACCTCACCCACGCACGTGCGGCGCTGGCAGCCGCAGTGGCCGGCGACAAACTTGTAGTCGTCGGCGGGCAGAACGCTAAGCAGCTCGTCCCGCAAACCGAGGTTTTCGACGGCAGCTCGTGGCACGACGCAGCCAACATGCCCACCCCGCGCGAACATCTGGCTGCAGTGTCGGACGGCACGTACGTGTACGTGGTCGGCGGGAGATTCCTGTCGGCCGACAAGAACTCCGCGGCGTTCGAACGATTCGACCCGCAGGCCGGGACATGGACCAAGTTGGTCGACATGCCGACCCCTCGTGGCAGCTACGGCGCCGCTTTCATCGACGGCCGAATCTTGGCGGTCGGCGGTGAGGAACCGACGCAGGTGGTGGGAGTGGCCGAGATGTACAACATCGCTGACGGAACGTGGTCCACCTTGCGTCCCATGCCCACCCCACGCCACGCCGAGGTGGTCGCAACGGTGGGCAACACCGTCTACTGCATTGGTGGCGCAAACCGGCCCACCCACGAAGGCCCTGTCGCCACGGTCGAGGCCCTGGACTTCATCTAGCCGTAGTTGTACGTCAAGGGCGCTTGAGCCGGCTGCGCCAACCCACGAATCCTGCGTACACGACCGTCAACAACCCCAGCATGCCCACGTCGAACAGCCAGGCTTGCGCCGTGTGTTTGAAGTGGCTGTCTT
>NZ_DASUHS010000054.1:0-2999 GCF_036273375.1 Mycobacterium sp. | reverse complement strand
CTACCTCTGCGGCCCGGTCGGCCAGCCGATTGTTACCATCGCGCGGTGAGTGATCGCCCTGGTGGGCTGCGAATTGTTGCTCGCCGCGACGTCCTGAGAATCGCCGGTGTGATGCCGGCGCTTGTCGCCGCCGGCGCATTGCTGCCCACCCCGCCCGCGTCGGCCGGTGTGGCCGGGATGTCGGTCTTCCTCGACCCCGGCCACAACGCCGTGAATGACGCGTCGATCAACCAGCAGGTCCCCAACGGCCGCGGCGGCACCAAGGCCTGCCAGACCTCGGGCGCGGTCGCCGACGATGGCTATCCCGAGCACGCGTTCACCTGGGCAGTGGTGGGACTGATCAACGATTCGCTGAACCAGTTGGGCGTTAGAACCCAGCTGTCGCGCGATAGCGACAGCGGAGTCGGCCCCTGCATCGACCAACGCGCGGCGGCGGCCAACGCCATGCACCCGGACGCAATCGTGAGTATCCACGCCGACGGTGGACCCCCATCCGGCAGTGGATTCCATGTCAACTACTCCAGCCCGCCGCTCAACGACGTCCAAGCAGGACCCGCCGTGCAGTTGGCGCATGCGATGCGGGATGCCTTGGTCCAGTCGGGTTTACAGCCGGCCAACTACATCGGCTCGGACGGCCTGTACGGCCGAGACGACCTCGCCGGGCTGAACCTGGCCCAGTACCCCGCGGTCCTGGTCGAACTGGGCAACATGAAAAACGCCGGTGACTTGGCGCGAATGGAAAGTCCGGACGGTCGGGCGAAATATGCCGCCGCGGTCACCCAAGGGATAGTCGCTTTTTTGAACTCCAAAGCCACGACCGGCTAGCACGAGCGCGAGTGAGCTAACTATCCAGCTCGCTTCGAGCACTCACCAGCTAACTGCCGCGGCCCGGGCAAGCAGGAGTCACGGATCTAGAGTTAACGTCGATAGAGACCGGATAGCGAACGTAACCCCGCAACCTAAATTGCGCGTGCGCGCGCCGCAGCACTATATATAGCAGTACCGAAAGGTGCTTCTCGTGGAAAAAGAGTGCGTCGTGCCTGCACCGACTATGTTGATTTGTTGCGGTGGGACATCACGAGTTTCAAGGCTTGTGGGAACGGTGAACGCCGCCGACTGGGCGCGTTGACGGGGAATGGGTGGCGATTTGATGAGGGGGATGGGTGACCAGCTCCGGCCCAGCATCGAGGGGCGCCAATGACATATAGCGGGGGTTATCAGGATCCGTTCGGTGGCGACCCATTCGGGGGGCAGGCCGGTGGCCAGGCGCCGGCGTTCGGCCACAACCCGCCCGGTCATCCGCCCGCAGGATCCGCCGCCTTTCCGTCCGGGCCGAAGGTCAACACGTTGGCCACGCTGTCGGCCATCTTCGCGTTCGTCTTCGCGCCGGCCGGTGCCGCGCTGGGGCACGTGGCGCTCTCCCAGATCCGCCAACGCCACGAGCGTGGCCGCGACCGCGCCATCTTCGGGATGACGGCTTCGTACCTGATCATCGTGCTGGCGGTCGGCGCACTGGCGGTGTGGTTGGCGACCAGCGGCGGATCCGATTCGAACACGGTCAAGACGGCGGCTCCCAGCCCTTACGTGCCGCCGACCCCGCCGCGCACCACGGTGATCACACCCCCGCCGGCGGGGCGTCCCAGCGTGTCCGTCAGCGACCTCCGCGTGGGTGACTGCATCGAGGTCCAGCAGAACAAACCGGACCCGTCCGAGAAGGCGGACTTCATCACCATCTACCCGGTCAGGTGCGAGGTGCGCGAAGGCGTGCTGCAAGTGACCCAATTGCTTTCCAACGACTCCTGCAAGACCCCCACGACGCTGTGGAACAAGAACAAGACCGTGTATGCCTGCATCGTCGACTTCAAGGGTTGAGATGGGGCAGCACAGAGTCGTCTCTCGTCGCACAACACAGCGGTTCGCCGCTATAGCCGGTGGGGTGAACTGATGTATCCCAGCGAAGACCCTTTTGCGCCGCCCTCCGGCGACCCGTTCGGCGGACCACCGCCCACCGTGTCATACGGCGGCGCGCCGACGGCTCCGGTCGGATACCCGGGGGCACCGTTCGGCGGACAGCCGCCGCGCGCGGACTACAACACGCTGGCGGTCCTCTCGCCGGTCTTCGGGGTGATCGTTCCGCCCGCCGGCATCGTCATGGGCCATCTCGCGTTGCCGCAAATCAATCGCAGCGGCGAACGCGGGCGCCCGGCCGCGATCGCCGGCCTGGTGATCGGCTACCTAATGTGTGTCCTGCTGATCCTCGGTGGCGTGTATTGGGGCACCCGGCCAAGCAGTTCGACTCCGGCGACCGCGTCCAGCTCGGCTCTGCCCAGGCCGTTACCACCGCGGGTCATCACGTCGGTCGCACCGGGCACCACGGTGCCGCGCGGCCCGAAGCTCGACCTGGCGACCGTGCCGATAGGCACCTGCGTGGAGCTTCAGCTGCGCAACAGCACGGGCAATGACGCGCTGGACTTGTTCGGTGTCGACTGCGAACACCGCGACGGGGTGTACACGGTTGCCGCGCGGGTGCACTCGAGCAACCAATGCAACTCGGTGTACGTGGCCGCACCTCCCGACCGTTCCTTCGCCCTCTGCCTGAATCCGTATTGAGGCGCGGACAATGAACGCACCAAACCCCTTCGACTTCAGCGACTTCGGGCCGGGCAAGCAGGCTCCGCCCGGTGGCCGACAGTCGCCTGCGCAGGGGCAGCAGGGTGGGGGTTATTCGGGCGGATTCGATCCATGGGCCAACCAGCGGCCGGGCCCGGGGGCGCCGCCGGGAACCGCCGATGCGTTTCAGGGACCACCGGCGTTCGACCCGACGAGTGGACGTGACGCGTTCGGGCAACTCACCGCGAGCCCGGCGGGCATCGGCGCGCTGACGACGGCGGGTCCGCCGCTGGTGTGGTTCGCGGTGGCCTTGGCACTGGCCCTCGTTGGTGTGGCGCTGGCCGGTACGAGCGCATTGGGCGGTCCGATGATTGCGGCCGCCGTCATGG
>NZ_DASUHS010000053.1:0-3062 GCF_036273375.1 Mycobacterium sp. | reverse complement strand
AAGATCCGCGCGGTACCGACCGCCACCGTGATCAGCCCACCGACCACGGCCGCCAGCAAGATCGCCACCCCCTTGGCCTGGCTCCAGCGCCAACCCAAGAACTGAAATTCAGCCGGTGTCGTGTTCTGGGTGATGAAGATCAGCAACACGATCAAGATCACAAAGCCGGCGATCAGCGAGGACCACAGCGCGCCGGCGCGGGTGAACCCGATCGCCGGGTCTTTGGCGGGTGCGCCGGTCTGGGCCGCAGGGATGGGCTCGGGGGGCGGCTGCCCGGGGGAGGCAGGGATTTGGCTGCTCATAATGTCATCTTTGCCCTATCCGACGCAGATTGAAACCGATTCGGGCAACCGTTCTCGCGGGCCAGCGCCCGCGAGGTTCGGGCGTTAGGGTCGGCGGTATGACGACACTGCCGCGGCTGCGGGGCGCGTTGACGCGCGGGGCAGTCCTGCTGATCGCGATGTCCGCCGTTGCGGCGTGCAGCAATTCCGACCCGCTGGGAGCGCAGGTTCGCAGCCCCAATTCCATTGTCATTGGCTCCGGTGACTTTCCGGAATCCCAAATCATCGCCGAGATCTACGCACAGGCTCTGCAGGCCAACGGCTTCGAAGTGGGTAAGCGAATGGGCATCGGCAGTCGCGAGACGTATATCCCTGCGCTCAAAGACCATTCCATCGACCTGGTGCCGGAGTACATCGGCAATCTGCTGCTCTATATCTCGCCGCAATCCAACGCCACCACGTTGGATGCCGTCGAGCGGGAGCTCGATCAGCGCCTGCCTGCTGACCTGTGTATCCTGACGCCCGCCCCGGCCACCGACACCGATACGGTCAGCGTGACCGGGCAAACGGCGAACTCTTGGAACCTCAAGGCGATCGCCGATTTGGCCGCCCATTCGGCGGACGTGCGCTTCGGGGCGCCCTCGGCCTTCGCGACCCGGCCGGCGGGCCTGCCGGGGCTGCGGCAGAAGTATGGACTCGACATCAGGCCTGGCAACTTCGTCGCCATCGGCGACGGCGGCGGTGCGGTCACCGTGCGCGCGTTAATCGAGGGAAGGGTGAATGCCGCCAACATCTTCACCACATCACCGGCCATACCGCAAAATCACTTGGTAGTCCTCGACGACCCCGAACACAATTTCGTAGCTGGAAACATTGTGCCACTACTTAATTCGAAGAAGAGGTCCGACCGTCTCAAGGTGGTGCTGGACGCGGTCTCGGCGAAGTTGACCACCTCCGGTGTCGCCGGACTCAACGCCGCGGTGTCGGGAAACGCGGGCATCGACCCCGACGAGGCGGCGCGGAACTGGGTGCAGGGCAACGGCTTCAACCACCCGATCGGAGGATGACTTGATCATCTTCGACAACGCCAGTAAGGCCTTGGCCGACGGCACCACCGCCGTCAACCAGCTCAGCCTGAGCGTCCCCAACGGCAAACTGACCGTATTCGTCGGGTCCTCCGGCAGCGGCAAGACTACGGCGCTGCGGATGATCAACCGGATGATCGAGCCCACCTCGGGCAACATCTCGATCGACGGCGTCGACGTTTCCACCCGCGACCCGGTAAAGCTCCGCCTCGGAATCGGATACGTCATCCAGCATGCCGGCCTGATGCCCCACCAACGCGTAATCGACAACGTGGCAACGGTTCCCGTCCTACGCGGCCAGTCTCGCAGGGCCGCCCGCAAAGCCGCCTACGCGGTGCTCGAACGGGTGGGGCTGGACGCCAAACTCGCGACCCGCTACCCCGCGCAGCTCTCCGGCGGCGAGCAACAACGGGTCGGCGTGGCGCGAGCGCTGGCCGCCGACCCGCCGATCCTGTTGATGGATGAGCCGTTCTCCGCCGTCGATCCGGTGGTTCGCCACGACCTGCAGAACGAAATACTGCGCCTGCAGGGCGAACTGCACAAGACGATCGTCTTCGTCACCCACGACATCGATGAGGCGCTGCGGCTCGGCGAACGGGTGGCGGTGTTCAAGGGCGGTTCGTTACAGCAGTACGACGAGCCTGGCCGGCTGCTGTCGCGGCCGGCCAATGATTTCGTGTCCAGGTTCATCGGCCTGGGTCGCGGTTATCGATGGCTACAACTGCAGGACGCGGCCGGTCTGCCGTTGCGCGACATCGAGCGGATCACGGCCGACAAGCTGTCCGAGACAGAGCTTTCCGAGGGTTGGGCAGTCGTCCTCAACGATGCTGGTGCGCCCCTCGGCTGGATCGACGACGAGGGACTGCGTCGGCACCGTGACAGTGTGTCGTTGTCCGACAGCATGAGCGCGGTGGGATCGCTGTTTCGGCCGCAGGGCAATCTGAGCCAGGCGCTTGACGCGGCGCTGTCATCGCCGTCGGGTATCGGCGTCGCCGTTGACGACGGCGGCAAGGTGATCGGCGGTGTGCTGGCCGCCGACGTGTTGGCCGCGGTCCAGGCCCAGCGGCTGGGCTCGGCGGAACCTCAAGGGACTTAGCCGATGCACTATCTGCTGACCCATCTCGACGACGCCTGGGCGCTGACCGTCGTGCATTTGTGGTTGTCGTTGGTGCCCGTGCTGATCGGGCTGGCGATCGCGCTGCCGCTGGGCATGCTGGTGCAGCGCACGCGAGGCGCCCGCCGGCTGACGACGGCGGCCGCCAGCGTCGTGTTCACCATCCCATCGCTGGCGCTGTTCGTGGTGTTGCCGATGCTGATCGGGACCCGCATCCTCGACGAGGCCAACGTCATGGTGGCGTTGACGGCCTACACCGCCGCGCTGCTGGTGCGCGCCGTGCTCGAGGCGCTGGACGCGGTGCCCGCCCAGGTACGTGACGCTGCCACCGCGGTCGGCTACCCATCGCTCACGCGGATGATGAAAGTCGAACTGCCGCTTTCAGTTCCGGTACTCGTCGCCAGTTTGCGGGTAGTTGTGGTCACCAATATCGCGATGGTTTCGGTCGGTTCGGTGATCGGCATCGGCGGCCTGGGCAGCTGGTTCACGCAGGGGTACCAGACCAACAAGAGCGATCAGATCCTGGCCGGCATCATCGCCCTGTTCCTGCTTGCGGTGGTCATCGACGTGCTCATCGTGTTG
>NZ_DASUHS010000052.1:0-2970 GCF_036273375.1 Mycobacterium sp. | reverse complement strand
TCGTAGGATCTCGCGAGTTCGGCGAGGCTCGGCGATGCCGACAGCATCGCGAGGGCGTTGTCGACGGTGGCCTGGATCTTGCCCCGGTTGCGGATGATCGACGCGTCCTGCGTCAGCCGGCCTACGTCCTTGTCGGTCATGGCGGCGACCTTGGCGATGTCGAAGTCGTGGAACGCGGTGCGGAAGGCGTCTCGCTTGTTGAACACGGTCGACCAGCTCAGCCCGACCTGGAACACGCCGAGGGTGAGTGCTTCGAACATCGCGCGCTGGTCGTAGGTGCGGTGGCCCCAGACCTGGTCGTGGTAGCGGCCAAGTGGCGTACCGGCATCGCCGGCCCAGGCGCAGCGGGGCCTGCCGTCTGTTCCAATTATCACGTCGTGGCTCATCGAGTGCCTCCGTCAGGAGCGAGCCTGCAGTTTTGCGATCTTCACCGTGGCCGCGGTCACGAGCTCCTCGGTCGGATTGTGAGGCCGTCAGCCGTAACTGCCCGATCGTGTTCGTTCAGGCTCGGTTGGCGACCGCGGCGCGGGCCGAGATCCATAGCGTGTGGGGGTTGTCGCGGTCGCCGTGCAGTTCCATCATTCCGGCGACGAGGTCCTCGACGGTGTCTCGCTGGTTGGCGATCCTGGTGAAGTCGCGCAGGTACTGCTGGCTCGCTGCGATGTGCTCCGGGAGATCAGGCGATCCTGCACGCTTGTGACCGGCGACAACGATCTTCGGTTCCAGTGCGGCGATGGCATCGAGGCTGGCGATCCAGGCTTTACGCTTCTCTTCGTTGGTTTCAAATTGCATCATGTGAACGTTGTTGTAGACGATGTCCCCAGCGACGACGGCCTCTGCCGACGGAATATGGAAGAACGTTGAATGCTCGGTGTCTCCTTGCCCAACCGGGACCGTGCGGACAAGGTGTCCGTCGAGCTCGAATTCGGGTTCCGCGAGCGCATTAGGCACTACGGGAGCCTCGGGCAGTTCGCCCGGGAACCGGGACGTCCAGTACTGGGTGGTCTTGTTCATCTCTGCTTCCCACGCGGCGCGGGCGGCTACTTCCGCGGTTGCGAAGCCGCGCGCCTCGGGAAAGTGTTCGAGAAGTCGCCCGAGACCGAGCCAGTGGTCCGAGTGCCCGTGGGTGATGTAGATGCCAGTGATGCGCTTGCCGAAACTCTTGGCCCACTCTGCCAAGGCGTCTGCCTGACCGTTGGTCATCAAGGCGTCAATAAGGATCGCCTCATTCTCGCCGGTGATCAGGGTGCTGCTCATCGGGGCCCAGGTCGGGTCGTCGCCGGGTCCTTGGCGTGGGTCGCCTGCGTAGGGGCGGATCGGGGTGACGAAGACGTCGACTGAAAGCGGACTGGTGCTCATTGTTCTTCTCCTTGCAGCGTTCACGCCTGCAGCTCGGCGACCTGCGCTCGGGCCGCGTTGACCAGCTCGTCGTTGGTGTTGGCGTGGCCCTTGAGGCCCCAGCCGCCGGGGATGGCTTCGGTGAGCAGCACCCAGGTCCGCTCGGCCAAGGTCAGGTCACCGGCCGCGGCGGCGACTATCTGGGTCAGCCGCTCAACGACGGCCAGCTGCTTGTCCCGGTCGAGGGCGCCGGCGTTGGTGAGCACCTGTACCCGGACGTAGGTGTTGTCGCCGTCGACGTTCGACAGGCTGTCGGCGGCAAGCTCATGGACGAACGCGGCGGTGTTCTGCCGGAACATCGGGATGTCCGGCACGCCCTCGACGACCATGACCGCGGTCGCCAGGTCGACGGCGAGCTTGTGTTTGTCAGCGAAGGTGCCGGCCGTGGCGTACACGTCGATCATGGGCATAGCTGCGGCTCCTGTCCTCGGTTTCCCCAGGTCGCTCCCGTGGAGCGTGAGTTCAGTAGATCGCGAGGCGGGACGCCGTTCCATCACGTGAATATGTGAAGGATCGCCGCTGGTGGCGAGGGCACCCTGGGCTGGTAGGCGACCCGACAGATGAGGGGTGGATGATCATGCCTGGTTCCATGCAGCCGACGGTCGTGCTGGTGCACGGCGCGTTCGCCGACGCTTCCGGGTTCGGCGGGGTGATCCGGGAGCTGGCGACCTCCGGGTACGAGGTGGTGGCGCCTCCCAATCCGCTGCGCAGTCTTGCCTTCGACGCGAACGCGGTCGGCGCCTACGTGCGGGCGATCGACGGGCCTGTCGTCCTGGTGGGGCATTCGTACGGCGGAGCGGTGATCACGCAGGCATCGGCCGATCTGGACAACGTGGTCGGATTGGTATACGTTGCCGCATTCGGTATCGATGCGGGTGAGAGCTGCGCCAGTGTGCAGGGCCCGTTCCCGCCGTCGATGCTGGCCTCGACGTCCGCGCCTACCGCGTACGACGCCGCGGGCGCGCCCGGCGGCCCCGAGCTCTACATCGGCAAGGATCAGTTCCGGGAGACGTTCTGCGCGGATGTGCCGGCCGACCTCGCCGCGGTCATGTGGGCGACGCAGCGGCCGTTGTCGATCGCGGCGCTGACCGAGGACGCCACGGCCGCCGGATGGAAGACCAAACCATCCTGGTACCTGGTGTCCGACCACGACAACGCCATCCCGCCGGACGCCGAGCGGTTCATGGCCGAGCGGATGGGCGCGGCCACCGAGTCGATCGCCGGCTCGCACACGGCGTTCATCGCCCAGCCGGTGGCGGTGGCGGCCTTCATCAAGAAGGCGCTCGCCGGCTAAGCCAATGCTGAGCGGTCAAGCCCCGGTCGCTGAACCTTGACCGCCGGGCAGCCCCGGCCAAGCCGCTCACCGGGATCCGGCCGATGTGGTCGCCGCCGAGCAGTACGCTCATCACCTGCGAACGCGACGCGATCCTGGTCGACACGACCATCACCTACGACCAGGTCGATCGGCTGGCGGACTGGGTAGAGCGGTTCGGCAAGCAGTCGCCGGCGTCGTGATCACACACGGGCATCCGGACCACCGGATCGGGCTCGCCCGGCTGCAGGAGCGCTTTC
>NZ_DASUHS010000051.1:0-7444 GCF_036273375.1 Mycobacterium sp. | reverse complement strand
AGGCGCTGCGCTGTGCCTCGTCCTCTACCTCAGTGATTAAACGCTCGCTGCGCAAGAACCGGACCAGATGATCGACCGTCTCGGTCAGGGCCGGCTCGCGAAGGCGGACCTCGGCCAGCCCTCGCCGGTGGCGGTACTGAGTGTTGTCGTAGCGCTTGTCCCGCATCGCCGCGATCTTGTCCGCAGACCGGGTGAGGAAATCGACCAGCGGATACATCTGATCGTTCGGCGTGCAGCGGCGGTTCAGCTGCTCGGTGAACGACGGGATGTCGTAGTAGTCGAAGCGATATCCGTACCGTTCGGACAGGATCCGGGTGACGTCGGTGAGGTTGTAGTAGTCGTCGGCGGTCATGTTGAAGACGCTGCCCGACTCGTCCGGCAGGCCCATCAACGTGACGATGTGATCCGCGATCAAGTCCGCCGGCAGCAGGCTGATCTGGTTGAGCGCGTTGACGGCGACGCCGTGCTCGATCATGAACGCCGTCAGGCGCACCAGGATGTCGTCCTGGCTGCCGAAGCCCGCGCGGGTCGGCGAGATCAGCGAGGGCCGGTAGATGCGGACGTCGAGTCCCTTGCGCTGCGCGGCCAGAGCCAGCTGCTCGCCGACCCACTTCGTCTGCGAGTAACCGAAATCCAGGCCGGCCATCTTCTCGTTCGCATCCCACTCCCCCACCACCGGCTCGGTGCTCCAGCCGTAGATGAACGTGCTGGACACCAGGTGAAATGCCTTGCGGTGGGCCGTCATTGCCAGCCGCAATAGCTCGCGGGTGCCCTCCACGTTGGCCGGCCGCAGGGCGTCGTACGTGCGGACGTAGTTGACCAGGGCGCCGTTGTGCACGACGGCATCGACGTCTCGCGCCAGTTGCTGGAAGGCCGCCTCCCCGATGCCCAGCGCGGGCTCCGCGAGATCGCCGCAGACGACGTGGACCCGTGCGCGGACGTCGGCTTCCAGCGCCGGCGTCCAGAGCTGGGCGCGGCGCAGCGACGCGACGATGCGGTCCAGGCCGTGCGCGGCATCCGCGGCGCGTACCAGTGCATGCACCGTGCAGGAGGTTTGCGCCAGCAGGCTGCTCACCAGGAACGGCCCGAGGAATCCGGTCGCGCCGGTGAGCAGCAGATCGGTAGGCTCACCCGGCCGCGCGGGCGCCAGTTCCGGCAGCGGCAGTGCCGCGTCGGCCCGCATCTGGGCGGCCTCGTGGGCCTCGTACTCGGCGGAGATCTGAGCCAGCGCCCGGCGCAGGGCGTCGAGCGGCTGCCCGGATCCGTCGCCGAATTGGCTGACCAGCCCAAAGAATTCGGACACCGTCAGCCGCTGCAACAGGCGGGTGTTGACCTCTTCGGCCAACTCCCCCGCGCCGTTCTCCTCCAGCAACGCCTGCAGGTCCGTGCGTAATTCGGCCAACGCCAGCGAGTCGATGCCGAGATCGGCGAACGAGCAGTCCTCGTCGCCGGTGAGGTCGTAGCTCTCGATGAGATTGCGGAAGCGCTCCAGCGGACCCGTCCCGGCAGCTAGGCCATCGTGAGTTCGGTTGGCCGCCTGGTTAATCCAGCTCGCGAAGGTGGGCAGCTTGTCGTCCAGCCACAGCTGGCGCGTCGATGAGCGCCGGACCTTGCCCGAAGTGGTCTTGGGAATGCTGCGCGGCGGTGCGAAGACGATCGCGTGCGGATCGATGTGGCAATGCCGTCGGATCGCGCGAGCCAAGGCCTTCGCGTCCGGAAGGTTGTGCTCGTCGCGCACCTCGGCGACGACGACCAGCGCTTCGGACTCATCGTGCTCGACCGAGAAGGCGGCGACGCAGCCGTGACGGACCTGCATGGCCGACCGCTCCACGACGGCCTCGATGTCCGACGGGTAGCAGTTGACGCCGCGAACGATGATCAGGTCCTTGGTCCGGCCGCAGCAGAACAGTTCGCCCTCGTACAGGAAGCCGAGGTCGCCCGTTCGCAGATAGGTGTGCTCGTCATCGCCTTTGATCCGGGCGCCGAAGGTCTCCGCGGTGACATCGGGGCGGTGCCAGTAGCCACCGCACTTGGACGGCCCGTCCAGCCAAATCTCGCCGATCCGGCCCTCGCCCAGGGCCTGCCTCGATTTGGGATCGACGATGCGGATCACGTTGTCGGCGACGGGCTTGCCGCAGCTGACCACTGGGGACTGGTTCTTGTTCTCGGGCCGGGCTTTTTCGACCCGCACAAGATTTTGCTCCAGCGCCCGCTTGTTCAGATTCAGAGTCTGGCGTCCTCGTCCGGTCACGCCCAGGGTGTTTTCGGCCAAACCGTAAGCGCCGGTTAGCGCGTCGGGCCGCAGACCGTAAGGAGCAAAGCGCTGCCGGAAGTGTGCGAAGGTCTTGGCCCGGAGAGGCTCGGCCCCGACGAATATGGTTTCCAGACTGCTCAGGTCGATCCCGTCCAGCTCGGACGTCGGGAGCTTGTCTTCGCGTACACAGTACTCGAGGGCGAAGTTCGGCACCGGCGTGTCGGTGGCGCGCACCTCGCTGATGAGCCGCAGCCAGGCCGACGGCCTCTTGAGGAAGTCGAGCGGTGACATCCCATGCGTGGTCCCGCCGAGCACCAATACGAACAAGTAAGCAGAGATCAGGCCCATGTCGTGGTGCTGCGGCAGCCAGCTGACCGCCACCGGGCGGCCCGTGACGGCACCGGCGTTGGCGATGACGTTGGCGTGGCTTACGATCACGCCCTTGGGATCGCTGGTGGACCCAGAGGTGTACTGCAGAAAGAGCACCCGGCCGGGCGTGTCGGCCACGGTGGCGCCGCCGAAGGCTCGCGTGCCATCCGTCGCTACCCACTGCAACTCTGGAAGCCGCTCGGCGTCCGGCCATGGCATTGTGCCCTGTCGGTTGCCGAGCAGCAGGCGGAAGTTGTATTCGAACTCCTTGGTCGACAGCACCGTTTTGGCCTGGCAATCCCGCGCGATGTAGCTCAGCTTGGCCATCCCCGCTTCGAACGCCATGGGCAGAGGGGGGCTGACCGGAACGGCGATCACGCCGATGCGCGCGCACGCATACAGCGCGGCGATCATTTCCAGACCGGGCGGGTAGACGAGCAGGGCACGATCGCCGGACTTGAGGCCGGCCTCCCTGGATAGGTAGGCGGCCAGTTCGCGGGTGCGTTCGGCGAAGGCCTGGTAGGTGTAGTGCTCGAGTTCGCGGCCATCGGCATCGACGAACCGGAAGAGGGTCTGGTCCGGCCTCTGCACTTCCCAGTTGTGCAGGTAATCGATCAGCGTCTCCATGTCGGAGTGATCCCCCTTCCAGGTTGGCGTAGCCCGAGAACGACTTCCGTCGTAAATATGAATCTAATGTAGCGCCGCCTGCGTACCCGAGCAAAAGGTTGAGCAGCACTAATTGCCATCGCACACTACATTCACAGGATAAAACTAAACCGCCGGAATTAATTGCACGGATGCTGATCTACGCGCATACGGACTTCAGTATCTCAGTGTTGTGCGACCAGGTATTATCTGCTCTGTCGCCTGAGATACTGAACTACGCATCTGCGAATCCACGCATTTACTATTGGCGACCAAACGGCATGCCCGGCCCAAACCAGACTTTTACCGGTCACACTCATTGGCTAATCGCAAAGCAAAAACGCAATTATCCACGGGATAACGCGGGTCGGAAAGCTCTGGGCGGTGCCGCGCCACCGAACCACCTGCGTGCCGGGCGGCGGCCGGCTACGCGGGCCGGGCGATGCGGATCCGCGGGCCCGCGCGGGCCACCAGTTTCACGATGCCGAGGAAACGCTCGCCGTCGATGATCGGCGACAGCGGCTCGTCCTCGGCTTCGATCGTCATCTCGTGGCCGTTGACGTCGCGTAGCCCTTTGCCGCGGAGCATGCCGTTGGTCAGGGCCGTCGGAAGCTGCGCCACGATCCTGGACGGCCGTAGGTTTCCGGCCTGAAAATGCAGCGCACCGGGCTCGGAAGCCTTGGGGAACAACCGAAGCGGACCACCGATGCGCAGGTCGATCGCGCCGGCGTGCAACAAGCTGTGCGTGCGCGACGGCACCTCATCGCCGTCGATCACCACGCGCGCCCGCGTCGGGGTGAACAGGATGGAGGCGTAATTCGGCGTCTTCACCCGGCTCGGGGCGACCTTGGAGGTGATGTAGTCGCCGAAGCTGCGAGCGATCACTCGGGCGACGGCCAGCCGACCGTGATCGGGTGAGTCGTAATACCGGTCGTAGAAACGGTTCCCGACGCCCCCGGCCGCCAGCCCGAAGCAGAGCCGATGAAACGCCGCGCCGTCCGCGGTTTCGCCATCGAGCACCAACGTGTCCAGGCTCACCTCGGGCGGACGCTGGTCCGTCTCGGCGGCGGACGTCAGCGCACGGATGATCGTTTCGGGCCGCCCGCGCACCTTGGCCTTGCGCGCGACGGCGTTGACGCTGCCGCCGTTGGTCGGTACGAACGCGGGCCAGCGTTGCGGATCACCGACGCAGCGCTCGATCTCGTTGATCAACCAGTGCAGTGCGCCGTCGCCGCCGTCGCCCACCAGGTGGGTGACCCGCGGCGCGAGCTGCTGGATGGCGCCGCGGAGCTCCTCGATCGAGTTGGTCTCGTGCACCTCGCCGCGGGGGCCGACGATGCGACGCAGTTCGGCGATGCGGTCGCGGGAAGCGGCGCGATTTCTCCGCGCTTTCGGATTGACGATGACGCCTAGATACATCCGGCGATCCCCGATGCGTGCCTGACAAAAAGCCGTCCGGGCAATCGCGCAGGTGGGATTTCGCTGGGCATCCCAGGCACGATACCCGCGCGTCGGAGTGGGCCCGTAACGCCGCCGCAGGTCCCCGCGGCCCGGCCGCCACCGTCGCAATTGCGAAGTTAGGGTGTCTGCCATGGCAGATTGGACCGCGGCGGAGCTGGCCTCGTTCGCCGGACGAACCATCATCATCACCGGCGCCAACGCCGGGCTGGGCGAGATCGCCGCCCGCGAGTTGGTTCGGGTCGGTGGTCGTGTCATCCTGGCCGTCCGCAACACCGACAAGGGCCACGCCGCCGCCGCGCGCGTGACCCGGTCGGCAACCGGCCCCGGGGCCGGGACAGCCGAGGTGCGCCGGCTCGACCTGCAAGACCTGTCGTCGGTGCGGCGCTTTGCCGAGGGCACCGACACCGTCGACGTCTTGATCAACAACGCCGGCATCATGGCCACCAAACACGCGGTCACCGTCGACGGCTTCGAGGGCCAGATCGGCACCAACCACCTCGGCCACTTCGCGTTGACCAACCTCCTGTTGCCCAAGCTGACCGACCGCGTTGTGACGGTGTCCTCGCTGATGCACCACTTCGGCTACATCAGCCTCAAGGACCTGAACTTTCAGTCCCGGCCGTATTCGGCCTGGCTGGCCTACTGCCAGTCCAAGCTGGCCAACCTGTTGTTCACCAAGGAGCTGCAGCGGCGGTTGGACGGCGTCCCCACATCGCTGCGCGCGCTGGCCGCCCACCCCGGCTGGTCGCACACGAACCTGCAGGGAAACTCCGGCCGCAAACTGGGCGACGCGGCGGTCCTGGCGGTCGACCGGATCGTGTCCACCGACGCCGACTTCGGCGCCCGCCAGACGTTGTACGCCGTCTCGCAGGATTTGCCGGGCGACACGTTCGTCGGCCCGCGATTCGGACTGTACGGCCGCACCCAGCCGACGTGGCGCAACTGGCCGGCAAAGCGCGCCGCCACCGCCACCGCCCTCTGGGAACTGTCCGAGCGGCTCACCGGGACGAAATTCCCGCTCTGAAGTGTTCCGGCCGCGTCGTCGTCCGGCCGGGCAACCCTTCCGCGCGCCGCCCGCTCGGGGCGCGGCTAGATTGGGTGGGTAGCGCAACCGCACCCAGCGAGGAGGTAATGCCATGTCGGACGCGCATCTGGCAGCCATTCTCGCCCTGTGCGCCGCCCTGGCGTCCGCGATCGGCAACGTGGTCCGGCAACGTTCCGCCCAGGAGGTCACCGACAAACGGGTGGGCCACCTGACGTTGTTCGGCATGCTGCTGCGCGACAAGCGTTGGTGGCTGGGTGGTTTGGGAGATATCGGCAGTTATGTGCTGCTGGCCGGCGCGCTGGACAACGGCTCCGTGTTGCTGGTGATGTCCTTGCAGGTGACGGCGCTGTTGTTCGCCCTGCCGCTCTACTCGCGGATGACCGGTAACCGCATCACCCGCCCAGAGTGGACCTGGGCACTGGTGCTGGCGGTGGCCCTGGCGGTGCTCATCGCGGTCAGCGACCCGACCGGCGGCCAGCAGCGGGCGCCGCTGCATATCTGGATCGTGGTGGCGCTGGTGATCGGCCCACTGCTGTTGCTGGGTTTGCTCGGCGCGCGTGTCTGGGCGGATCGTTCGGTCGCGGCGCTGCTGCTGGCGGCGGTGGCCGGCACGTTGCTGGCGGTGTTCGCGGTCCTGATGAAGGGCGTCGTCGACATTTTGGAACACCACCCGGGCCAGATATGGGTCTCATTCGAGCTGTACGCGCTGGTGTTCTGCGGGGCGGCCGGAATGGTCTATCACCAATCGGCTTATCGAGCCGGTGCGCTCACCGCCTCGCTGCCGACGATCATCGTGGCGAAGCCGGTGGTGGGCGGGGTGCTGGGCGTCGTCGTGCTCAGCGAGACGCTGGAGGCCGGCGGCTGGGAGTGGTTTCTCATCGCGGCGACGACGGTCGTGGTGATCGTCGCGACGGTCGGACTGGCTCGCGGTGAGGCCGCCTCCATGTCGGCCGGCGCCGGACGTGACGTGAAATCCAGCGCGCGGCCGAAGGCGGCCTCCCAGGCCTGAGCGTCAGACGGATGCGCGGCGCATGACGCGTAGCTGCTCACACCGAAATGGCTTGTCCGGTAAGGATTCTCACAAAGCGGCGTCGGCGAGCGCGGCCTACGGGTTGATCGTGTTATCGCCGACCTGGCGGCCCCAGACGTACTCGATCGCGTACGGCGATCCGGTGTCCAGGTGGTTGTAGGGCGCGATGCTGTTGCCGGTGTCCATGATCAACTCGGGTGCCGGCCACAGGTCGCGGGTGACCTTCTGCCAGCATCCCGGCGCACCGCCGGGGCCGCCGCGCGCGTTGACCCGGGGCAGGTTCTCGGGATAGATGTAGGGATTGGGCGCACCGCCCACCACGCCGGCAATGCCGCCCACCATCGACGCGAGAACGGGCACCGCGGACACCGGGTTCGCGATCAGTCCCAGCCCGGAGAGCACCTCGGTGTCCATGTTGAGCGAGTAGCCATTGAACCCGCCCTCGGCGGCACCGGTGGCGGGCAGCGCATCGTGTTCGTTGCGCATCAAGCAATAGATTTCCGGGCTGTAGGTGTCCAGCAGTTGCGCCGTCGGCACCAGGTCGGCAGCCCCGCGCGCCAGATACGGCCCACCCTTGTTGAACAGATCCGCACCCGTGTTGCCGAACCCCGCCGCCGACAACAACGCCTGATCCAGATCC
>NZ_DASUHS010000050.1:0-23717 GCF_036273375.1 Mycobacterium sp. | reverse complement strand
TGCCGAATGCGTTGCCGTTGATCCTGGGTGGGCTGCGCAACGCGACGCTGCAGGTGGTCGCCACGGCGACGGTCGCTGCCTACGCCAGCCTCGGTGGTCTGGGCAGATACCTGATCGACGGGATCAAAGAACGTGAGTTTCATCTCGCCCTGGTGGGGGCGCTGATGGTGGCCGCGTTGGCGCTGGTGCTCGACGGACTGCTGGCGGTGGCGGTGTGGGTTTCGGTGCCGGGGACCGGGCGGCTGCGGCGAACATACGGGGCACTTCCGCAACGGTTGGCGGTCACGACTTACGGTAGATGAGTGAACGCAGCCCCCTCTGATCCGTCTCGCCGCGTGTGGCAGGCGATGCTCACCTGGCGCGCACAGGATGCTCCCCGGATGGAATCGGTACGAGTCCAGGTGTCCGGCAACAGAATCAAGGCCAATGGCCGCATCATTGCCGCCGCCACCAAGACCCACCCGGCGTTCGGCGCCTATTACGACCTGCTGACCGATGAGACCGGTGCCACCAGGCGGCTCGGCATGACCGTGACCCTGGCCGAGCGCGAGCGCGTCTTCTCCTTCGCCCGCGACGAAGAGAACATGTGGCTGGTCACCGACCATCAGGGCGAGCACCGCGCGGCCTACAACGGTGCGCTCGACGTCGATGTGGAATTCAGCCCATTCTTCAATGCGCTGCCCATCCGGCGGCTCGGGTTATACGAGCGAGCGGCTTCGGTCACGCTGCCCGTGGTCTACGTGAACATGCCGGACATGTCCGTCACCGCCGACACCGTGAGCTACAGCAGCACCGGCAGCCTGGACGAGATCAAGTTGCGCTCGCCCATCTCTGACACCACGGTGCGCGTCGACGACGAAGGGTTCATCGTCGACTATCCAGGCTTGGCAGAGCGGATCTGATCACTCCGCCGGCCCGGCCCGCGGCGGCCAATTCCTGACGCCAATTCTCCGCCCCGATGACGACGTGGAAGATGTCGGAGCGCGGGAAGCTGTCGTAACGTGTTCGCGCGGCATGGCCGGCCTCGATGAGCTCGGCGACCGAGTGATGGGACGCCAGCGATGCACGGGCGTGCTTCAGCAACGCGATGGCGCGATCGGCCGTGGGCACCAGTTGGTCGGAGTTGCCTTCGCACATCGCCCGGACCAGGTTCGGGGCGGTGGCCGCCACCCGAGTCCCGTCGCGGAATGACCCGGCAGCCAATGCGAACGCCAACGGGACGTCTGCGGCGACGACGGCCAGCGCCTCGGCAAGCAGGTGGGGCAGATGCGAGATGGCCGCCGCGGCGGCGTCGTGTTCGTCGGACCTGGCCGGCACCACGACCGCGCCGCAGTCCAGCGCCAACGTCATCACCGTCGACCAGACCGTCGGGTCGACGTGGTCGTCGACGCTGAGGACCCACGGGGCCCTGGTGAACAATCCGGCGTAGCCGGCGGCCCACCCCGAATGCGCGGTGCCCGCCATCGGGTGGCCGCCGACGAAGCGTTCCTGCAGACTGGCCGCGACGACCTGATCGAGCACCGCTTGCTTGACGCTGGTGACGTCGGTCAATGGACACGCCGGGGTCGTCTCTTTGATGTGGGCGAGCATGCCCGCCATCGCCGGCATCGGCACGGCCAGCACGATCAACGCCTCGGTGCCGGCGGCGCGAGACAGGGTCGCGATCAGGTCGGTGGTGGCGTCGAAGCCGTCGGCGGTCGCGGCCTGCGCGCCCTCCACCGAGCGGTTGTAGCCGAACACTTCACGGCCGGCTTCCGTGGCGGCCCGCATTATCGAGCCACCGATCAATCCCAGCCCGAGCACACACACCGGTGTCTTAGAAGGAGGGCTTGCCACATTCCAAGGTTGGCACATCCGGCCGGGAACGGCGCCGTCAGATCTCGCGGCTACCAGCGCCATCTGGTCAGGGGCCTGGTCAGGGACTACCGTAAGCGGCCATGGGAGCACAACGGGCCTCCGCCGAGCGCCTGTCCGCCGACACGCCGGACGGTTTCGGCGTCGCGGTGGTGCGTGAAGAGGGGCAGTGGCGCTGCGCTCCGATGGCCCGTAAGTCGCTGCTGAGCCTGTCGGCCGCGGAGACGGAGTTGCGTGAATTGCGCAGTTCCGGCGCGGTCTTCGGCCTGCTGGACGTGGATGACGAATTTTTCGTCATCGTGCGGCCGGCCCCGTCGGGGACGCGGTTGTTGCTCTCCGATGCCACCGCCGCACTGGACTACGACATCGCCGCGGAAGTGCTCGACAAGCTGGACGCCGACATCGATCCGGAGGATCTCGAAGACTCAGATCCTTTCGAAGAGGGCGACTTAGGGCTGCTATCCGATGTCGGGTTGCCCGAGGCGGTGCTGGGGGTCATCCTCGACGAGACCGATCTGTACGCCGACGAGCAGTTGGGCCGCATTGCCCGCGAGATGGGCTTCGCCGATCAGTTGTCGGCGGTGATCGACCGCCTCGGTCGGTGATCGCAAGCGCGGCCGTGGCGATCGCAAGCGCGGCGGAGCCGGGCGCAGCGGGTCGCTACCAATGATGGAGCCGGGCGCGGCGGGTCGCCGCCATCAGGCTCGGTCGGTGATCAGTGACGAGGACCTCATCCGCTCCGCACTGTCGGTTGCCGCAACGGCGGGTCCCCGTGACGTGCCCATCGGCGCGGTGGTGATCGGCGCCGACGGAACGGAACTGGCCCGCGCGGTCAACGCCCGCGAGGCGTGGGGAGACCCGACGGCCCACGCCGAGATCCTGGCGCTGCGCGCGGCGGCCGAGGTACTCGGGGACGGGTGGCGGCTGGAAGGCGCCACCCTGGCGGTCACCGTCGAACCGTGCACCATGTGTGCGGGCGCGCTGGTGCTGTCGCGCGTCGCCCGGCTGGTGTTCGGCGCCTGGGAGCCGAAAACCGGAGCGGTCGGATCGTTGTGGGACGTGGTCCGCGATCGGCGGCTCAATCACCGCCCGGAAGTGCGCGGTGGTGTGCTGGCGAAGGAGTGCGCCGCGCCACTGGAGGCCTTCTTCGCCCGCCAGCGATTGGGGTGACGGGCCTTCGGTTGGGTAAGCTGCTCGGCGGTGGCGTGTCCGAGCGGCCTAAGGAGCACGCCTCGAAAGCGTGTGACGGCTAAAACCGTCCGAGGGTTCAAATCCCTCCGCCACCGCCAGAGTTTACGCAAGTCAAAGCCGGTTTATTCGGTGTCTTGACCCCGCCGTGAAACACATTTTGAACGCAGCCACGTCCGTGGCGGCGGCGAGGATGGGACTGCGGCGGTAGATCCAGGCTCCCGTTCGCCTCGCGCAAGGCGCGGTCGAGGACGCGCAGGCCACAGCCGCACCGCTGCCCGATCCGCTGGCACACGGCGAGCTAATCCAGGTACGGCCGCAGTTTGCCGTCTGGCGGTTTGGGGATCTCCTCCTGTTGCACATGCGACTTGACCGCTTTCCTGTCATGAATCAGCGCGGCACACTTGCTATATCTGGAAGTGGCGACAACAACGCGGCCATTTGGGAGGTCAGGAAAGGACGAGCTGATGAAGAGGGTAATAATGGGCGTGTTGGCGGCAGCAGCCATGGCACTGGCACTCCTCTGCACTCCACCAGCACAAGCGCACGCCGACGATCCCTGTGTCAGCATCACCGATCCCGATGCCCACCAGGCTTGCATCAACGACTTCATTCAGAGACGCGAACAGACGCAGTGCGACGCGAGCCCCAATCACGGACAGGTGGGCCAACTTTGTGGGTAACTTCTGATTTCCCCGCGCCAGGAACCTCAATGTCTTCAGATTTGCTGGAAAGCTGACGGATCGTTGCGTGTTCGCATTCGCGCGGATTGGCGTATGGCGTGGTCGCGGCAGTGTCCAGGTCGGGCAGTGGCCGAAAGTCGCGGTTTGAAAATCACGTTTTTGGGCACACAGCGGCATGACCGCACGTCACAGCTCTCGTCTCCTTGCTCCTGCTGTAACCGCGGCGTCGGGCCTTGCCGCTTCCGTCCTCGCATCCGCCGTCCCCCCCGCCACCGCCGATCCGTGCCCGGAGGTTCAGGTGGTGTTCGCCCGCGGCACCGACGATCCACCCGGTCTCGGACCGACCGGGCAGGCATTCGTCGACTCGCTGCACTCGCGCATCGGCGCAAAGTCGTTCGACGTATATCCGGTCGATTACCCCGCTACCCATGACTGGACGAGCGCGGGGGAAGCCGGCGTCAGAGACGCGGGCGCACACGTCGTTTCGATGGCGCACGACTGTCCCAACACCAAGATGGTGCTCGGCGGCTATTCGCAAGGCGCGGCCGTGATGGGGTTCGTCACTTCGCCTGTCGTACCGAATGGCATCGATCCGGCGGCCGTGCCCAAACCGTTGGATCCGGAAGTCGCCACCCACGTCTCCTCTGTTGTGCTCTTCGCCTTGCCCAACGAGAAGGCGATGAACTTCTTCGGCGAGCCGCCGGTCGCCATCGGCCCGCTCTATCAGGCCAAGACCATCCAGGTGTGCGCTGCCCAGGACCCGATCTGCTCCGACGGCATGAATTTCGCCGCACATGACACGTATTCGACCAACATGGCGGTGATCGACCAGGGCGCAGCCTTTGCGGCCAACCTTCTTGGGGGAAGTCCTAGCGGCGGCGGATCTATGTAGGCGGATGGCCGTATCGGGCCGTCGACGATTGGCGCTCGATGCTCGCGAACCACTAACTTCCCAGAGGTGAAGTTCTCAGCTGCTGGTGCAGTCGCGCGCTGGATCGCCCCCTTACTTACGGTTGCGGCCGTCGCCGCCATGGGTCAGGCCGGCGACCCGGTGCAGGTTCGTCCCACCCCGACGGTGCGCTTGGTCGCAGACGGCGACCCATTGGCCGAAGCGCCGTTCTACGTCAACCCGACGTCGGCCGCGATGCGCGCCGCGCAGAGCGCCGATCCGCCGAGCCCCGAGTTGACCGCCATCGCCAATACACCGCAGGCGTACTGGATCGTCCCGGGCTCGTCGGCAGGCACGGTCGGAAAGTATGTCGGCGATGCCAATGCTGCGGGCGCCATCCCGGTCCTGGCTCTGTACGGAATCCCCCACCGCGACTGCGGCAGCTTCGCTGCGGGAGGCATGGCGTCGGCCGACGACTACCGCGCGTGGATCGACGGCATCGCATCCGGCGTGGGCGCCTCCCGGGTGGCGATCATCGTCGAACCCGATGCGCTCGCCATGGCCGACTGCCTGTCGGGCGATCAGCGCCAAGTGCGCTTCGACTTGATTCGCTACGCCGTCGACACGCTGACCCGCGATCCGAACGCGGCCGTCTACGTCGACGCGGGTCATCTGCGCTGGCACAGCGCGGACGACATGGCCGCCAGGCTCAACCAGGCCGGCGTCGGCCACGCGCGGGGTTTCAGCATCAACACCGCGAACTTCTTCACCACCGAGGACGAAATCGGTTACGGCGAGGCGATTTCGGGGCTCACGAATGGTTCGCACTATGTGATCGACACGTCACGTAATGGTGCTGGACCGGCGCCCGACTCCGACCTCAACTGGTGCAACCCCGGCGGCCGAGCACTGGGCACCCCGCCGACCGCGGCCACCGCGGGAGCGCATGCCGACGCTTACTTGTGGATCAAACGTCCGGGTGAATCCGACGGAACGTGCGGGAAAGGTGATCCGCCGGCCGGCAACTTCGTGAACCAGTACGCCATCGATCTGGCTCACAACGCCGGCCACTAGTAGCGGCTCGAGCCTGACCCCGCCGTTGGCCCGCGCGTCGGCGGCGCGAACGGATTTGCGATTCGCGATCGTTCTTGGGCGACGATGGATAACATTTGAGTACCAAAAGCAGCACAACGAGCGCACGGCACGAGGCATCATGGCCAAGAAAGTCGAGAGCATTGCCGTCTTCGCGATCTGTACTGCCTTAACAACGGCTGCCGGAACGGTGTCCGGTTTCCTAGCGCGCGCAGACGATTCGGGGACAGCGCTGTACAGCGGCGTCAACCAGCTTCGTCAGGGATGCGGGGCAATCAGTGACGACCCGCGTTTGGCCGAAGCGGCCCAGCGGCACGCCGACGACATGCTGCGCAGCGGGGTAAGCGGACACATCGGCTCGGACGGCTCCTCGCCGCAGGTGCGTATCACGGATGCGGGCTATAGGAGCAGGTACTCGGGCGAGATCGTCTTCTGGGGCACCGGATCCGCCGCGAATCCCAATAAAGCCCTCGACATGTGGATGCAAAGTCCCCCACACCGAGCGATCCTCCTGAACTGCGCATATAACGCGGGCGGCTTCGCGACCGCCTGGGACGGCAACAAAATGACCGCCGTCGGTGACTTCGCAGCTTCGTAAATCCCGCCGCGCCAAGCTGTTTCGGTTCCACCACCATCGCCGCACGGATGCCTCGGACGGTAAAGCTGGTTACGCGCCAGCTATACGGCAATCACACGTGTGGCAGCCAGCCGGACCCGTGCGGCGACAGCACAAAGCCACGGCCCTGGGGGTCTTTGCATGCAGTGGTACCCGAATTATCGACGCCGCAGATCACGCCATCCACGGTGATGGAATGCAAGGGGGGCAGGGTCTTTAGGGGGTGCCCGTAGACCTGATTATCAGCGGCAATCGGGTCGCCGGATTGTGCCAGCCCGGAGGTGGTCCCGATCGCGTTCACCGTGCCGGTCCCAGCAGCCGGCGGGATAGCGGGAAAGTTATTGCCCGTGCACTGCGCCTCTCCGGAGAAAAAATCGCATGTGATGCCATCCGGGGTAATGAAATACACCGTATTGAGCGGTGTGCGCCCCGTGTTGGGAAGCCCTATCGTGTAATCCGCAACGTTTACGGGTGAGTACCCACTCATGTCTGGAAAAGCAGGTGTGTCGGCGCGGGCATTGCAGCTGGTCACCACAGCGCTGACTATCCCGGCAGCGACAGCGAACGTCTTGTTGATCATTTTGATCCTATCGGCGGGCGAGTTAGTGGTTCGCATTAACCTGAAACTCCTGGGTGTTGTATGGAGTGTTGGTCGTTGTGTTCCATTGACTTACGAAAAGGTTCAGCTTATCGAGCGTTGATCCCGGAAGGATGAATCCGCCATAGTTCTGGGGTACGAAGTTTGGCCCTTGCGGATTGCTCTGCTGTGCAACAACGGTCGGTCCAACGCTCAACACTTTCGTGGGCTCATTCGCCACTCTGACTTCAACGTTTCCAGTGCCCTGATTGAAACCCGACAGGACTGGCTGGCCGCCGACCTCCCTGAAACTGAGTTCCCCGAAGGGTGTGCGGCTGATCGGTGCGGTGGCGACTTCGCCGGGCTGGCCCCAACCGGTGCCGTTCCAGGGCTGCCAGTATTGGCGCTCGGTGACGTGGTTGGGATCGACCCGGTACATGGTCACGCCTCGGGTTCGGTCGAACGAGTCGGCAGCGATGTACACCGTGCCATCTTTGGCTTGAAAGCCGCTGATCTGTGTGGGTTGGCTCGTTGCGCTGGTGCCCGGGTGAATGGGGTCATTCGGATTAGGTGGGTTAGGTGTCCAGGGGCGCCACGACCCCTCGATGGGTTTCCATCCCTGGCCAGGATCATTGGTCACCTTAACGAGCCATGATCCGCCCGTGGGGTTTAGGTTGTCGGTCCCCGCGACCATCATGTAGGTGGTGCCGTCACTCATCCGGATACTTCCGGCCGGAAGTGTGTCTGTCCCGGCTGCTTGAGGTGGCGGTGGGAACAAGACATTTTGGCCGTCTTGGCCAGTCAGCGGTGTACCGAAGTGCGGACGGCCCTCGTCGTCGAAGGTGACGGGGACGGCCACCGATGGGTAGTGCTTGCCGTCGTAAGCCTTATCGCCGGTGAACGAATCCCCAAAGATTGCGAACAACTTCCCAGGCTGTCCGTTCTGCCCTGGCACCTCGACGACTTCCCCTAAGTCCGCCGCCCCGATCCCGGGGACGCCTGGGATACCGCCGGTTCCGGCGATCGGACCGAGGTTTCTTGCCTCACCCGGTTTCAACGGACTTTCCATCCAGTCGTCGACGGTTGTCGGGGGGTCGTAACCGTCGGTATGCAAAGCGCTCATCGATTTCCGCAAAGTGTCCGAGTAGGCGTTGCGAATTGCATTCATCTGCTTGACGGCATCGCGGACGTCGTCCACGGCGTCGGCGTGCGCCGCCTTCTTCAGTCTCTCCAGTTTGTCGCGTTCCGTCGCGGAGAGGTTGAGGGTCAAATCATGGTTTATCGCACCGATGAGTCTGTCGAGCCCGCGCAGCTCGCTATCCAGAAGGGCGATCTCTTGAGCTCCTTGTTTTTGCGCGTCGGCCAACGCCCCGGCGATGGTTTCCAACTCGGCGCCGATCTTCGGCAACTGCTCGGACTGCGCGCCAAGGGATTTGATCACCCGCTGCACTTCATCGGAGTCGTTGATCGGGTGGCCACCATCCTGGTGGTTCCAGGCCGCGGCGAAGCGTTTCCGCGCTTCTTCGAATGCGCGATCAGCTTCGCCGGTGTGTCGGCCCGCGCCATGAAACGCCCCTGCCAACTGTGAGATCTGAAACGGGCTGCCGGCCTGCAAGCTCTGGTTGATCGCCCATGGATCGCCGCCGGCCGACGCGATCAGTTCTGCTTCGCTCAGGTTGGTCAGCGTCATCGCGCCGCCAGCAGCCGACCAACACCGACGAGCATCGCCGCCCCCTTCTGAGCTGGTGTAACCCTACTCTGGAAGGTCGACGTCAGCCCCGACGTTTTTGAATGACTGCAGCTAAGAGTGGGAAGGGTTGCGACCCTGGTTCAGGTCTGGCTACCGGCCAGCTTTCGAACCGTCAGCGCTTCGATGTCTTGGAACGGCCGGCCCTCGGGACGGATCAGGTCGTGGAACCACACTTTCGGGACCGAGGTGTAGGGGCGATCCCATGAGTCCCAAGGAAAGTAGGTCTGGGTTTTGCCGGCGACCAGGCCCCAGTTGATGGCGCCGACGTTGTGGCGCTTGGCAACCGGCAGAATTGATTGGACGGTGCTGCCCTGGGGTCGCGCCATGTATTCCGTGCAAAGGATCGGCCGGCCCAGCGGGGTGAGCTCGTTGATCCGGTTCTCGAACCCGGCGGGGCCCGCGTAGGAGTGGAAGGTGATCACGTCGGCGTTGGCGAGCTGTATGTCGCTGATTGCGCTGCGGCCCTGTGGCTGTCCCCAATCGCCGCGCCACACACCACTTGTCAGCGGCTGGCTGGGGTCCACCGCCCGGGCCCAGCGAAAGACCTGGGGGAGCAGGTTGGCGACCAGTAGCTCCTTATCGCTTCGTTCGACGGTGCGGTACTGGCGGGCGGGGTTGTCAGGCTCGTTCCACAGGTCCCAGCCCAAAATTCGGTTATCGTTGCGGAATTGGGTCATCACCGCCGTGACGTAGTCGCGCATGACCGGAACGTACTTTGGATCACCGAGGCGTTCGGCGCCCGGGCTCTGCGCCCATCCCGAGTTGTGCACGCCGGGCCTCGGCGCGCGCTGGCGCCCCGCGCGGGGTTGCGGGTCCCAACAGGAGTCGAAGAAGACGAACAGCGGTTTGATGCGGTGGCGCGCCGCGATGTCGACGAATTGCCCAAGGCGCGTTTGAAAGCCGCGCTGATCCGCCGCCCAGAGCTGATCATGAAGGAACACCCGTGCGGTGTTGTGGCCGTAGAACTGGGCCCAGCCGAGCTCGGTATCGATGCGCCGCGGATCGAACGTGTCGGGCTGGAACATCTCGAGCTGGTTGATGGCGTTCGCCGGAATGTAGTTTGCTCCAACGAGCCAACCCTGCGCTTGATACCAACGGTTGGCGCGCTCGGGTGCCCACCGGCCCGGTTCCTCCGCCGAAGCCCGCGGCATCCGGGCAACCGCGGCGCCCGCCGCCAGTAACAGAGGGAGTTTCAAGGCCGTACGTCGTTCCACGATGTGACGATAAGTTTTCGGGGCGATTTCCCTGGGATTTGCTCAGCGCGTCGCGACGACTTCAGATGACGATCGTTACCGCGCCGTCATCGCGTCGTCGAGCGGCGGCGCGGGCTCGTCATCGTGACCAATCCGTGACCATCAGCCATCGGCGAGCCCACACCCTCCTGCATGCCGGTGAGGTTAAAATGCAGCGCCGCTGCTACACGAAACACGTTGTCGGACAATCGATCAAGGGTGTCCGATGACGGCGAACTCTCGGACGCCTATCGCAGCGTACGACCGTGGTTGTCTTTGACGTTGCCGGTGAAGATCAAGATCGCGTCGACGATGGCCCAAACGATGCCGCCGAGCAGAACTGGGAGACCGACAAAACAGAACACGCTGAAGAGAACTCCGAACAGGCCTAGGCACAGCTGCGCCATCGCAATCTGAGTCGAGTCGATGTAGAAGCGGCCGATCCCGAACAAGCCAAGGAACAGCTGAAGCAAGCCGGCGGTGGTGGCGGACTTATCCGACAGCGGCAGCCCGGTGGTTTGATCGCGGCCATAGGGCGCCTGCGGGTCAACGTAGCCCGGGTAACCGGGATGGCCCGGATAGCCGGAGTACCCGGGGTAAGCCTGCGGGGGCGGATACCCCGGCGGCAGCGGTGGGGTGTGCGGATTCGGCGGCGATCCATAACCGGGCGGCTGCCATCCCCAGGGTGGCTCACCGGGCGCATTTGGGGGTTGGTTGGGCGGTGTCGACATCGAATCGAGTTAACACTTCTGGTGGCTGGGCGTCCACACCGGCGGCCGGCGCTATCCGGCATCGGAAAACCTGACGATCCAGTCGGCGAATTACTTCAAACTTCACCCGTTTGGGCGCAATACTGAACGGGTGCCTGATCGAAATGTCTTAGGCGGTCCGCTGGAACCGTGCGGCACAGACCCGCTGACCGGCTTCTACCGCGACGGCTGTTGCTCGACCGGACCTCAGGACCTCGGGCGGCACACCATCTGCGCGGTGATGACCGCCGAATTTCTGGAGCACCAGCGTTCCATCGGCAACGACTTGTTAACGCCGGTTCCCGAGTATCGATTCCCCGGCCCGCTGCCGGGCGACCGCTGGTGCGTGACCGCGCTGAACTGGCTACGCGCTCACCACGACGGTTGTGCCGCGCCGGTGGTGTTGGCGGCAACCCACGAGAGCACCCTCGAGGTGGTACCGCTGGAGGCGCTGCAAGAACACAAGATCGACGTTCCCGACGATCTGGCCAATCTGTAGGGCCGGGCAGACCCCCGGCGAGGTGGTCGAACGAGGCATCTCCACCGCGTCTAGCGTCTGTGTCATATTTCTCACCTGATGCGTCGAAGAGGGGTTCCGGTGGGTTCTGCGGTGGACGACATCGACTTCGACGACTTGACCGCGCCCCAGCTGACCGACGTGCAACGTCAGATCCTGGAGTTCACCGAAGCCGAGCCCGTCGACCTCGACATCGACCGGATGCTCGCGGAGGCCATCGAGCAGGCCGGCCTGACAGCCGCCGCCGACCTCGACGACACCGACGGCTTCGCTGACCGCTTGCGGGTGCACGTCGCGGCGATCGAGGCCGACGAGGGCCTGCGCCGGCTCACCCGCGGTTCGCTGCGCCAACGAATCGTGCGCCTGCTACGCAACCGGTTGTCGCTTACCGAGCTCATCCGGCGCTATCCCGAGATCGAATCCATCCCGATCGAAAAGCCATTCATCGTCGTCGGGATGCCGCGTTCGGGCACCACGCATCTGGTGAATCTCATTGCTGCCGACCCACGCCGGCGCGCCCTGCCGTATTGGGAGAGCCAGGATCCCATCCCCGCCCGCGGACAGGGCCCGGACATCTTCGGCATCGATCCCCGCTACGCGCGTGCCAAGTCAGAGCACGATGCGTTGATGGCGAGCGCGCCAGTAGTGGCCGCCATGCATGACCGGTTCCCCGAGGCGATCGAGGAGGAGGTGGAGCTTCTTGACCTCGATCTGGCCTCATACGTGCTGGAATGGCATGCGCGCGTGCCAGACTGGCGGGATTATTATCTGCGTCTCGACCAAACCCGGCACTATGCCTACATGAAGAAGGTGTTGCAGGCGCTGACCTTCCTGCGCGGGCCGCGCACATGGGTGCTCAAGAGTCCGCAGCACTGCGAGCAGCTTGCTCCGCTGATGGCGACTTTCCCTGATGCGACAGTGGCTTTCACCCACCGCGATCCCGTTTCGGTGGTCCAGTCGGCGATCACCATGATGGCGTATTCGGATCGGTTGCGCCGTATCAGCATTGACCCCCAGTGGCTGCTGGACTATTGGAGCGACCGCGTGCACCGGCTACTCAGCGCATGCGTACGTGACCGCGACCTGGTGGCTTCCGAACGCAGCATCGACATCAACTTCCATCAGCTCAACGGCAACGAAATGCTGGTGCTCGAGCGGCTTTACCAGTGCGCAGGTGTCGACTTACCGCCGAAGGTGCAACAACGCTTTCAGCGGTACCTCGGCGGCAATCCGCGCGGCAAGCACGGCCGTATCCGTTATGAACTGGAGCGGCATTTCGGCACCTCCGCCGACGAACTCCGCGGCCGCTTCGGCTTCTACTTCGACAAGTTCGACGTCCGTCCCGAATAAAGGAGCCACCAGCGATGTCAGAACCTGTCTATCGGAGCAGACCGGGCGCCGACGCGATGCGCCCGGCTTCGGCCGATAAGGCCGATGAGATCGCCCCGGGATTATGGTGCTCGCCAGGCTTGTCCAACTCGTATCTGCTCGCGACGACCGAGGGTCGGGTGATCGTCAACACCGGCATGGGCTTCGAGGGACCGGTGCATCGCGCCAACTTCGACGCGGTGGACTCGTCACCGGTGCGCTACATCATCTTCACGCAGGGCCATGTGGATCATGTCGGTGGCCTGGACAGCGTGCGCGATCCCGAGACGATCGTTGTCGCGCAGTCGAATTGGAAGTCTTGGCGAGACGACAACGATCGGCTGATCCCGTACCGGGCCAACCGCAGCGCGTTCGCCTTCAAAGACACCCTGGCCAGCGGTATCCACGCCATCCAGCGGCGCCTGGGTACCACACGGCTGGCCGGTCAGAGCGTGCCCGTCGTCGACATCGACTTCGAGGACACCCTTTGCTTGGAGGTCGGAGGCCGGCGCATGGAGTTGATCTCCGTGCCCGGCGGCGAGACCACCGACTCGCTGGTGATCTGGCTGCCGAAGGAACGGATTTGTCTATGTGGAAACACTTTTGGTCCTCTGATCGGCCACGTTCCCAATCTCGTCACCATGCGCGGCGACCGCTATCGGGACGCGTTGACGGCCGTTGCATCGGTGGACAGGGTCCGCGATCTGCAGGCTGAGGTGCTGGTGACCGGTCACTTTGAGCCGGTCAGTGGTGCCGAACGTATCAATGCGGAGTTGACTCGGCTGCGCGACGCGATTCAGTACATCCACGATCAGACTGTCGCGGGGATGAACGCGGGCAAAGACGTCCGCACCTTGATGCGGGAGATCGCTCTGCCCGCGGAATGCGAATTGGGCCAGGGTTACGGGAAAGTCGCCTGGGATGTGCGGGCCATCTGGGAGAACTACTCGGGCTGGTTCCATCACGAATCGACCACCGAGCTATACCCCGTCGGATTCGATTCCGTCGCCGCAGACGTGGTCGAGCTGGCCGGCGCTGACGCGCTGGTGCATCGAGCCCGGGCGCACCTGGCCGCCGATCGGGCGTTGCAAGCCATCCACCTTGCGCAGCTTGTCCCGGCGGACCATCCGGGGGTTCGCGACGTGCTGCGGGAAGCCCATGAAAAACTTCTCGCCAGCAGTACGAACTTCTGGGAAAGTGCCTGGCTTCGCGACCAGATAGCGAGGAACGCATGACGGCATTCGCACTGCGATCCGAGGACTTCTACCACACCGGCATCATCGTGCCGGACCTCGACGCGGCGATGGCCCGGCTGAGCGCGCTGGCCGGCTATCGCTGGATAAGCCCGGTGAGCTACACCTTGCCGTTTCGCACGATGAGCGGAACCCAAGAGGTGACTTCAACTTTCGTCTATTCGCTGCAGGCCCCGCACGTCGAACTGATCAAGGAGGTACCGGGGACGGCGTGGACGGCAGCGCCCGGCAACTCGATTCACCACCTCGGCTATTGGACCGACAACTTGGCCGAGAGCGCAAAGATATTGGAGGACAACGGCTTCACCTTCGAAGCAACCGCCGACACCGCTCCGCCGGATTTGGCGCTGTTCGCCTACTACGTCGACGCGGCGGGCACCCGCATCGAGATCGTCGACCGCGCACTGTTCCCGGACTTTCCGGCCTTCCTGCAGGCGGCGGCCGGGCCGGAAGCGTAACGAGGCCGGACATGTTGTTGACGGTGCTGCGGTTCAACTTCGCTTCCCCGCAAGGTGACCCACGCACACAGGCCAAGCTCTTGTCCGCCGCGCTCGAGCTCGGGCAGTGGGGGGAGGCCCACGGCATCACCTCCATCAGCGTCGACGAGCATCATGCGACCGGGCACGGGTGGAGCTGCAATCCGATCATGGCCGCGGCAATGTTTTTGGCCCGGACCTCGAAGCTGATTGCCAGCGTCGATTGCGCACTGGGGCCGCTGTGGAATCCGGTGCGGCTCGCCGAAGACATCGCGCTCGTCGACAACATGAGCCGCGGCCGCCTGCACACCACACTGGGTCTGGGGTACCGCACGGTTGAATATGACGGTCTTGGAGTCGATTTCGGCCGGCGTGGTGCGCTGATGGATGACCTACTCGAACGCGTGCTGGCAATCTGGTCCGGCGATGATTCAGAAGACGGGATCTGCACCGGCACCTGGACGCGGCCGCATCCACCGCTGTACGTCGGTGGCGGTGCGCGTGCCACGGCGCGCCGCGCTGCCCGGTTCCGGCTGCCGCTCAGTTTGGCGGACCATCTGCCCGACATCGCCGATTACTACCGCGAGCTGTGCGCCGAGGCCGGCATGTCGCCGTTCATCCTCATGCCGGGGCCGGTCAACCGCGGAATGATCTACCTGCACGAGGATCCGGACCAGGCATGGGCGGAGCTGGGTGACCATATCCTTTGGGAGGCAGTCACTTACGGCCGATGGTCGACCGACCAGCGTTCGCTCATGCACCTGCCGGGTGTCCAGACTCTGGACCAAGTGCAGGCGTCGGGACGATACCGCTTTCTCACTCCCGATCAGTTGATCGCGGAGGTGCGCGACGCGGAGAATTACGGTCCGCTCGTCATGCATCCCCTGGTCGGTGGCATGCCGGTCGACGAAGCGTGGAAGTCGGTGCAGTTGCTCACCGACAAGGTCCTGCCCGTACTGGCCTGACGCGTCGAAGGGGGTGGAGCACACTTAGCCGTCGCGGCGCTGCTCCAGCCAGTCGGCCAGCGAGCGTCCCGCGTCCAGTACGTGTCGTTCGGCGATCACGCGCGCCCGCTCGGCGCCTTTGTCGCCGAGCGCGTCCAGCAACTCCTGGTGTTCGTCGAGTGAGTGCTTCTCGTGCTCGGGGAACAACGTGAGGAAATTGCTCGGCACCACCCGGGCGGCCTGCTTGATCTGATTCAGCAGCCGTGGCGAGTGCGCGGCCCGGTGGATCATCTGGTGGAAATGCCAATTGGCCTCGCCAATGCTGTCGTCGCCGGACCGCGCAGCGACGTCGGCCGCGAGTTCACGCAGCGTCTCGAGTTCCTGCGACTCGATCCGCTCGGCGGCCCACGCCGCGGCCTGCCCGGTCAACACACCGAGAATCGTGAAGCTGTCCAGCACGTCGTCCGGGCTGATGCCGAGCACCGTCACGCCGCTGCGCGGGGCGACTTGGACCAGCCCTTCGAAGGACAGCTCCAGCAGCGCCTCTCGCACCGGCGTCCGGCTGGTTGCGAATTCCTCGGTGATGGCGTCGAGGTCGACCCGTGATCCGGCGGGCAGGGTGCCGGTGAGAATCCGGTCGCGCAGTTCGCGGGCGGCGCGCTCGCGAACGGTTCCGGAGATGTCGATGCCTGCCACCTGCGCAGAATACCAAACAACAGATTTAGCGTTTGATATCTGAAATATCAGATGTTACGTTTCAAAAATGCGTACCGACAAGATGGCCCTCGTCGCCTTCATGCAGGCCGGCAGCACATCCGTTTATGCGGGCTCGTGGCGACATCCCGCAACGGAACACCGGTATCTGCACGCGTCCTACTACGCCAAAATCGGTCGTCAGCTCGAAGAGGGGTGTTTCGACCTGATGTTCTTCGACGATCGCCTGGCAATACCGGGGGTTTACGACGGCTCCGTGGACGATGCCGTCCATTACGGTGCGCGGCCGGTCAAGCTGGACCTGAGCGTGATCCTCGGGGTGCTCGCGCAAGCCACTTCAAAGATCGGGCTGGGCGCCACCTACTCGACGACCTATTACCAGCCGTTCCACGTCGCAAGGACATTCGCCTCGCTGGATCACCTTTCGGGCGGCCGCGCGGCCTGGAACGTGGTCACCTCGGTCAACGACAGCGAAGCACAGAACTTCGGCGTTGACGCCCACCTCGGCCACGACGAACGTTACGATCGCGCCGACGAATTCATGGACGTCGTCACCGGTCTGTGGGACACCTGGGAAGACGACGCCCTCCTGCACGACCGGGCGTCCGGACAGTACGCGGATCCCGCGAAGGTGCACGAGCTCGGGCACGTCGGCCAGTTCTTCTCCGCGCGCGGCCCGTTGACGGTGCCGCGCACCCCGCAGGGTCGTCCGGTCATCATCCAGGCCGGATCGTCGGGTCGTGGACGCGAATTCGCTTCGCGGTGGGCCGAATTGATCTTCACCGGCGACCCGGGCATCGACGTCGCCCGCAGCCACTACGCGGATCAGAAGGACCGTATCGCCGACGCCGGCCGCGATCCCGCCGCGGTACGCATCTGCCCCATGGCCTACGCTGTTGTCGGCGAGTCGGAAGCCCACGCCAAGGAGCGCGAAGCCATGTTCCTCGATGAGCTGGTTCATCCCATGGCATCCCTGACGCTCCTGTCGGAGTTGATGAATTACGACTTCGCGCAACATGATCTAGACGATCCGGTTACCGACGAACTGCTTGCCTCGGTCTCCGGCATCCGCGGGCTGGTGCAGAACCTGCGCACCCATATCGGTGGGGACACGGTCACGCTGCGCGACCTTGCCAGTCATCGCGCCACGTTGCTGCAGGGACCGCGTTTCGTCGGCACGGGCCAGCAGGTCGCCGATCAGATGGCGGACTGGTTCGAATCCGGTGCCTGCGACGGATTCGTCTTGGCCGCAACGCATCTGCCCGGTGCTTTCGAAGATGTCGTGCGCATGGTGGTTCCGGAGCTGCAACGCCGGGGGTTGTTCCGCAGCGAATACGAGTCGTCGACGCTGCGGGGACATCTTGGGCTGCAGCGCCCGTCGAACAGGCGGGTGGCCGCCGGTGCCAATGCTTGACGGGCTGCGGGTACTCGACCTCGCCACCCTGGCCGCCGCGCCGCTGGTGGCGACCTATCTGGGCGAGTTCGGCGCGGATGTGATCAAGGTTGAAGAACCGAGGCATGGCGACCCGATCCGCGGCTGGGGCAACCAGCGCGATGGCGTCGGGCTGATGTGGAAGTCGCTATCGCGCAACAAGCGGTCGATCACGCTGGACCTGCGCTGCGCCGAAGGTCAAGCGCTGGTGCGCCGGTTGGTCGAGCACGCCGACGTCGTCATCTTCAACACTCGTCCGCAGACCTTGCGCAAGTGGGGTTTGGACTACGAGAGCCTGCGGGCGGTCAACGACCGGATCGTGATGCTGCACATCACGGGCTACGGGTTGACCGGGCCCAAGAGTGAGCGCCCCGGGTTCGGCACGCTGGGCGAGGCGATGAGCGGGTTCGCGCACATCACCGGCCAGACCGGCGGCCCACCCACATTGCCGCCCTTCATGTTGGCCGACGGCGTCGCCTCATTGAATGCCGCTTACGCGGTGATGATGGCGCTGTATCACCGCGACGTGCACGGCGGGCCTGGGCAGCTGATCGACGTCAACCTGATCGACCCGCTGGCCCGGCTGCTGGAGCAGACGCTGCTGAGTTATGACCAGTTGGGTTTGGTGCCCGAGCGGTCCGGCAACCGGTGGGATATCTCGGCGCCGCGCAACACGTACCAAACGGCCGACGGGCGTTGGCTGGCCATGTCGGGAAGCTCGCCGGCGCTGGCGCTGCGGGTGTTCCGGGCGATAGGGCGAGACGATCTTGTGACGGACCCCGACTTCTCCGACCCGCAGCGGCGGCTGGCGCGGGCCCGAGAGGTCGACGCGCTGCTGGCCGATTGGGTTGCCACGAAGACACTTTCGGAGGCGATGGAGGTTTTCGACGCCCATGAGGTGGCTGCGGCCCCGGTCTACGACATCAACGATCTGGTCGCCGACGAGCAGCTGGCGCATCGTGAGGTGTTCATCTCCGTCGACGATGCACAGCTCGGGGCGATGACGGTACAGGCGCCCGTTCCGCGCTTCTCATCGGCGTCCGGGACGGTAGGTCATCTCGGACCCCGCCTCGGCGAGCACAACGCCGAAGTCTACGGCGAGCTACTCGGCTTGACTCCCAACGAGATTGACGACCTGCGCGCCCGCGGCGTGCTGTGACAGAAAGAAACTCGATAGTGACCGATCTGCTCCGTCGTTCCGAACTCGCGGTGCCCGCGAGCAACGACAACATGTTCGAGAAGGGCGCCCAGTGCGGCGCCGATCTGGTGTTCCTCGACCTCGAGGACGCGGTGCCGGTGGCGTTCAAGGAAGAGTCGCGCGCCAAGGCGATCGCCGCGCTCAACGACATCGACTGGGGCCGCACCGCCCCTGCCATCCGGATCAACGGCCTGGATACCCAGTGGTGCCACGACGCCGTCGTCGACGTAGTGACCAAGGCCGGCCGGAACCTCGACACGATCATCATCCCGAAGGCCCGCCAGGCCCGCGACGTGTGGTGGGTGGACGTGCTGCTGACCCAGCTGGAGTCGAAACTCGGCCTGGGAAAACGCATTCGGCTCGAAGTTCTCATCGAGGAGGTGGAAGGCCTGGTCAACGCCGAAGAGATCGCGGCGGCCAGCCCTCGTCTGGATGCCCTGATCTTCGGCGTGGGCGATTTCTCGCTGTCCCAGGGAGCCCGGGTGGATACCAACTTCGTCCCGCTCGGTGAATATCCCGGTGAATTCTGGGCTTACGCGCGCAACAAGGTGATCGTGGCTGCGCGCATCGCCGGCATCGACGCGATCGACGCACCGTATCCCGACTACCGGGACCTCGCGGGGTACGAGCGCGACGCGCGGCGCGCATCGCTGCTCGGGTATACCGGCAAGTGGGCCATCCACCCCGATCAGGTGCCCGTCGCCAACGAGGTCTACGCCCCGACCGCCGACGAAATCGCCAGGGCCGAAGCCAATGTCGCCGCCTACCGGGAAGCCGAGGCCAAGGGCCGCGGCGCGGTCGGCGTGAACGGTGTCCTGGTGGACGCTGCGCACGTGAAGCAGGCGGAGCAGACGCTGGCGCGCGCGGCCCTGATCAACGGCAGCCTCGCTTGCGATCGCCGTTAGGCGATCACCACCAAGAGGTCACCGCCCTCCACCTGCGCGGTCTGCGAGACCGCGATTCGTGCGACCTTCCCGGCCTTCGGGGTGGTGACGGCCGCCTCCATCTTCATCGCTTCGATCGTCGCGATTGTCTGGCCGGCTTCGACTTCCTCGCCGACGTCGGTGGTCACCGTCACGACGCCGGCAAAGGGCGCGGCGATGTGATCCGGGTTGGCGCGATCGGCCTTCTCGGCGGCGGGCACGTCCGAGGCGATACTGCGATCACGCACCACGACGGGTCGTAGCTGACCGTTGAGGATGCACATCACGGTGCGCATGCCGCGTTCGTCGGCATCGGAGACGGCCTCCAGGCCGATCAGCAGCTCCACACCGCGCTCCAGCTCGACGCGGTGTTCATCCCCGTGGCGCAACCCGTAGAAGAATTGGTTGGCGCTCAGGCGAGAGGTGTCCCCGTACAATTCGCGATGGTCCTCGAGTTCCTTGGCGGGTCCGGGGAACAGCAGCCGGTTCAGCGCTGCCTGCCGCTCGACGCCCGGAGTGCCCAACGCCTCTTCATCTTCGGCCGACAGCGCCTGCTCCGGCTTCGCCGGACCACGTCCCTCCAATGCCTTGGAACGCAACGGCTCGGGCCAGCCGCCCGGTGGGTCGCCGAGTTCTCCGCGCAGGAAGCCGATCACTGAATCCGGGATGTCGTAGCGTGCGGGGTCGTCGGCGAAGTCTTGCGCGCTGACGCCCGCTCCCACCAGCGCCAGCGCCAGGTCACCGACCACCTTGCTGGACGGGGTGACCTTGACGAGGTGTCCGAGGATGGCATCGGCCCCGGCGTAGGCGTTTTCGATGTCCTCGAACCGGTCACCGAGTCCCAGCGCGATGGCTTGCTGGCGCAGGTTCGATAGCTGGCCGCCCGGAATCTCATGGTGGTAGACGCGTCCTGTCGGGGCGGGAAGCCCGGATTCAAAGGGCGCGTAAACCTTTCGGAGCGCCTCCCAATACGGCTCCAGGTCGCAGACCGCCGGCAGCGACAACCCGGTGTCATAGGCCGTGTTGGCCGCAGCGGCCACGATCGACGACAGCGCGGGCTGGCTGGTGGTTCCCGCGAGGGGGGCCGCGGCGCCGTCGACGGCGTCGGCCCCAGCGTGCCAGGCCGCCACGTAACTCGCCAGCTGCCCGCCCGGGGTGTCGTGGGTATGCACGTGTACCGGCAGGTCGAATCGGAACTTGAGCGCCGAGACCAGCGTCGCTGCCGCCGGCGCCCGCAGCAGGCCGGCCATGTCCTTGATCGCCAGCACGTGTGCGCCCGCGTCCACGATCTGTTCGGCCAGCTTCAGGTAATAGTCGAGCGTGTACAGCTTTTCGGCCGGATCGCTGAGATCCCCGGTGTAGGACATCGCCACCTCGGCCACCGCCGCCCCGGTTTCCCGCACGGCGTCGATGGCCGGTCGCATCGAGTCGACGTTGTTCAGCGCATCGAAGATCCGGAAGATGTCGATGCCCGTCGCCGTCGCCTCCTCGACGAACGCCGTGGTTACCGTCTCCGGATACGGTGTGTAGCCAACGGTGTTGCGCCCGCGCAGCAGCATCTGCAGGCAGATGTTGGGCAGCGCCTCGCGCAGCGTTGCCAGCCGCTCCCACGGGTCTTCCTTCAGAAACCGCAGCGCCACATCGTAAGTCGCCCCGCCCCAGCATTCGATCGACAGCAGTTGCGGTGTGGTCCGCGCGATATAGGGCGCCACCTTGATCAGGCCGCTGGTGCGGACCCGCGTGGCGAGCAGGGATTGGTGCGCGTCGCGGAAGGTGGTATCGGTGACGCCGACGCCGCGCGACTCGCGTAACCAGGCCGCAAAGCGTTCCGGTCCGAGCTCGGTCAATCGCTGCTTGGAGCCGGGCGGGGGCTCGGTGGACGGATCGATGTCGGGCAGCTTGTCATGCGGGTACACCGCCGACGGACGCTCACCGTGTGGCTTGTTCACGGTGACGTCGGCCAGGAAGTTGAGAATCTTGGTGCCGCGGTCAGCGGAGCTGCGCGCAGTAAGCAGCTGCGGGCGCTCCTCGATGAACGACGTAGTGATGCGGCCGGCCTGAAAATCCTGGTCATCCAGGACCGCTTGCAGGAACGGAATATTCGTCGAGACTCCGCGGATCCGAAACTCCGCGACCGCCCGTCGCGCCCGGCGCACCGCAGTGGCGAAGTCGCGGCCCCGGCAGGTCAGCTTGATCAGCATCGAGTCGAAATGAGCGCTGATGTCGGCGCCCAGCGTCGTGCCGCCATCCAACCGGATTCCCGCACCGCCGGGTGTGCGGTAGGCGGTGATCCGGCCGGTGTCCGGGCGGAAACCGTTCGCCGGATCCTCGGTGGTGATCCGGCACTGCAACGCCGCGCCGTGTGGGACGATCGAATCCTGGTTTAAACCAATGTCTTCCAGGCTCTGCCCGCCGGCGATGCGCAGCTGCGCCGACACCAGGTCGACATCGGTAATCTCCTCGGTGACGGTGTGCTCCACCTGGATGCGCGGGTTCATCTCGATGAAAACGTGATTGCCGCGCTCATCGAGTAGGAATTCCACCGTCCCGGCGCACGTATAGCCGATGGTCCGCGCGAAAGCCACCGCATCCGCGCAGATCTTTTGGCGCAGTTGCGGATCCAGATTCGGTGCCGGTGCGATCTCGACGACCTTCTGGTGCCTGCGCTGAACACTGCAGTCCCGCTCGTAGAGGTGGATGACGTTGCCCTGGGTGTCGGCCAGGATCTGCACCTCGATGTGCCGCGGATTGATCACCGCCTGCTCGAGAAACACCGAGGCGTCCCCGAACGCGGACTCGGCCTCACGGCTGGCCGCCTCGATCGCCTCGGGCAGCGAGGCGGCGTCGGCCACCCGGCGCATCCCGCGCCCGCCGCCACCGGCGACCGCCTTGACGAACAGGGGGAACGTCATCGACTCGGCGGCCGCCAGCAGCTCGTCCACCGACGTCGAGGGTGTCGAGGAAGCCAGCACCGGAAGGCCCGCTTCCCGGGCCGCCGCGATCGCCCGCGATTTGTTGCCCGTGAGCTCGAGCACCTCCGCGCTCGGGCCGACGAAGGTGATGCCCGCCGCCGCACACGCCGCCGCCAGGTCCGGATTCTCCGACAGGAAGCCATAGCCGGGATAAATGGCGTCCGCTCCGCACGCCCGTGCCGTCGCGACGATGTCGTCGACCGACAGGTACGCGCGAACCGGATGGCCCTCCTCGCCGATTTGGTAGGACTCGTCGGCCTTGAGGCGATGCACGGAATTTCGGTCCTCATAGGGATAGACCGCGACCGTGCCTAGTTCCAGCTCGTAGGCCGCGCGGAACGCGCGGATCGCTATCTCGCCGCGATTGGCGACCAATACCTTCGCAAACACGGTACTTACGATAGAGCGCGCTGGGGAGGTCCGACATACTCGCTCAGCGGACGGATCAACGCGTTGGACGCGGTCTGCTCCATGATGTGTGCCGTCCACCCGGTGATCCGGCTCATCACGAAGATCGGCGTGAAGATGCCGATGTCAAAGCCCGAGATGGTCAAACGCCACTACGACCTGAGGGCGGGTCGTGACAGCAACCCCCGGTGAAAGCCGTCCCAGACAGCGAAGCCGCCGCACACGGGGAGGAACACCATGCCGAGGACGAACTTGACGGAGTCGCGCATGCTGGTCTCCTCACCGCTGTCGTGCCGTGGCGGCTTGCCGCTGTCGGCGACGTCCTTTCCGCGTAGCACCTTGATGGCGATGTAGCACCCGAAGGCCATCGTGACCCAGCCGATGAACGGCAGCGCCGCTGCTCTACGGAAATCATGCGGCGGCGGATTGAAGGCCATCAGCGCGCCGCTGATCATCCATGTCACCCCGAACAGAACTAAAGCGAGCCGGCGTCCCACTCGTTGAGTATGCGGTTTGTCCAGCAACACCAGCCACCCCGGTTAGTTGCTCAGGGATCTAGCGGCCCAGGTCGCCGCGGCCGCTGCACGCGCCGTCGCGGTCTTGACGGCGCCCGCGACGTAATGTTCCAGTGAGCCATGCACGGGATCGGGGTGACCGCATGCCCAAGATAGCGATTCTCGATGACTACGCCGGGGTGGCCCTGCAGGTCGCCGACTGGTCACCGGTGCAAAAGCGAGCCGAGGTAACCGTTTTCGACCGGCACCTCGCGCAGGACGAGGCGGCCGATGCGCTGCACCCGTTTGATGTGGTGTGCACCATGCGAGAGCGCATGGCGTTTCCGCGGACCTTGATCGAGCGGCTGCCGAACCTGCAGCTGATCAC
>NZ_DASUHS010000049.1:0-2667 GCF_036273375.1 Mycobacterium sp. | reverse complement strand
TGTTACTCACGGTGTCGATCACCGACACGGTGCCGGAACCCTGGTTGGGGACGTAGGCGTGGCGGCCGTCCCGGGGGATCCCCACACTGCTGGGCGAGCTACCAAGGGAAATCGTGGCGGTGACAGTGTTGGTGGCGGTGTCGATCACCGACACGTTGCTGGAAGCAAGGTTGGTGACGTAGGCGTGGCGGCCATCCGGGGTCACCCCCACACCCCGTGGACCAGCGCCGACCGGAATGGTGATGGCCTGATTAGTGCCGCCGGGAATGGTGGTTACAGGACCGGGACCGGCGGGGACCGTGGTTACAGGGCCGGTGATCGCGACCATCAAAACAACGCCGAATGAGATGAGCACCACGGCGGCAGCGAAGACCCTCTGGCGGGGGGTTGGCCGACCGATCCCCGGCAGACCGATGAGTCCACCGACGTTTGTCTTATTTGCCGCTTGCCCCTTGGCCTCCCGCCGGGCCTCCCCGTCCGGGCCGACCTCACCAGGCAAGTTCCGCGCCGCTTCAGCCAGGAGGACCGCCGCGGCGGCAGCGAGAACACCCAGGACGGCAACCGGTAGCGCGAGCACGTTCGCTATCTCCGCACCCCGGGTACCGGCAGCGACCAGCTTCCACGTGCCGGCCACCAGCGCGAGGAAAAACGCCGCACCGGCGGCGAGCCACCACCGCCGCGACCCGGACCCAACCCTCATAGCCGCGAAGTGTGGACCAACCATGACCACGGCGCGCAGCGGTGGCTTGCGTGGCTGCTGCCGAAGATGCCATCACCGAGGAAGAATTCGGCTGCCGTTGACACAGGTGGCGGCGATCTGACCCTCAACCGTGATCGGCAGGGGTAAAGGCACGCCTGGGCGGCGTGGCCGGGCAGTCGGTGGTCGATTCGACGATCGGGATCAATATCCAGATCGGCGGCTCGGTCACCGGTGACCTGCGGATCCTGTTGGATCGCACGGACTACCGCTTGGAGCTGCTGGCCCCAAGTTCGGCCGGTGAGGATCGGTATCGAGACATCGATGGGCTGCCACTGAGGGCCATCCCGGCGACGTTTGACGATCAGAAGCGCGCTAGATCAGCGTACCCTCAGCGGCTATAGGTCACCGCATAGTCATGCATGCCTTGTCGCCGAGCGCAAATGTCCTGTCATGCCGCGAAGCGGAGGGGCCAGGGCCAGCGAAGCTCGCGACCAGCGAAGCTCGGTTCTCGCACGCCACTGCCTTGGCCCTCGCGCGTACGGCCGTTCCCCCTCGCCGACGTCTGGCTAGCGTCCGTGACGATGGAATTGGCAGGAAATTCCGGTGTCTGTGATCGGCTTGTACTGGGCATGACTCCATCGTTGGGTATCCGTTACCTGGGTGGACCGACCGCCCTGGTGGAAATCGCGGGCCTGCGGTTGTTGACCGACCCGACGTTCGACCCCGCCGGGCCGCACCCTGTCGGCTCACGCGTGCTGGTCAAGACGAGCGACCCAGTCGCCACCGCCGAGCAGCTTGGGCCGGTCGATGCCGTACTGCTGTCGCATGATCAGCACCCCGACAACCTCGACGAGCTGGGACGGAACTACCTCACTGGCGCGCCGCTGGCGTTGTCCACCCATTCGGCGCGTCAGCGGCTCGGCGACCCGGTGCGGGCACTGGCCGACGGTGCGCACGTTCAGCTTGGTCCATTGCGGATTACCGGCGTGCCGGCGCGGCATGGCCCGCGCGGCTGTGAACCTCTCACCGGTGAGGTCACTGGCTTCGTGCTGTCCGGCGAGGGGCTACCGACGGTCTACATCAGCGGCGACAACGCTTCCCTGGACATCGTAGGGTTGGTCGCGTCGCGGTTCGCTGACATCGATGTAGCACTGCTGTTCGCCGGCGCGGCGCGCACCGCTTTGCTCGACGGGGCCTATCTCACGCTGACCAGCCAGCAGGCCGCCGAAGCCGCGGCCGTGCTACACGCCCGGCACATCGTGCCGCTGCACTTCGAGGGGTGGGCTCACTTCACCCAAGGCCGTGACACGCTGCACGCCGCCTTCGGCGACGCTGGGCTGCTGGACCGGCTGCACCTGCTGGACCCCGGCCAGCGGTGGACCCTGCCAGTACCCGGCTGACGCCACCAGCGTGCACATCGGACCTGCTCGTTGCAGGCGGGGTGGGTGGCGGTTTGGTTACGGTGGTGGGTCTGACGGCGCGGATGATCGTAGAATGCATGCCGTCGGCGACTTGGTGGGTTGGCGTGATTTCGATGGTGGTGAAGCCGGCGGTGGCCCGGTTGGCGTGGTATTTCGGCGAAGGCGAAGGCCTCGGTCATGTAGCCGGCGTAGGAGCCGCATTCGGCGCGTTCCTTCGTGGTGAGGTCGTCGTCGGCGATGACGTCGGAGATGCCGATCCGGGGGCCGGCACGCAGTAGGTCTCGGTGAGCACGGCGGGTTTGGTGACAGAGAGATTGATGACACAGTTGAAGATCACAACGTCGATGGTGTTGGCGGGGAGTGACGCCACCGAGCGAGCGGATCGGCCCACTCACATGGCGCGAATCGCGCTGTCATACCGAATAGCGGGTGTTGCTGTCGGAAACGTCCGAGTGTCGGATGCAAGGCTCGTCGAGGGCGCTGGGTTGGACTGGGTTTTGCGGCGCGGTCACCGGCCGGCAGTCCCCGAACCGCTGCCGTTATGCG
>NZ_DASUHS010000048.1:0-4876 GCF_036273375.1 Mycobacterium sp. | reverse complement strand
TGTCGGCCGGTCGGGTCCACAGTCGCGGGGTCGTGTCCACAATTCATTCATCCGTGTCAGAGCCGTGTCGTACCTTCAGCACTGCTCGCGCACCGTTCCGGCGCCGCAAATAGCTCGACCGCCCAGTTACGGTCGAGTCCGCAATGCCGTTTGCGTACTGACAGGAGGGCTCATGATCAGCCGGCAGGCGCCGGAAGCGCCCGTACTGGTCGACGAATCAGGGCCGAAGCGGCGCAAGCCGATCGCGGTATGGATCATCGGCGGGCTGGCGGTCTTCTGGCTGCTGTTCGGACTGGCTGGTGGCTCGTTCGAGGGCAAGCTGAGCAAGGTTCAAAAGAACGACAACGCGGCCTATCTGCCCGCGACGGCCGAGTCGACGAAGGTCGATAAGGCGTCCGAGCAATACCGGACCGTGCAATCCGTGCCCGGCTTCATCGTCTATCAACGCGACGGTGGCCTGACCGAGACTGACAAAGCAAAAATTGCCGCAGACGCGCAGACTTTCAAGTCCATCAAGGGCGTTGCTGCCGACGAGGTAGCGGCGCCTCGCTATTCGACGAAGAACAACACCACGGCCAGTATCTCGGTCCCGCTGATCGGCAAGGAAGGCAACGTCAGCGTCCAGGGCGACGATCTGGTCAAGGTCGAGAAGAACGTCATCAAGGCGGCGAAAGCCAACGCGCCGGAGGGCCTGGTCATCCACAGCGCCGGCCCGGGCGGCCTGTTGGTGGCGTTCATCGACTCGTTCAGCGGTATCGACGGCACCCTCCTGATGGCCGCCGGCCTGGTCGTCATCCTCATCTTGCTGGTGGTGTACCGCAGCCCGGTGCTCTGGTTCTTCCCGATACTCAGCGCGGTCCTCGCGCTCGGCTCGGCCTCGTTGATCATCTATCAGCTGGCGAAGCACGACGTCCTGACGCTCAACGGGCAAAGCCAGGGCATCCTGTTCGTTCTGGTGTTGGGCGCGGGGACGGACTATGCGCTACTGCTCACCAGTCGCTATCGCGAGGAATTGCACAATTACGAACACCGGCTGGACGCGATGATGTACGCGTGGCGCGGTGCGGCGCCCGCGATCGGCGCGTCCGGTCTGACCGTCATCCTCGGCCTGCTCTGCCTGTCGTTCGGTGAGTTGAACTCGGACCGAAGCCTGGGGCCGGTGTGCGCGATCGGCATCGCCTGCACGCTGGGCGTGATGCTGACCTTCCTTCCGGTATCGCTTCTCGTCGGCCGGTGGATCTTCTGGCCGCGAATTCCCAAACTGGATCACAAGACCGACATTGCCACGCACGGGTGGTGGGGGCGCTTCGCGCAGGGAATCGCTCGCCACGCCCGGCCGTACTGGATTATCGCAACCGTCATCCTCCTCGGCTGCGCTGCGCTGCTCACCGGGCTGAAGGCAGACGGGTTAACGATCACCAACAGCTTCACCAACAATCCGGAAGCAGTGACCGGGCAGAAGATATTCGACGCGAGCTTCGACTCCGGCGCGGGCGCTCCGGCTGTGATCATCGCCAACGCCAACCAGAAGGACGCTGTCATCCAGGCGGCCTCCAGGGTTCCGGGAGTTGCCCAGGCCCCTGGTTCGGTGTGCGTCGAGGTCGATTACGGCAAGCTCGCGAAGGTGCCGCCGGCCGCGCGTGCGGCGCTCGGGCAGGGCTGTGCACCCGAGGCGCTGCAGGTGGCTGAGGTCGACGGTCGACTACCCATCGACGCGATCATGAACTACCGATACGACACCCCCCAGGCGGCCAAGGTCATTCAGGACCTCCGGACGGCGGTCCACGCGGTGCCGGGTGCGGACGCGATCGTCGGCGGTCAGGCTGCCATTCAGTACGACACGAAGAAGGCGTCAGAGCACGACCGCGATCTGATCATCCCGATCGTCCTGGGTGTGATCCTTGTCGTGCTCGCGGTACTGCTCCGAGCACTAGTCGCGCCGATCCTGCTCATCTTGACGGTCGTGCTTTCGTTCGCGGCCACGCTCGGCGTCAGCGCGTTCGTGTTCAATCACATCTTCGGATTCGACAACGCCGACCCAGCATTACCTTTGTTCGCCTTCGTGTTCCTGGTTGCCCTCGGCATCGACTACAACATCTTCCTGATGACGCGCGTGCGTGAGGAGACGCTGAAATTCGGAACTCGGGAGGGCATCGTTCGGGGCCTGGCGGTGACGGGCGGTGTTATCACCTCCGCCGGCGTCGTGCTAGCGGCTACCTTCACGGTTCTCGGAGTGCTGCCGCTGGTGTTCTTGGCTGAGATCGGGTTCGCGGTCGCCTTTGGTGTGCTCCTTGACACCATCCTGGTGCGGTCGATCCTCGTCCCGGCGCTCAGCTACGACATCGGCAAACCGATCTGGTGGCCATCCCGGCTCGCCAAGGTCGACTCGCCGAACGCGCCGACGGAGCCTCCGCCGCAACTCGCCAGCGTCGTTGACTAGAGCAGTGCTGACCCGCCTCACCCCATGCCGATGATCTTGGGCTCATCCCCGAAAAGGGTCGACCGGTCCAGGATCATCCGGCCTCGGGCAGCCTGTGGATAACCGGCGACGGGCGACGACGCCTGCGCCTAGCCTGCGTGGCCATGGGCGGTGCACCATGGCAGCTCCCCGGGTTCGTCGTCGGTGAGCTGCTCGGATCGGGTAACTCCAGCGAGGTGTGGGCTGCCCGCATCGCTGCGACGGGCGAGCGGGTGGCCCTCAAACGGGTCGCGCTGACTGAGCCGGACGCGCTGCGCGCGGCGCGAACCGAGGCGGCATTGCTGACCGCCTTGGATCACCCGCACCTGGTTCGCCTGCACGCTCTGATTCCCACGCCGGAGGCCGCCGTCCTGGTGCTCGATCTCGCCGATGGGGGATCGCTCGCCGACATGCTCGCGCGGCGCAGCCGGCTCGCCGTCGGCGAAGTCGTCACGGCGCTGGCGCCAATCGGTGCCGCGCTGGCCTACGCGCATCAGCGTGGCGTGCTACACGGGGATGTCACGCCCGGGAACGTCTTGTTCACGTCGATCGGGTTGCCGATGCTGGGCGATCTTGGTGTGGCACGGATCGTCGGCGACTCCGTTGCCGTTCGCTGTACGCCGGAGTACATCGACCCCGCCGTCGCGCGCGGTTTCGTTCCAGGGCCGAGCAGCGACGTCTTCATGCTCGGCGCGATCGCCATGCGGGCCCTGACCGGGTCCCCGGTATGGCGCGGGACGACAACGGCAGGAATCCTCGCCGACGCCGCAGCCGGGGATCTCGGTCACCTGCGGGAACGGCTTGCCGTACTGCCGCCACCGGTAGTCGCGGTACTCGAGCAGGCATTGGTGGCTGAGCCACACCTGCGGTGTACCGCGGCGGAGTTCGCACTTGATCTACGGCACAGCGCGGCGCCCATGCCCGTCGAGCTGAGTGCTGGTCGCCGGGCTATAACGACGCCTGGAACAGGCCGAGCTACGGCCGGTCGAGTGTCGGCTAGCTCTCGACCGCCGGGCGCGCATCGGGCGATGGCCCGGCGCCGGTTGGGCCGCAGGGCAGTCCCCGATCCCGACCGGCCGGCGTTCGACCGTCCCGGCCCGGCCCCCGCGACACCCGGGCACGAGGGCGCGCTAACCCATCGGGTCAGAGCGTCGGCCCGGCCGACCTTGCCGCCGCCGCCCGGACGCTTCCGCCGGTTTCTCGATCGGGCATCGTCCGCAGCGTCAGTGCGACGTTCGTTCCGGCTCGGGATCATCGCTCTCGTCGTCGGCGCTATCGCGCTCGGCGGAGGGCTGCTGTGGTCCAGTCGGCCCAGCTCAGCGGATGCTGCCCGCCGGCCTACGGACGCTGCCCGCCTGCCCACGGACGCTGCTCGTCGACCGACAGTCGCCCCGAGTGTCTCGCCGCAGTCGAGCAACTCGCCCTCGCCGGCCGATGTCTTGCGCCGGCTGGACGACCTTCGCGAGCGAGCCTTTGCCCGCCGCGACGTGGGGCTACTCGCCCGGGTGTACGTTCCCGGGCCCTTGTTGGACGAGGATTCTGTCCGGCTGCGACGGCTCGTACCCGTCGGATGTGGGTTGGTGGGCGCTCACACGGAGTTCCGCAACGTGCAGGCGTCAAGCCGGTCGGCTGGACGGTGGAGTATCCGGGCGACGGCGCGGCTCGCGCCGTCGACCTTGCGCTGCACTGGCGTCGTCCGTGGTCACGCGGCCGGTGCCGGGCCGACCGGACTGCGTGTTGAACTCGCCCAGGTCGCCGGGCAATACCGCATCGCCGGCCAGCTACCCGGCTGACCGCCAGCCAGCTAACCGGGTGACTGGTTGGTCAGCGCGGCGCGCAATGCCGCCTCCAGGGTCGGATGTTGGAAGGCGAACCCAGCCTCCAACAGGCGTTTCGGAATCGCGCGCTGGCCGATGAGAATCTCCTCGCTCATACCGCCCAGCACCGTCCTGATGGCGAAGGCGGGAACGGGTAGCACCGCGGGCCGATGCATCAGGCGAGCCATGGTGCCGATGACCTCGGCGTTGCGGGCCGGATCCGGACCCGTCATGTTCACCGGGCCGGCCACATCGGCCGTCAAGAGGAACCGGGTCGCGGCGACATGGTCGGCGAGCGAGATCCACGGGAGGTACTGCTCTCCGGAGCCCAGCGGGCCGCCGAGGCCGAGCCAGATGATTGGCTTCAAACGCTTCATGAGATCACCGGTGGGCGCCAGCACCGGGCCGCTGCGCAGGTGGACCACTCGCACGCCGGCGGCCACCGCCGGGTCAGCAGCGCCTTCCCAGAGGCGGCATACCCCGGCCAGGAAGGTATTGCCGTACGGCGCGGACTCGTCGATGACTCGGCGCCCGGTGTCGCCGTAGCACCCCGCGCCAGAGGCGGTGACATACACCGACGGCCGGTGCGATGTTTCGGCGA
>NZ_DASUHS010000047.1:0-22055 GCF_036273375.1 Mycobacterium sp. | reverse complement strand
ATGCGCGCGATCAAGGCCGTGTCGAAGTAGTTGTTCGGGGGCCGGTGGATCTCCACCATGGCCACGTGCCCGACGAATTCGATGGATACATCGACAGTGGTCATAGCTGTTCCAACAGTTCGCGCACGGCGGCATTGAATGTCACGGGCTGGTCCATATTCGCCGCATGCCCCGCGTTGTCGATGACTACCTTGCGGGAATTGGAGATCTTGCGGTGCATGTAGTCGGCCGGGGCCAGGAAGTCGGTGTCTTGGGCGCCGACGACCACCAACGTAGGGACCGTGATCCCGTCGAGCGATGTGATCACGCGAGCGTCCTTTTGGGCCATCACACCGCGGGCAGCGCGAGGCAGCCCCTCGGGATGCGCATGCACCGCCTGAGCGACTTCCGTCGAGATGTCGGCGCGCCCTTCGCCCTTCTCGAGTTCTTGAGCGCGTCGTTCCACCCACGCGTTCCACTTGTCGCGTGCTACGTCGTTGCGATAACCCGGTCCCGTGTCGACCAGCACCAGCGCGGCCACGCGCTGCGGATGGACGAGGTGGAAGGCCAGGGATAGGTAGCCGCCCAAGGACATTCCGCCGAGTACAGCGCGATCGGCGCCCGCGGCGTCGAGAATTGCCGCCATGTCGGCGACGCTGATCTGCTCGGTGTAGCGCTCCATGTCGTCGGGTGCGTCGCTGCTGCCGTGGCCGCGCTGGTCCCAGACGATCACCGGTCGGTCGACGCTCAAGGCGTCGATATTGGGGTTCCACATGCCCGCGGTGGCGCCGAACCCGTGTGTGAGCAAGAGCGGCAAGCCCGGCGCGTCCGGGTTGTGCACCTGATAGGCCAGCGTGACCCCGTCTTCGCGCTGCAGTCGGTTCACGACACCACCTCCGACCCTGACTGGATGGCTGGGTACAAGGCGTCGGGGCCACGGGCGACGAGGGCCGCACCGAGTCGATGCGCCCAGCGGTGATGCCCTCCGGCTTCGTCGCGCCAGGACCATAGTCGACGGGTCAGATAATGCAACGGATACTCCTTCGTCATACCGATAGCGCCATGCGTCTGGTGGGCGGCCGCCGTCACCAGCTGCGCGGCCCGGTCGGCAAGCATTTTGGCGCAAGCGATTTCGAAGCCGCCCCGGCCCAGTTCGACCGCTTCGACGGCACCGTCGATGGCCGACGCGACCAGTGCGGCCTGCTGGTGGATGGTCACCAGATGTGCTTGAACGGCCTGGAAGCGACCGATGGGGCGTCCGAATTGCTCACGTTCGCCGCTGTAGCGCAATGTCATTGCGGCGACCGCGCTTATCGCGCCGGCCATCAGCGCCGCACGCCCTAGCGCGGTGCGTTCCCATAGCGATTGTTCGGTGACCCCGTCCGGTGCGTCGGCACGCGCCGCTACTGGCACACTGTCGAAAACCACTGTGTCACGAGGTTCTTCGGCGAGATTTACCCCGCGGCTGACGGCCGGGCCTCCTGATGAGGCGGCCGGTCCGGGCGCGAGCACCACGACTCCTTCGACGAGTCCGATGACATGCTCCGCCCGGCGACCCCACGCGACTGCCGGCACCGATCCGAACAGGCGGCCACCGCGGAGACGGAGCGTGGCGGCGGGCGGCAGTACCGTGCGAACACCTTTGGGCAGTGTCAAACCGGCAGACGCCAATAGCCACCCGCCGACCAGTCCGGCTTCGGCCAGGGGCACGGGTGCCGCATGCGCTCCGGCGGCACGCAGTAGCTGCACCGCGTCGGCAACACCGCCTCCGGCTCCGCCCAGCTCTTCGGGAACGGGGACGTCGCTGAATCCGCTCTGCTGCATCGCTTGCCATAGTTCTGGCGCCCAGCCGGTGGCTTCGGCTTCGCCGACGTCCTCCCAACGGCTTTGCGTGGCAAACAGTTTGGCGGCAGCGCTATATAGCTGGTCGTCGCTCATGACAGCCCTTTGGCGGCGACCGAACGCAACACCTCAGTGGTGCCGCCCCGGATGGTGAATGACGGCGCGTCCAGCGCGGCGCGACGTAACAACCGTTCGAACAACGACGGCGGTTCCGGGCCGCGCACCAGCTCGCGGTCCAATAACTCCTGCAGCGCGCGCACGACGTCTTGCTCGAAGCGGGTGCCCATCTCTTTGATGAGCGCCGCCTCGGCCGCAGGGGTACCGCCGGCGTCGATCGCCCTGGCGACGGTCAGCGAGAGCCGGCGTAGCACCCAGTACTGGGCCGTGAGCTCGCCGATCAGCCGGCTCCCTTCGGGACTGGCGGCCAGGTCCCGGTTTTCGCGGATGAATTCCTGAACGAGCAGGAAGGTCGAGATCCAGCGGTCGGGGCCGCTGCGCTCGAAGGCCAACTCGTCGGCGTTCTGCGCCCAACCCTGCCCGATTTCGCCGATCACCATCTCGTCGGACACCAGCACGCCGTCCAGGAGCACTTCGGCGAAGTGGTCGGTGCTGCCGTTCAGAAAGGGGATCGGTTTGACTGTCACGCCAGGGCTGCGCATGTCGATCAGAAATCGGCTCAGACCCACGTGCCGTTCGCCATCACCGGTTCGGCACAGCGCGATCATGAAGTCGGCGCGCATGGCGTTGCTCGTCCATACCTTGACACCCGATACTCGCCAGCCGTCCGTGTCTCGCACGCCACGCGTCCGCACCGACGCGAGGTCGCTTCCGGCGTCCGGCTCGCTCATGCCGATGCAAAAACACAACTCGCCCCGGCAAATTCGCGGCAACAACCATTTCTTCTGTTCCTCGGTGCCGTAACGCACCAGCACCTGCGCGATCTGCCGGTCGGCCACCCAGTGATGCCCCACCGGGGCGCCCCAGCGCAGCAGCTCTTCGACAACGACGAAACGGTCGACGGCGGTGGCGTCATGGCCGCCATAACGGGCCGGCACCGCCATGCCGACCCAGCCACGCCCGGCCAATGCGGCGGAGAACTGCGGATTCACCTCGGCGCTCATGCCGAGGCCAGGTTCGAACGTGCCCCAGGGCAGCGCCTCGGCCAGGAATGTGCGTACCTGGTCCCGCAATTCCAGCTCCGCGGCGGTGAGCGCGGCAGGCGACGTGACCATACTTGGCAGGCTAACCACCCACTCTGAAGCGAGGAAAGTTACCGCCTCGTCCCGCATCCGAGCATGAATCGCGGAGCCGGATGCAGCCGCGTCTAGCGGGTAGCTGGAGGTATCGATTGTGTCGCCGCGTTGTAGCCGGACTTGATGCACCGCAGATCCCGAAATCCCTGCCATCGGAAAGAATTGGATACCGGGAAATAAGGCTTTGACGAAGACATTCGCGTCAAATATTGCCCTCGATGCGCCGCCGTCGTTGGCGGATCGTCCGGTACGACTTAACGTGGCCCACGCAGGCGTAAGGTTCGACCATGAACGTCCCGCCGGACATCCACTATGCCAAGAGCGGCGGCCTGAACATCGCGTACTCGGTGACAGGAGAGGGGCCCGACCTCGTCGTCGCGCCCGGCTTCATCTCACACCTCGACATCATGTGGGAGGAGCCGGCGGTCGTCCACTTCTACTCACGGCTCGCGTCCTTTCGTCGCGTCGTCACCTTTGACAAGCGGGGCACTGGCCTCTCGGATCCGGTGATGCACGCGCCGACGTTGGAAGAATCCGTCGATGACCTGCGTGCCGTCATGGACGCGGCCGGATGTGAACGCGCCGACCTCCTGGGCATTTCGGAGGGTGGCACGATGGCGATGCTGACGGCCGCCGGCCATCCCGATCGCGTGAATGCGCTTGCCCTATATGGCACGTTCTCCCGCCTGCTCCGAGCAACCGACTACCCGCTCGGCGTCACCGAGGAGCAGCTGTCGGCGTTGGTCGAGGTGAGTGCCGAAGGCTGGGGTGAGGGCGTCGGACTGGCTGCATGGGCTCCGAGCCGGCGGGGCGACGCGGAGTTCCGGCGGTGGTGGGCGCGGCTGCAGCGGGTGGCCGCCAGCCCGGGCATGGTCCGCAACATCTTCGCGCTCTATCCGCAGCTGGACATCCGCGACGTGCTGCCCGCGATCCAGGCGCCGACGCTCGTGCTTCACCGGCGCGACGACCGGATGGTGAGCGGCGAGATGGGTCGCTACCTCGCCGAGCGCATCCGCGGGGCCAAGTTCGTCGAGACCGAGGGCGCCGACCACCTGTTCTTTACGGGCGACGCTGACGCCCTGCTCGATGAGATCGAGGAGTTCCTTACCGGCGTCCGCCCGCGGCCTGCGGTCGAGCGCGTCCTGGCCACCGTGCTGTTTACCGACATCGTCGACTCCACGAAGCGAGCGGTCGAGCTTGGCGATCAGCGATGGAAGGAGCTGCTCGGCAGGCACGACGCCCAGGTACGGCGCCAGCTCGCACGCTTCCAGGGCCGCGAGGTCAACACGACGGGCGACGGCTTCCTCGCCCGGTTCGACGGGCCCGCCCGCGCGATCCGGTGTGCCGCGGCGATCCGCGACGTGCTGCGGAGCCTGGGCCTCGAGGTGCGGGCGGGCGTACATACGGGTGAGGTGGAGTTGCGCGACGACGACATCAGCGGCATCGCCGTCCACATCGCCGCGCGTGTGGCAGCGGCGGCCGGGGCGGGCGAGGTGCTCGTCTCGCGCATCGTCGTCGACCTGGTCGCCGGTTCGGGTCTTGGCTTTGCCGCTCGCGGCGCGCACGCCCTCAAGGGTGTGGCGGGCGAGTGGGCGCTGTTCGCCGTCGAAGGTTGACGGGTAGGGCTTACTCGCGACACGTACGGCAGCTCCACCAATGGCTGCTTCGGCGGCGCGGGCTCCCGCCGTGCTCTAGTTCTCTGCCGGCTGATTTGTCCGCGCGTCCCAAATCGTTTGTGTCTCCGTGGCGATCGAGGGGTGGTGGATTTCCTGGAAGTTCCGTCCACCCCGCCGGAATGTGGCGACGACGGCGACCGGCACATGTTGCTCCAGCACCGGCATGGACACCCACTCGCAGGGCCGTACGTGCACCAAATCCACCGCTGCAGCGGTCTCGTCAGCGTCGTAGAAGTAAGGCCCGGAGATGCGGCCCAACCAGAACCACCCGTGGGTGTCGCGTGTCCACACGAACGAACCTTCGTCGAGCTCGGCGAATCGGGCGACCCGACGGTCGAGCCGCTCCTGTTCGGCCGGCCCACTCACGGATGGCCCGAACCCGCACACGCCGATCCGGCGAGCGCGATCGATGGCGGCTTGTGGCTCGACGGCGTCGTTGCGGGATCGCATCGGCGCGCGGTAGACGACCATGAGAGACATCGTGCCTCGATGCTGCAGCCGACTCACGGACGACCGCAGGCGGGGCCTGCTGAGCGCCTACTTATCGGCCATCGCTACACAGAAGGGCCGTAGAGATGCAGCCCTTTTCGGCGCATCGCGGCCGCTGGACCTTTAACCTCCGGGCATGGACCGCATCTGGCAGTGGGCGTGGGATCGGTACGGGGCGCGATATACGTGGCCGTGTGGCGTGATCGGATTTCTCATTGCCTATCCGATCTACGCCATCCTCTTATCGTTCCCGATCGTCGCTTTCGAGAAGTCCGGTCAATACGTTGAGGCGGCAGTCGTCACCGTCGGTGCGGTGCTGGTACTTGTATGCATGCTGATCGTTCCGGGGCGCCGATGGGCACGCCCTGCGCAGCAGTGGGCGGCGGGCCACGACGTCGATCGAGCGACCGCTCTCGAGGGCACCTATTCGTTCGCCCGTGGGGCGACTTTCCGGGCGGTGTGGGGAACCGGTGTCTGGGCCGCCGCGCTGTCGGTGTCCGTCGGCGCGATGGCCGGAGCAACGTGGTCACGGCTGGTCCAGTACGCGATTCTCGGCGCCGTCCTCGGAACGACGGTCCAGCTGGTCGCTTATCACAACGTCGTGGAGGCGGCATGGCGCCCAGCCAGGGTCGCGCTCGCCGGTGACACCGGATTGGGTGATTCGCTGCCACGCTCTCACCCGACCTTCGCCGCGCGGTCGAACGTGTCCATGGTTGCCGTCGCGTTTGCGTACGGCATCAGCGGCGCATTGTTTGCGGCCGTGCTCAATTCGGTCGACGAGAACCCGATCCTGTCCGTGGTGATCGGCGGCGTCTTAACGATTCTCTTCGCGGTACCGGTCTCGGTGGGCCTCGGATTCTCACCGTCACTACAACCCATTCGCGACCTTGCCCGAGGCGCCGAGCGCGTTGGTACCGGCGACTACAGCCAGCGCCTACCGGTCGTTCACGACGACGACCTCGGTGCGCTGGCCGCGTCGTTCAATCGCATGCAGGCGGGTTTGGCTGAGCGGCAACGACTTCAGGGCGCGTTCGGCACCTACGTCGATCCCGCTCTCGCCGCGCGGTTGCTTCAGCAGGGCGACGACGTGTTCACCGGTGAGCGCCGCGAGGTGACGGTGCTGTTCGTCGATATCCGTGACTTCACGCCGTTCGCCGAGGCGAACTCCGCCGAGGACACGGTCGCCCGGCTCAACGCCCTGTTTGAAATCGTGGTGCCCGCCGTTGTCGACGCCGGTGGGCACGTCAACAAGTTCCTCGGCGATGGAGCGTTGGCCGTGTTCGGCGCCCCGAACGACCTTGCGGATCACGCCGACGCGGCGGTGTCCGTTGCTGTCTCGATTCAGCGTCTCGTCGACGATCGATTCGGTGGTGCCCTTCGGATCGGGATTGGAATCAACACCGGCGTAGTGATCGCCGGCACCATCGGTGGCGGTGGCAAGCTCGAGTTCACGCTGATCGGTGACGCGGTCAACGTCGCCGCACGCGTCGAGCAGCTCACCAAGACCACGGGCGACGCCATCCTTCTCACCGGTCGGTGCGCGGACGCGCTGACATCTCGACCGCCCGGACTCCTCGATCGGGGAGCGCACGCTTTGAAGGGCAAGTCGGCCGAGGTGCGGGTTTTCACTCTCGGCCCAGAGGCTAACGCCCCAACCTGAGTTCGCGACTTCGGGCTGTTCTAGCCCCTCGGTGCCAGGACGACGACGGGGATTGGGCGCGACGTCTTCCTTTGGTATTCGTTGTAGCGGTTTTGATTGTTCTTGTTGACGATCTGCCATAGCCGCTGGTAGTCGGGATCGCCGGACAGCACCGGCCGTGCGGTGACGGCGAAACGTCTTGGGCCGACGTTGATCTCGACGTCGGGATTGGCCTTCAGGTTGTGGTACCAGCCAGGAGCCTGGGGCGCACCGCCCTTGGACGCGACCACTAGATAGTTGTCGCCGTCGCGGGCGTAGCTCAGCGACGTCGTACGTTGTTCACCGGTCTTCGCGCCGACGGTATGCAGTAGCAGGCTCGGTATCCACAGCGTGCGGTGACCGATCCAGCCGTTTGACTTCTGATAGACCGTGTCGTGCACTCGTAGCACCTGCGAGAAGACGCTTTCCACGAAACTCATAGCTACCAGTGTCACTCAGTGGCGTCGCACTTCTCCAGTGCGGTCTTCTAAGCCCCCCGGCGTTAGTGGTGGTGCGGCGGTTGTTCGTCGCGCAGCCTGCGCTCGTCTGACGCCTCGCGCACCTGCTCCTCGTCGCCGAACCTCTCCACGTCCTCGGGCGTGACGTGCACCCGCTTCGGTTTTGGCGCGGCCGGCGGATATTCGGGTTCACTGGGCATGAGGCGATTGTCTCTCAATTCGGCCGAACTCTAGGTCTCGGCTCGGGCGATGTTCTCGACGATGATCTGACAGGCCGTCTCATAGAAGGCGCTGATCAGGGTGGAGAAGGAGAGCTCGAAGGGATAGATCATGTGCACGGCCAGAGGCTCGACCGCCCAGTCGGGAAGGATCGGCACGATGGTGCCGTCGTGCAATTCCTTGGTGCAGATGATCTGCGTGGGCATGGCGCCGATGCCGAGACCCTGCAGGATGTACTCCTTGCACACCTGAAAGTTGTTGGCCCGTGCGCGTACTCGTGGCGACAACTCGTGTCGCCTGTCACGTTTGGTCACCGCCAACTTTTGCGGTCCGCAGAACCCGAAGTCGATGAACGGCAGAGTGTCCACCTGCGCGGGCTCGGTGATCGGATCTTTCAGCCGGCGCACGAAATCGGTCGAGGCGCAGAGGAAAAGGTTCAGGTCGAAGACTTTGCGCGCGATCAGCGTGGAATCCTGTAGCGGTCCGGGACCGAACACGACGTCATAACCGTCCTTGATCGGGTCGACCATGTTGTCGACCAACCGGATGTCCAAGCGCGAGTTCGGGTAACGCTGAAGAAAGGTGGCGCCGACGCGGGATGCGTAGTCGATGCCCAGACTCACCGGTATCGCGACCCGCAGTTCACCCTGAGGTTCCTGCCTGCTGCCCTCCACCAGGGCCCGGACGCCGTTGGCCTCGGTCAAGATGTTCATCGCGTGGTCGTAGATCTGCTCGCCGATGTCGGTGACCGTCAGCTGATGGGTGTTCTTCCGTAGCAGCTTGATGCCCAGGTCGGATTCCAGCTTGGTCAGCTTGCGGCTCACCGTGGACTTGGGCATGCCCAGCGCCGTCGCCGCCTTTGAAATGCTGCGGCAGTCCACCACCTTGCCGAATACCAGCAGGGCATTGAGGTCAAAGGGCAGATTTTGTTCCATGAGCGGTGTTCCAAGTATGCAACAGGGTGTTGCGTTCGTAGCCCTTATTGGGGGTTCCCACAGCTGCTAGCGTCGGCCGCACCACGTAGGAGGTATTCGGGGATGAACCAGCCCGTCGCCGTCGCCAAGCCCCCTAGCGGGCACTGGACCGACGCTTATCCCGAACTCGGCCGTGGCGCGGTGTCGCTCGAAGATTGTGTGTCCGAAGAGTTCTACGAGAAAGAACGCGAGCACGTCTTCAAGAAGACCTGGCTGTACGTCGGGCGAGTCGAACGTCTCCCGCGCTCGGGCAGCTACTTCACCCGCGAGTTCAAGTTCCTGAACACCTCGATCATCATCGTGCGCGGCAAGGACCAGGTGATCCGCGCCTTCCACAACATCTGCCCGCACCGCGGCAACAAGATGTTGTGGGAAGACGACCCGTTCCAGGAGGTGTCTGGGCGCGCTTCGTTGTTGTACTGCCGCTTCCATGGCTGGCGCTACAAACTGGACGGCTCGCTGCACTCGGCCACACGCAAGGATCTGCTGCTGGACTTCGACGCCGACAGCTGCCAGGTGCCGGCGGTGCAGTGCGAGGTGTGGGAAGGCTTCATCTTCATCAACCTCAACCCCAACAACACCGAGCCGCTGCGTTTCTTCCTCGGCGAACTGGCCCACGGCATCGAGGGCTATCCGTTTGACGGCCCGCATCAGGTTTACAAATTCTCGGCAGAGCTGCAGTGCAACTGGAAGATCTTCGTCGACAGCTTCGCCGAGAGTTACCACGGGCCGTATCTGCACGCGTCGTCCTTCGGCGCTGTCACCGCCGAAGCCAGAGATGCGTTCGACCAGCCGAACCCGTTCACCGACGCGCTGGCCTATCAACTCAGCGGTCCGCATCGGATGTTCTCGTTCTCCGGTGAGCCCTCGCAAAAGACGCCCTATTCCAAGCCGATCGAGTGCGTGATGGAAGCCAGCGCCGCGGGTCCCTGGAACAAAAAGGGCGACCGAGGGCCGATGCCCCCGGGGATCAATCCGACGCGGTCGGAGAAGTACGGCTTCGACTCGTTCCAGTTCTTCCCCAACTTCGTCATCATCTTCGGCGCATCCGGATTCACCACCCACGCCCACTGGCCCACAGGCCCGCACTCGCACGTGTTCGAGGTCGAGATGTTCTATCAGCCGCCGAAGACGCATAAGGAGCGACTCGGCCAGGAACTCACCGTGACCTTCCTCAACGACATCATCCTCGAAGACGCGAGTCCCTCCGAGGGTCTACAGGCAATGCTCAACAGCGGTGTCCTGACACATTTCACGATGAATGACGAAGAGATCCTGCTGCGTCATCTGCACAAGGTGGTCGGCGACTACGTTGAGGCCGGCGAAGCGGCCAAGGCAGGCTTGCGATGAGTACTGTTCTGCCGAGCGAGTTTTCGCCACTCGAGCACTTGGTGCCCGAGTGGGCGATCGAGGACGGTCATGAGCGCTACGTCAAACGCGTCAACAGCTCGATGGACGAAATCCGGGCATTCTACGACGAGGTGTTTCCACGTGCCGAGGAAGCCGTCGCCTACATCGACAAGTTCGACTACTCCGAGCCGCTGCCCGATGACGTCGTCAATCTGCGCAACCTGCTCTACTCACTGATCACCGTCTCGTTGGCCGTCGAGCTGTGGAAGCAGCCGCGGGTAAAGCATTCGGCCAACACCATTCTCACGAGAGTCAGCTGAAACCATGGGCCTCACCTCTGCGCAGCTGGAAGTCGTCGACCTCACCCCGAGAATCGGCAGCGAAATCAGAACCGACCTCGACACGTTGTTGAGCGGGCGCGAGACTTCGACGATTCGTGAGGTCCTCGAGCAGCGTGGTGTGGTGTTCTTCCGCGGGCTGGACATTGGCGACGAGCAGCAGATCGCCATTGCCAAGACCCTCGGCGCGCTGGTCGCCAACGAGGGCCAGGGCGGCATCAACAAGATCTCCCTCGACGAGAAGGTGAATCAGCGCGCCAAATATCTTCAAGGTTCGATGTTTTGGCACTTCGACGGCTCCCTGCAGCCGCTACCGAACCTGGCTACGCTGCTGCGAGCAGTGCAGCTCTCCGAGATCGGAGGGCAGACCGAATTCTGCAATACGTACGCGGCCTACGAGGACCTTCCGGATGCCGATAAGGAAGCGATAGCGCAGCTTCAGGTGGTGCACAGCGCGGAGCGCTCGCAGTATTACGTCACCCCGGAGATGAGTTATGACGAGGTTTCATTCTGGCAGAAGTCGCCCACCAAGGCGTGCCCGATCGTGTGGACCCATCAATCCGGCCGCAAATCCTTGCTCTTGGGCGCAACGTCGGATTACGTGATCGGCCTGCCGGTAGAGGAGAGCCGTGCTTTGCTTGCCCGGCTTCGTGATTGGGCCACCCAGCCGCAATACGTCTACCAGCATCAGTGGCAGCCGAGTGATCTGCTGATCTGGGACAACACCGGGACCATGCACAGGGTGTTGCCGTATCCGGTCGACAGCGGCCGCCTCATGCACCGAACGATTCTCGCGGGTGAAGAGCCCCTGCAGTGAAACTCGGTATCGCCACCCCGGTCGTCACCAATGTCGCGGGGGCACCGCTGCAGTGGGAGAAGGACGCCGGCATCGAGGACATCGGCCGGGCCGCGGAGGTTGCGGATCGGCTCGGCTACCACCACATGACCTGCAGCGAGCACATCGGCATGCCCTCGACTGAATCCAGTCGTCGCGGAGCTCGCTACTGGGATCCACTGGCCACGTTCGGTTATGTCTCGGCGCGCACGAAGCGGATTCGCCTCGCCACCATGACCTTGGTGTTGGGATACCACCATCCGTTGGCGATCGTAAAGCGTTACGGCACACTCGATCACGTCAGCGGAGGGCGGGTGATCCTCGGTGTCGGCGTCGGATCGCTCAAGGAGGAGTTCGACCTGCTCGGTGTGCCTTTCAACGACCGCGGCGCCCGCGGCGACGACACCCTGAGGGCGCTGCGAGCGGCCCTACCGACCAACGAGCCGGCGTATCGAGGTGAGTTCTACTCGTTCCGCGGCCTGACAGTGGATCCCTGTGCGGTACAGCCACACATGCCGATCTGGGTCGGCGGGCGCACACGACGTTCGTTGCGACGCGCGGTCAGCCTTGCGGACGGTTGGTGCCCGTACTACGTGTCGATCCAGACCGCTGCAAAGTGGCTGGCGCAGTTCGAGCTACCGCCGGATTTCGAGGTGGTGATGCCCGCCGAACAACCTCTCGACCCCGCCGGAAAACCCGAAGCGACGCAAGACACGCTGCGGGAATTGGCCGGCGGCGGCACTACCACCCTGTCGGCCCGCTTCGTTCACCATTCGTTGCAGCACTATCTCGAGCAACTCCACGCCTTGATCGAATTGCACCGCGATACTTTCGGTGCGGATGCGCGGACGCAGTAGACAGGAATCCGATGACCCTCCGGACCGCCGACGATCTGTACGCCAACATCTGACGTTCGGGGTGGGGGCCCATTACTGCCTCGGCAACGCGCTCGCGCGGATCGAGGGTCGAATTGCGCTGGACGAGATCATGAATCGGTTTCCCGACTGGGAAGTCGACGTCGATGCCGCGGTGTTTTCCTCGTCGTCAGCGGTGCGTGGCTGGGACAGGATGCCGGCCCGCGTCTAGCCGACTGCTCGACGGTACTCGCCGGGACCATGCCGAAGTGCTCGACATATGCGTCGAAAGTTCGGACTCGGAACACGTCGGGACGTGATCGACGAATTATGCCTCGTTTTCGGTGATCCACGTGGTGGTGAAGCGCAGTATCTCCGGAATGCCCTGGGTCAAATCGGATCCGATGGATTTCTCGAGTTTGCCGCCCAGCAAAGGGATTTTTACTTCCACGCGCACGGCGGAGCGCAGTTGGCAACCGCCGTCATCCGTCGGTGCCAGCCAGGTTTCCATATGACCAGACCCCAATCCACCGGACGCCTTGACGCTGGCTTGCCCACGCACCCGGCGGTGACCGTCCCGTCGCCATGTCTCGGTATGCACGAGCTTGAGGTCACCTTTGACGAGTTTGGTGACCAGCCCGGGTAACAGTTGACGACCGAAATGCTGGCTTGTCTGCACTGTCACCGTGTCGTCGGCGTCGACCACCAGCGAATCCAATGTGATGTTGCTGGCATCGGCGATGCGGGCCAGCCAATAGTCTTCGCGACCGAATGCGGCATGGATTTGTTCGACACTGGCGGGTGACTCGGTCGAGACGTCGAATGAGCGCGACATATCCGTGCATTCTTACAGAGTCCCGGTTCAGGACAGCTCGAAATGCTGATAATCGATGGGCGCCGTCCAGTTACCGCCCCACCGCCACCCGCGGTCCGTGAAGACGCGCACCGCGGGGTCCCCGTCGTGTAGGAGTCCTGGCTCGGTTTGGCTGCGGTCCAGGTAGTCCGCCGCGTTTTGCGGCTGGAAGGCGCCAGTGGCATAGACGCACGGGTTGAGACGTGGATTGAGGTCGATAGCCCGACCATAGGCGTGTTGAGACCAGTGATCGCTTCCCGGGATGCCTCGACAATTGAACGCCGACGTGTTGTTGTCCTGCATGGAGAGCTCATCGTCGGCGGCCGGATAGTGGTCGGGCGTTCGGATCTTCTCGATGGGAAAGCCAAGTCGGTAGAGCTGAGCGAAGACCGTGATGACCTCCGGCGCCAAATCCTGATGCACGATCAGTTCGCCGCGATGCATCCGGCCATCGAAACCGATGTGGTCAACCTCGACTCGTCGTAGTTGTGCGGGCTCCACGGGGCAACCCGGCCGCCAGCTCGCGCCGAGCTCCGCGGCGGTGACCGGCCGAACGTTGCTACCGGCGGGTGCCGATGACGGGCCCGCCGACGACGCGGCGGACGATGACCTGGCCGCAGGGGGTGGCGACGCGGCGGTGCATTGTGTCGCTGTGAGCGTGGCGGCCATCGTGCCCGCCAGCACCGCAACCCATCGCTTGGCGGACATCAAGGGGGATGAATCCTCACCGCTTGCTCCATACCGACGAGACCGCCGCGACCGGGTGTCGCGAGACAACTCCGGCGTCAACGCTACTGCAAGCCACTTCTAAACTACTGCGCAACAGCCGCTTTGCGCCGAAACCGAAGGCGTAGTGGATGCGGACAGGCCGTCGACTTACCCTTGCCGTATGCCGGTAGTCAGTGGCAGGTGGAAGTCCCGGCCAGCCGCGCTGCGCAAGACGGTTGTGCTCGCAATTGTGTTGCTCGCCCTCATCGCGGCCTCACCCTGGGTCTTTACGGCACACACACCGGTAGCCGAGCGCCCACAGCAGCCGGCGCAGCCGTCCGCGCCGGCGCCCGCCGCGGCTCCCGGACCCGACTTCGCGACCATCTCCAAGCTGATGAACGACGCGATCGCGGCAGACGGGCTGCCGGGTGGCGTGGTGGTGGTCGGGCACGGCGGCAACGTCGTCTTCCACCAGGCGTACGGGTCGCGCAAACTGACGGGCGAACCGGGGCTGGACGGGTCGCCCGCACCCGCGGAGCCGATGACCGAGGACACGATCTTCGACATGGCGTCATTGACGAAGTGCCTTGCAACGGCGGTCGCCGTCATGCAGCTCTACGAACAGGGCAAGGTCGCGTTCGACGATCCGGTGCAGAAATATCTGCCCGACTTCAATACGACGAACGATCCACGGCGGGCCAGGGTCACGGTTCGCATGTTGCTAACCAACTTTTCCGGCGAAGGGATCGACGTCAGCCTTCAAGATCCCTGGGGGCTGGGCGGACCCGACAAAGCGGAAGGCCTTCGTCGCGCGCTCACCACGCCGCTGCAGTCAGGTCCGGGTGAGCTTTTCCGATATTCCGACATCAACTACATCCTGCTGGGCGCGCTGCTCGAAAAGACCACGGGCGAGGCTGAAGACACGTACGTCCAACGCAATGTGTTTGCGCCGCTTGGCCTGCAATTGACCCGCTACCTTCCTGCGGTCAAAGCCTGTGGCCCACACGTGGTGCGAGGGGCGGCGGTTGCCTGGGCCCCCGCGCCGACGGTGGGTGAACCGATGACCTGTCCCCCGGGGACATGGAACACCAGCCTTCTGCCGCGCATCGCACCAACGGCGCGTGACGAGGAAAGCAGAGACGACCCCAGCAAGAATCCGGATTTCTATGCCCTGCTTCGGGGTACGGTGCATGACCCGACGGCGCGCCGCATGGGGGGAGTGGCAGGCAATGCGGGCCTGTTCTCGACGGCGCACGATGTCAGCGTCTTTGCGCAGGCGCTGCTTGATCGGCTGGCCGACCGCCCGAGTGAGTTTCCCTTGCGGCCAGAAACTCTCGAGCTAATGACGACTCCTCAGCAGCCCGGCCATACCGCCGAACAAGTTGAAGCGGCAAACCGTGCCGCTCGAGAAGCTCACACTCCGAAGTATCCGGCGATCGCGGGGCAAAGCCTGTTTGGCTTTGGCTGGGACATCGACACGGCCTACTCCAGGCCGCGCGGGAAGGTCTTTCCCGTCGGCAGCTTTGGCAACACCGGGTTTACCGGAACCACGCTGTGGATGGATCCAGGTTCAAATACCTACGTCATCCTGCTCTCGAACTCGATCCACCTGCGGGGCAGCCCGCCGATCTCGAACCTCAGGGGCGCCGTGGCTACGGCGGCGGCGCAGGCGTTGCACCTCTAACGGCGCCGCGCCATCGACCACGGTCTCGACACCCGACCCGCGGAAACACCTTAGCTTCTTGTCATTTCACGCAAGGAATGCCGTCGGCGGTCATGCGCGAGAGGTTGGTAACGGCGGGTTCTTGCGTGCCGGCGCCGGTGGCCGGCACCGTGGTGACGGGCGCCGTGGACGTTGCGGTGGGCGATTCTGACGTGTAGTTGCGGTGGTGGTCGAACCGGGAGAAATCGGTTCCGACGGTTAACCGCACCGTGTCGCGGGCCATGTCCTCGGATGCGGTCGCCGTTATGTCGAACTGGTCGGCGAGCTCAGTTGCCGCTATCTTCGCACCGGGTCCGTAGGTGATGGTGCTCGTCGCGATGGTGGAGTCGGCGGTGCTGACGGTCCCTTCACCGAATCTTCCAGTCGCTAAAAGCATTTGGACATTTGCCGCCTCGCCTTGTCGGCCCGAGGCGTTGACGACGTCGAGCGCGACGCTGCCGAGGGCGCTCTGCGCGCCGCTGTCAGGTTGCGCTGCCGTGGTGGGGCTGCTGGTCGACGGTGTTGTCGACGAATCGGCGCCCACCAGGTTGTGCACGAGGGAGCGGATGGTGGGTATGTCGATAAAGTTGACGTAGGCGCCGTTCGAGATTTCGCCGAAGCTGGTGACCGGCAGCGTGTACAGCACCACTGGTCTGTTGGGGAATTCCAACGCGTTACGAACGAAATCGTCAAAGTCGAAACCGGCGTCGACGGCGACGTTTTGCTTGGCGACGCCCAACAGGGCATGCAGTTTGGCGGGGTTCGACAACGTCCCACCGCCGCGCATCGCACTGACCACCGAGACGATGAAGGCCTGCTGGCGCCGGTTTCGGTCGAGGTCGGTGAATGCCGCGTCGTTGGGGTCGCGCCGTTGCCGAACGAAGGCCAGCGCCTGAGTTGCGTCGATCTGTTGCATGCCTCGGTGAAAGTCCGCGCCGGAGTAGTAACGATCCGAAGTATCCGCGTTGAGGCACACGGTAATCGGTTCGACTACCCGCGCGATTTGGAAGAACCCGGCCAGGGTGACTTCGATGAAGTGATCGATCGGAATTTGCAGAAGAGTCTTGACAGTGCTGATTTCGGCTTTGCGGCCCGCCTCCCGTGCCGACTGTTCTTTAGTGGTGGAGTCTTGCCCTTGAAGCGGGGTCGGATTCGGCTGCGAGCCGGCAGAGCCGTGGCCGGCCATCACGCGCTGGTAGGCGAAGCTGTAGGCCTCCTTGATCTTGCCGCGGCAATCCGTGGTCGGGCATCCGGCCAGATCGACGTAGTCGTCGCGGGGGATTGAGATCGCAGTGGCCGGACCGTCGCCGGCGGGTAGGTGCACCACGATGAGCGCGTCGGAATCGCCGTCAGCGGAATCCTCATTGCCTGCGTGCAGCGCGTCATAGATGTCGGGTGGCAGCGGCTGCCCGTGCTGGTCGCGGCGGCTATCCAGGCCCATGATCAGGATGTTCTGGTCGCTTCCGGTCGGCGCCGGTTCACCGGCCAATGCGTCGGATTTGGTGATGCCCGCTGAGGCGCTGCGATAGGCGTGCCAGGCCATGCCGATGGCGGCCACCAGCACCAGCGATACCGCCGCGGCCAGCATTTTGGCACCGGCCACCATCCTGTGGTTGCGGTGCAAGCGATTCCGGGGCCCGGCCGTCGGCGAATCTGATTCTTGCTCGTCGGGCTGGCCCGCTCGACGCGTCATGACAGAACTGAGAATAGCCAGGTAGCGGCGCGTCAAACCGTGGAATGCGGATTGAATCGTCGCAGCAAACGTCATAGTGTCGTTCACCTTCAGACGGTCGGCGGCCGAAAGCGATGTCAGCGAGTTATGACTCTTGGCCCGTCGAATCTTCGCTTATGCGCAGCAGCGCCGAACTCGAATCCCGGCTCAATCACCTGCTCGGGCGTTTGCGCTGGTCTACGGCCTGATCCATGACCAAGTCGCGTCGCAGCGGTACTACTGCAGCTGTTCGGCAACGCGGATGCGGTGAGGTGCGCCAGTAGAGCACAAGAACGCGACAGTTCGTGCGTTTCGACACTTCATTTCAGCGTCTCGCCTTAGTGCGGATCAGCGGGGTTAACGAGACAAATTCGGGTATCCCGTCGTTATTAGCGCGAGCCTTAATGGCTAAGGAGATCAAATGATCGGGACAATTGTTGGTGCCGTCGTCATCGGATTTCTGGTGGGCGGATTGGCCAGGCTGATCATGCCGGGCAGGCAGAACATCGGTGTCGTGATGACCGTGATCCTGGGTGCGCTCGGGGCGTTCCTTGGGACGTGGGTGTCCTACAAACTGGGGTACTCCAACCAAAATGGCGGATTCAAGGTCATTCCTTTCCTGGTTGGCACCGTATTGGCGTGTATTTTCATCGCCATCTACCTAGGTGTCACCGGGCGTCGCGTTAACAATCGGGCGCGGCGGCGGTAGCGAAACGGCGGCTCGATCCCACGCCCTGGTGCAGTCCAGCCCCGACCGCCAACGCACCGATAAAGCAGTGTCTCGTGTCGGCGATCTCGATCCCGGTCTGCGATGGTGATCTCAACGCACGCAGGGTTGCGACGCCATCGCCCCAATGCGGCGATTACCTTGCAGTGGGAACAGGTCGGACATCCGAAATCTCCTGCTTCCGTTGATCAATACCCCGATAACCGGAAGGCATGGAGAGGACGAGCGCCCGGTCGAAAGCCACCTGTTCGCGGCTCGGGAAGCGGGTACTCCGGAGAATGCGGATTTTGCTCCGCGGACCGATTAGCGGAGGGGTCAGATGGCCAGAGTTGACAACGACCTCCTCACCGAGGGGCGAGACGCCCAGGTCGATCGCGATCTGGTCGCCCAACCGCACCCAGAGGAGGGTCGCGTCGCCGAGGCGGAAACGGCGGCCGCCGAGATGAGTTCCGACGAGCAGCCACTCGGCCGGCCCGGGCGCCGCTTCGATCGGCGATCCCCCTTCTTCGTCGGGATGGCAGCGGCCGCCGGTGTCGCGGTCACCTACGGAGCGGTGCGTGTCCTGGAATCCATGTCCTCGATTCTGATACTCATCGGTGTCGCGTTCTTTCTCGCGCTCGGCCTTGAACCGGCCGCCTCCTGGTTCGTCAACCACAAGCTGCCGCGGTGGGCGGCGACCACGCTGGTGTTTGCCATCTTCCTGACACTGCTGGGCGCCTTCGTGGGCGCCGCGATTCCCCCGCTCGCCCAACAGGCGGGCGAGCTGATACACCAAGCGCCGCAATATATTCAGCATGCCCAAGATCACTCCTCTGCGGTCGGCAGGCTCAACGATCGCTTCCACCTGCAGCAGCGGATCACCGACGCCGTCAACGGCTCGGGGGGGTCGATCCTCAACAATGTGGTCAGTGCGGGAACCGCCGTCTTCGAAGCAGTAGCCGACATACTCATAGTCGCGGTGTTGACGGTTTACTTCCTGGTCGACATGCCCCGTATCCGGACCACCCTGTACCGGCTGGTGCCACACAGTCGGCGCCCCCGCGCCATCCTCATCGGCGACGAGGTCTTCGCCAAGGTGGGCGCCTACGTCCTTGGCAACGGGTTGATTTCGATCATCGCCGGGGTCGCCACCTTCATTTGGCTGACCGCCTTCTCGGTTCCCTACCCGCTGCTGCTGGGTATCTTTGTGGCCGTCTTCGACTTGATCCCCGTAGTCGGGTCGACCATCGCCGGTGTGGTCGTCGCCGCGGTCGCGCTCACCGTGTCGCTTCCGGTGTGTATCGGAACCGCTGTGTTCTTCGTGGTGTTCCGGCTCGCCGAGGACTATCTCTTGGTGCCCAAGATCATCGGCCGAGCGGTCAATGTGTCGGCGCTCATGACCGTGGTGGCCGCCTTGGTCGGCGGCTCGTTGCTCGGGATTGTCGGAGCTCTGGTTGCCATTCCGATCGCAGCCGCCCTGCAGCTCTTGGCGCAGGAAATACTTTTTCCTCGACTCGACAAGCTATAAGGGCAGGCCCCGGACGGGGCCAGCTGGGTCGCGGCGACTCAGGTGGTGGTTGTCATCGAGCGTTCTCGGCGACTCTGCTGCGCGGTAAAGTGTGGTTGGTTCATGGTTGTTGCGGCTGCGGTTCGCCGTGTCCAGTCCGCGCCGCGGCGCAATGGGTTCCAAATGCCTGTTCGCGCTGGCTTTTTCGTGAGGCGGCGAAATCTCTTCTCCGAAGCGGTCTCGGGAAGGTCAGCGGAGGTTGCGCACAGAAACGGGTCCGGGAGAGCCAGTTTGAGGATTGTCCGCAGCACCAGCAGGTATTGGCGAGGCAGCGACCCGGTGGTGTAAGGCACGCCGTATGCCGCACACAGCGCCTGCACCCGCTTCGCAATTTGAGCGTAGCGATTGCTGGGCAGATCAGGGAAGAGATGGTGTTCGATCTGATAGCAGAGGTTTCCACTCATGAACGCAAGTATTGGTCCCGCATGAAAGTTAGCGCTGCCCAACATTTGTCGCAGATACCACTGCGGCTTAGTTTCACCGTCCAGGCTCTCAGGCGTGAACTTCTCGGCTCCGTCGGCGAAGTGGCCGCAGCAGATCACCGCATATGCCCACAGATTGCGTAGTAGGTTGGCCATCGCATTCCCGACTAGGACGCGCCGCCAGCGCCGCCCTGCGAGCGCCGGGAACAACAAGTAGTCTTTGGACGCCTGACGCACAATTTTCCGGCTCAGATCCCGGGCACAAGCAGATTTTTCAGTGTCAGTCTGCGCGCGATCTCGTTCGGAATGCAAGCCGTGCAGTGCGATACCCCATTCGAAAACGATTGCCAGCACCAGATGCCGCAGCGGCTGCACCAGATGGCTGGGTTTCCACTGTTGGTCCCGGGTGACCCGCATAATGCCGTACCCGAGGTCGTCGTCGACGCCGACAACATTAGTGAAGACGTGATGGCGATAGTTGTGGGAGTACCTCCAATGTGAGGACGGCCCCGCCATGTCCCATTCCCAAGTGGTGGAGTGGATTTCGGGGTCATTCATCCAATCCCATTGGCCGTGGCTGATATTGTGGCCCAGTTCCATGTTCTCGATGCTCTTTGCCGCGGCTAGGGCGAGCGTTCCCAGTATCCAACCCGTTCTGGTTCGGATGGCGCCGATCGCGACCCGGGCGGCGAGGTCGAGACAACGCTGAAAAACGATGGTGCGCTGGATGTAAGCCCTATCGTTCGTGCCGCGCGATTCCTCGACGTCGAGACGGATGGCGTCCAGTTCGGCGGTCAGTGCCTCGACGTCCGCGCTGCTCAGATGAGCGTATTCGGCTACGTCTGCGATGGCCATTACTGTTGCACCTGATTCTCGGAGAAAGGGACACGCCCGGGTGGGGGGGCGGCCGCGGCGTGGCGGGTCTTAACCGGTTCGGCGGAGGAAAGGAGCTGCACCCACCGGCTCTCGATATACCGGAACGGCTGGGTCGCGGCCAGGAAGGTTTGTATCGCCGAAAGCAGCTGTGCCGAAGCGGTTTCGTGCGGATAGTGCCCGGCGTCCGGGATCTGCGCGGTCACTGCGTGGGGGACACGTTGGGCGAAAGCATGGTGGTGGTGCGGGGCGACGGTTTTGTCATTGATACCCCAGGCGACCAGCAGCGGGATTTCACCCAGGAGGCCCAGCTGGTGGCCGGCTCCGACCGTCTGACCCCGTCGGTGGATGACGGTGCGCGCCGTGTGCAGGAATGCTCGTCGTTGCTGGTCATCCGTCAACCCACGCAGCAAGTCGGCGAGCACACGAGCGTCAGAGTGTCCGATCAACGCCGGCAGGACGCCGAACAGTCGCTGGGTGAGCGCGGCCGGGATCGTGCTGAGCCCGGCGACGACGATGTCCGCTCCGGGCAGGGTCGCTGCCCGCAGCATGGGTGTGACTTCGGCACCGAGGCCGCCGCTGCTAATCAGGACGACGCGCTCGATGCGTTCCGGGAACTGATAGGCAAGTTGGAGCGCGACACCGCCCCCGAGGCTATGACCGACGATGCTCGCCCGAGGATGGCCCAGCGTGAGCAGCAAATCACGCATCGCGCAGGCATGCGTGCCCAGCGAATAGTCTGCGGCTGGTGGGTCGGACAGGCCATGGCCCGGGAGGTCGGGTGCGATCACCGTGTGGGTCCGCGCCAAGCCGGGGATCAAGTGTTTCCAAGTGCGGCGTGTGCCGCCGAGACCATGGATGAGTAGCACCACTGGCCCGGATCCGGCCTGGGTGTAAGAGATCGCACCGCCCTTGAGCGGCACCCGGTGTTCCACCGCCTGAGCTGTCGACGGTTTCAGACAGATAACCCCTCGTGCCGTGACGTGCTGGGTGACAGTCCGCTTTAGAAGGGTTTGCATATGTGAACTTTCAAGTGGGAAATACCGAATTGCTCGGTTGCGAGCGATCGCTCTGCGCTAGGGGGGCGGCGTGTTCCGGGCCGGCTGGACTGTCAACCAGGATTCACTTTACTCGTAATTAGTGTCGGCTCGCGGGTCATGAGAGGTTGTTCTCTTCAGGTTTCGGCTGCCCGCGGACGGGTATCGGGGTGGGGTCAACGCGCCCAATAAGTCGTTGGCTGTCGCCGATAGTGCACAGTCGGGCGGGCGTGTTGAGAAGCTGGCTTACAGCGCACCGCCGGCACGCGCCTTTTCCACCGGCCCCACCGGACTCCACAGCGATGTGGCGTCTAGGCCAACCTACCCGCAACTGGTATCAATTGCGGCTGTCGACGTCTCGGGCGGAATGCATTTGGCGGAAGGGTGAATTCAATGAACCCGCGGTGAACGGTGAACGTTGATGCGCCTCAGGGCTGATCCGTCGGTGACGCGTTGGCCGCCCGGGTCGTGACCGGGAACGCCCTCACCTGTCAAATGCGCGGCGCCGGCCTTGCCGGATCCCGCGTACCA
>NZ_DASUHS010000046.1:0-29616 GCF_036273375.1 Mycobacterium sp. | reverse complement strand
CCACCAAGGGCATACCCAGTTGCGCCAACGCACCTTGGTGTACCGGCAATGGAGGGGACCACGGCCGCGCGTCGCCGATATCGCCAAGGTAGAGGCTGACCCCGTGGTCGTGCAGCCAGCCCACCGCCCCCAGGCTCAGTCCGGGGACCGGCTCGTCCAGCGGCCGATTGGTGTCCCAGCCGCCGCGCACCACCACCGCATCACCGCTGTACAGGCTGACATCGGCGCGCTCTAAAGCGTTTTCGAGGTCGGCGGCCTCGACCCGATCATCGGCCTCGAGCTGCCCTCGGTCGGGCGCTAAGTCCAGCAACACCCCACGGGTGAGGATCCCCGCGCCGAACGCATCGGCCGATCCGTGTCGGATGCCGCCGGGGGTCACCGCCTCGCCCAGCGCCACTCCGGGATAGACCTTGTCGCCGGTCGGCACGTGCGAGACCGCGTCGATATGGGTCAAGCCCGCATTGTGGGTGTTGATCAACAACGAGTCGGTGATCGCCATCGGCGGCGTACCAGTGAAGTTCATCGTCTGCATGACCGCGGCGGGCATGGCAGCGGTGACGCCGACCGGTCCACCACCGGAGAGCGGCACCGGATTCACCACGCGCGCCAAACTGACATGGCGTCCACTGCGCACCTCGGCGGCGGCGCGCGCCCGAGCCTGCGCGTCAATGAGATTCAGCGTGCCGAGTTGATCGTCGTAACCCCACCGACCCCAATTCGTATGCAGATCTGGATCGTTCATGTCCGACGCTCTCCGTCGCGCGAACTTTCGGTCGCCTTGCGCCGTGCGGCCACGGCAATCATCGGGCCGGGATCGAAGTAATAGGGGCGGATTCGCAGATATGATGTCCCCGAAACCGGTTCAGCTCAAGGACTTGAACCGGGGGGCCGTCATGATCGGCGAGGGTAAACTCGACCAATTCGACGGCATAACCGTCCCCAACAGTTGTTGCCACGAACTCCATGCCGGTCACCGCTATCGTTTCGACCACGAGCGGGATCAATTCACGGAATGCGTCCTTGCCCCGGTAGATCCCGGCGAACGGCATGTACGGCGGGATCGTGATGGAGAAGTCATCGGTCAGCAGTTCTCGTGCCGCCGCGTGGTCGCCGGCGGCGCCGAGTGCGTAGTGGTTCTGAACCAGCTCGCGCTGCTCTTCTGGCGTCATGCTGAGACCTTCTCTCTTTCCAGGGCTCATCGATCCGTCGTAATGGGCAGTTGCAGATACGACGGGTGGGATCCACCGGTATAGATGACGTGTTGCCCGCTGTTTTGCGGCGTGTATTCGCGTAGTCCTGGCATCCATGAGCCAAACAGGTTCTGTGCGCTGATGATCAGTCGAAGCTGTTCGCCGGGATAAAACACCAATCCTATTGGTAGCAAGTCGATTTCGACCTCAACGACCTCACCTGGAGTCAGTTTCTCGACTCGGTCGAAACTGTGGGCGGGGACTTCGTCGGTCGACAGCGTCTTGTCTAGATGCCGCATCGACACGCGCAGCCTGCCGCTAGAACCCTTGTACCGCAGTATCGATGCTCCCCGCTCGGTGACGTCATGGATCATCGCGCCGTGGTTGGGGACGGTGAATTCCTGGAGGGGCGTCCCCTGCTCATTCAGCTTCTGGACAAAGACGAAGAGGTCCATGTCGTCGGCACCTTGTGCCTCGACCCACAGCCGCGCCTTGGGGTAACCCACCATCGTGGTCTGCTCGTCGAAGCGGACGGTGAAAGAGACCAGGCCAGGGCTGGTTTCCGCTTCGTACGCCGCCGTCGCCTCCCGCGCGGGTACCGCAGTTTGCAGCGTGCGCGAGCGACCGTCGAGGTAGAACATCGTGTAGGCGACGCCCTGCGGTGGAAACTGGTCTGCGGCCAGATTGACCCGGTCGCCGCCTTCAAGATCGAGAAGGGCGTAGCGGACGCGTGGGGTCTTTTCCCAGCCGTTGTCCTCACCTTTGAGAAAGTGATCGAAGAACCGGCGCAATTCTTCCCTGTTTGCCTCGTCGTAGTAGTCGGGCCACTCCTGGCTGTCGTGGATGCGCAACCACTTGTCTTTCGACCCGATTCGCCGCCAGGCACGGAAAGTTCCGGGTGTGTGCAGGGTGTTGGAGTAGCTGGCCACGACGTAGGCCGGCACGGTAATCCGGTCGAAGTCGGGAATTTTGTTCTCCCACAGAGCATTCATGAGCGGATAGCGCTCTGCCTCGGCGAGGATGTCCTCCTTGCGGCCCTTGCCCCAATAGCTGTTGTCCTGCAATTGTCGGGCGAACCCGGTGTCGGGCATGCCACCGCGCATCACGAGATCGCGGTAGACGTCGCTCACACCCTCCCACGGATTGATCGCCGCCAGGTGCGGCGGCTGTTCGGCCGCGGCGAACCACTGCGCCACTGCGAGATAAGAGGTTCCGCTCATCGCAACCTTGCCGGTGCACCACTCCTGGGCGGCCAGCCACTCGATCAAATCGTGGCAGTCCTCGCCTTCTTGGCGATCCCACAAGACGCTGTCACCTTCGGAGTCAGTGACGCCTCGAGGATCCGGATTGCAGATCGCATAACCGTGAGCGCACCAATATGCCGGGTCAGGTCCCTCGAACTTGTGCAGACCCGACACGATCCCGTTGTCCAGGCCAACCAGACCGAATACCCCCATTGCCGCCGGCGCGCTTCCCTCACCCTTGCCATACGGACTGAACGCCACAATGACCGGCACCTTCTCGGCACCCACCGGCCGCAAGATATCGACATAGATCGTCACACCGTCACGCATCGTGACCGCAACGTCCTTGTCGAGCACGATGCCGACCGGCAATGCCTTGAATGCAGACGCGAGCCGAAAGCCCGCCGGTAGCGTCCTGGTGCCCGGCTCGAACCCGCTCAACACGCCATACCGCTCACCTGGCTCCAAGGGATGGGACGGCATGAATACCTTCTCTCCCACGGCCATTTCCATTCCTTCCCAAATGAATCAATCGACTTCCCCAGCCTAGGGCCGATCCGGCAAAAAAATCAACGCTGGTTGATATTTGTCCTAAGGACGCGGTAGATTTTGGGTGGTGACGCTGAACAAGAAGCAGGCGCCTACGGGGCGCCGCGGGCGGCGCCCGGGGGTCAGTAGGACCCGCCGAACCATCCTCGATGCGGCCCGCGCGCGGTTCGCCAGCGACGGTTTCGCCGCGACGACCATTCGGCAAGTCGCGGCCGACGCCGAGGTCGACGCCTCGCTGGTGATGCAGTTCTTCCGGTCTAAAGATCAGCTATTCGGCGAGGTGATGTCGATCTCGCCGGATACGTTGGCGCGCTTGAGCGCCGCGTTCGAAGGGCCCGACGATAGCCTCGGCGAACGAGTGGTCCGCGCATTCCTTGACGTCTGGGAAGGGAATCCGCACGAGTCCGACCCGCTCGTGGCGATGTTGCGAGGTGCCATCGTCAACGAGCACGCCCGCGCACAGCTGCGTGAATTCATCCAGGCAAGACTGCTCGATGGCGCCCGCTCACGAGCAATCGACGACGCGGTGCTCCGAGCGGGGCTTGCATCCTCGATGCTGGTCGGACTCATCGTGGGACGACGAATCGTCGGTGTTCCCGCACTGGCGCACGCCGACCGTGACAAGCTGGTCGCGCTCGCCGCGCCCGCGATTCAGAGCGTGCTGACATCGAAGTGATCTCTCGACGCGTCAACCGAGGACCCGATTAGTCACTGGACCCGCCCGGCTCTGCCGCCACCGGCGCCGCGGCGATCACGCCTGTCATTGTTCAACAGCAGCGGTGCACAACCAGTCGTCAGATCCGTAACAGCGCTTCGACGTTGTTGTGCGCAATGGCGTGCATCTGCGGATCGGAAAGCCCTGAGCCGGTGAGGAATTCGGTGACGTTGTCGCGCTTGACGTAAGGGAAGTCCTCGGAGTAGATGATCCGCTCGGCGCCCAACTCGGCGACCACGTGGTCGAGCTGATGTTGATTGAACATTCCCGATGGGGTCACCCAGATTTGTTGCCGGTAGTAGTCGCTGATGTCGCGGTCGCGGCCCGCGCGTACCAGTGCGAAGGTCTCGTCGAGTCGTTCGAGCCAAAACGCCATCACTTCTCCCCAGTGCCCACTGAGCAGTTTCAGGCCCGGGTGACGGTCTAACGCGCCGGACAAAATCAGCCGGAGGATGTGGATACCGGCCTCGGCGTGCCAGCCGAATGCGGGGCCGGAGAACATGAGTCCGACGGCAGCGGGCCAGTCACCGAAGTAGTAGGGCCGAGAGACTTGGGGGCAGGGCAGTCCGGGGTGTACGTAGATCGGCAGGTCCACTGCCGCAGCTGCCGCAAGTATCGGATCGAAACGGGAGTCATCGAGGAACAGTCCCTCGAATGTTCCCGCGATCAACGCGCCCACGAACCCCAGGTCTCCGACACAGCGGCGCAGTTCCTCGGCTGCCTGGGCGGGGTCATAGAGTGGGAGTGTGGCAAAGCCCCGGAATCGGTCGGGGCGCTCGGAAATCTGTTGTGCCAGATTGTTATTCACCTGGCGACACAGATCTACCGACTCCGGGGCGGCCAATGATCCCGGGCTGCCGTTGCCGTGCGAGACGACTTGAACATCGACACCCACCGCATCCATATGCGCCAACCGATGCCCACCCAGCCGGCTGGCCGCGTCGGTGTCGTCATTGAACACCGAACCGAACTCGGCGAGCTCTTCGAACGGCAGCCCGCTGGGCGGCCCGCCCAACTGTAGGACCCGCTGGCTGACCTCGGGGTGCTCAAAGTGTTCCTCGACGGTGACAATGCGCATCAGCGTTAACTCCTTCAACTTTCCCACGGCCGTGCAGCGTCTGCGCCCACCGCGGCGGGATTCCCGCTGCGCCCTAATCCAATCCGGTCGGGGCGCCCCAAGCCAGCGCGCAAGATGCACTGGCCCCCGAAAGACATGACACGAGGCTGTCCCGAATCCGATGACACGCCGTAAACGCAATGTACCGCCACCGCCATGGTTCACTCGGACCGTGCTGCTGATCACCGGTCCGTCGGGCAATGTGGGTCACGAGCTCGTGGAAACCTTGCGCGCGAAGTCGCCCGACGGGCCGTGGAGGCTGGCCGGCCGCCACCCAGATCAGCTGCGCGACCGGGTGGGAGGCGCGGCGCAGGTGTGCAGGTTTGACTTCTTCGACCGGTCGACATGGGCGGAAACGCTGCGCGATATCGACGCCCTTTTCCTCCTGTTTCCGTTGCCGGGTAACCGTGCCGCACGCGAGGCGGTGATCCCGTTTGTCGAGGCCGCCGACGCCGCCGGTTGCCGGCACGTGGTGTACGTGTCGGTGTTCGGCGCCGACCGCGCCGCATTCATCCCGCACCACAAAGTCGAAGCCGCGCTGAAGGCATCGCCGATGAGCTGGACGCTGCTGCGGTGCAGCTTCTTCATGCAGAACCTGCACCGGTCCATCTCCACCCACGGCACCGACATCGTCGAACGTGGCGAGTTGTTCATCCCGGCGGGTCAGGGCCGGACCAGCTTCCTCGATGCCCGCGACGCGGCGGACGTCGCCGCGCAGGCACTCACCGAGCCCGCCGCACACCGCAACACGATCCATCACCTCACCGGACCAGCCGCGCTGACCATGACCGAGGTTGCCGCATCCCTGACCACAGCGTTGGGATACTCGGTCACCTACACCCACCCCGGGCTCATGCGCTTTACCACCCGGCTGCGCCGCCGCGGGGTGGACTGGGACGTCATCGGCTTCATGGCGGCCGTCTACACACTGACCCGGCTCGGCCAGAATCAGCCCATCACCGACGAAGTCGAGCGACTGCTGGGCCGACCACCGCGCACGCTCGAGCAGTTCCTGCGCGATAACGCCTGGCGCTGGCAGCAACGCGCATGGACCTAGAGCCCTTAACATCATTTTCGCCAGAACAGATGGTGCTCACGCCGCTGGGGCTGGGCGCAATGTCGAGATAGAACCGGTAGAGCAGTTCATCGGGTGAATCCCAGAATCGTAGTCCGGACCCGAGCTTGATCGGGCAGACCGCCACATGCATAGTGTCGATGAGGCCGGCGTCAAAGGAATGCCCGGATAGTGGTTCCCCCTCCACGCGGAGTCGGATGTCGTTGCCTTGCGCCGCCTCCGCGCCTTGCGAGGACCGTGGCCGGCTCGCCATCGACGAAGTGAAACGTGGTGTCGCAAAGGGTAACGAAGGACGTTGGTGATGGGTCATGACGAACACGGGGGTGCGGAAGGTGGCTTGTGACCCCACCAGCCGCGCCATTTATGGTCGGGCCAGGCCCGCGCCGGGGGCCGAACTTGTTACGGCCCATGATCTCGGCGCCGATGTTGCGCACATAGTCCCGAGTGAAGTAGTCATCGAGGCCCTGCTCGCTCCGGGGTGTTCGGTGCGCATAGGCCAGCTCGCCGTGGCGCCGGCCTAGGCGAAGAGCCTCTCGCGATGAGCGAGGCCGAACGGACGCTTCCAAGCTCTAATTCTCACCCGCGTCGATTCCGTCGCGTGAGACGTTGAAGTTCGGCACTCTCAGCAGCTGAGCCACGTGTTTCTGTTGTGCTGTCACGAGAGGTAGTAAGACTGCCCGGGCGGGTAAGAGCCATCGCTGCGTCCGTATTGCCCACGTCCACGTGTCGAGGCGTGCTCCGCCAAGAGGAATCGTCGAGCGCTGTGAGTACACCTAGGCGTCCGCACCCGCGAGCAGCTTTTCGAGATTCTCGGTCGCGGCCGCCAACTGCGTCCTGATCACCCCCAACATCCGCTCGCGCAGCCGGGGGTCGTCAGGCAGTCGTAACCCGAGCTCAGAGATCAGGTCGAGCCGCGACGCGTTCAGCCATGACGCCAGCTCGGGATCTTCCAGCCAGCGCAGCTGATTGCGGTTGTCTGCGATTGTCACCCGCAACCAATCGAGATCAGCATCGGGATGCGGTATGGGGGTGCACAGTTCGTTCTTGGCGTCCTCGTCTCGTCCCGTCGTCTCGACATGTGCGATGAACGCCGCGCTGAACACCGGCTGGCAGCCGCGCACGCTCTGCAGGGTGATCTTGCCGGCGTCGAACACCGAGGTGGCCGACCGCCGCTCCAGCCCGTCCGCCGTGCAATCGATATGCAGCGTCGACGGACTTGTCGGCACTTCTCCGTCGTCAAGGACTATCTTGTCGGCATCGATCCGCCTGACATGTCCCATCCGGACGACGTCGTTGATCCGGCGCAGCTGGTCAAGTTCGGCAGGTGAAACGATGGCACAGCGATACATCCGCGGCCGGATCGCCGGATCGAGGCGCAGCAGGCTGCCCGCCACATCGAGTCGTTCGAACAAGTCTTCGATTGACGTCGCTTCGCTTGCGATTGTTATCCGCGTTGATATCGCTGCAGCGCCGCTCTGGGCGAACAACGGCCCCGGCTGCACGGTCGTGCGGTCCAGCAGCCACGCGTCCCGTGGCATGATCCAGGTCAACTTGTCGGGCGAGACACCGTGGCGCAGCAGCCACGAGCACGTATCCATCCCGGTCTTCCCGCCGCCGACAATCACATACCGATCCCGGCCCACGGCGCACGCCGGGAGATCGTTTGGCGGCACGCAGTCGACTTCGGGGGCGACGGCGTAGTTGGGCGGTCGCATCGACGGCACAACGGTCCGCAGGAAGGTGGTGTCGACGATGCGCTTTCGCGCCGTGACGGTGTACTGCTCGCCTACCAGCGTGCTGAACCGGCCGTCGCCGTGATACTCGCTCATTGGGAAGTAGGAGACTCGCCCTGTCGGCAGGAACTGCTCGTGCATAACCTTTTCGAAGTAGGCCAAGACTTCATGGCCGCTGGCGAGTTCGTAGAATCCTTCGTTCCAGCCGACGACGTCGATGGTGTCGCTGCCGAGCTTGCGCGAGTTGACGCCATAGAACGCCGACGGCTGGTGGAGCCGCACGAACGGGTATGCGGTGAGCCAATGCCCACCGGGCTGGTGGCCGCGGTCGACGACGACGACGGTCGATTCGGTCTCGGACACCAGGGTGTCGGTGAACGCCATGCCCGTAGCGCCGGCGCCCACCACCAAATAGTCGGTCTCGATGGTCTTCATTGGGGACCGACGGTATCGCATACGCGCGTGGTGCGGTCAAATGAGACGGCCCAGGCTGTGCAGCTGATCAGTGCGGTCGACTTCGGTCCTCCAGCTCGATATGCGCCGCGCCGGCCTCGATGACGAACTCGTGAACCCGGTCGGGGGCCGGCAGTCGCAACGCCCCTTGCCACTGTGCCTCCGAGAGCGCCGCCAGAAAGGTGTCAATCCCTGCGCCGTCAGCAGCCAACAGCACAACATCCTCGCCCCTGAAGGCGCAGACATGCCTGATGCGAATCATGTTGGCACGGCAGCTTTCAGAAGGCCATGTCGCAGCAGACCCACAGCAATGGGCCGACCAAGACCAAAGCCAACAGGGTGAGGCCACCGATCAGCCGCCACGCAATCGTCGAGCGAAAGATCACCGCCGCAAGAGCCGAAGCGGTCGACAGCACAGTCAACACGGCCGAGATCACAACTTCGGTGCGCGCTGACTGCACCGCGGACTCGGACAGCGGCGGGAAGAAGCCGGCTTCCAATTTGAACGCCAGAGCGCGATTGCTCTCCGCCATCAGCAACAGAAGAAGCGCGAGCACCATCGTCGCCAAACCGACCAGCGACAGGCATGCTCCAAAGATATTGCGGTTACGGGGATCTATCGGGCCCGTGTAGTGGGGCATCTCGTCCACAACCCAAATCGTAGGGCTTGATCCACGGAGGAAGGAGCGAAGCAAAGGCTTTCACGGTTGGCCGGAGTTGGCCAACTGATCACGTGGTGGCTACCTGGTCGTGACACCGTGCTGGTGTGCGACCGGAACCGTCGGCCGGCCAACCGCGCCTGGCCGGCCGGTTCCACAACTGGTGTGCGGCGTTCGTCGGGCGGTTGCCATTCGGGCTCGCGGCATTCGTCGCACCGACGTTAGTTGGTTTCTGTGTGATCAACGGCTTTACCTTCGGCGTCGATCTGACGATCCTCACGGGCTTGCGTGGCGCGTTCGGCCTCCCGGTGCCGATCGCCGTCACCGTTGCGTACGGATGTGCGTTGGCACTCAGCTACGTGCTCAATCGAATTTTCAATTTCCGGTCCCATGCGCCCGTCGGACCGCAGGTTGCGATCTACGTCGTGGTGGTGGTCGTCAACTATTTGGCTTTCATCCTCGGGGTGACCACGGCGCTGGTCGCCATTGGCGTGCATTACCAGCTGTCCCGGCTGGTGGCGGGCATGTGTGAAGCGGTGTACATGTATTGCGCGATGAGGTGGCTGGTCTTCCGCCGCTGACCGGTGAGCCGGGCGCGCGGTTGTTGGCCGAGGTGTAGCCTGCGCGTGACCTTCCTGCGACGGCGACGAAGGACGCTCGACACGTGACGGTAATCGCGGCGATCGCCGCGCTCGCGACAGCAACGTGCATCGGCTACCACTTCGGACGGCGCGCGGCCTCGACGCCGCCAACCTGGAAGAAGCGAACGAGTCGGATCGCGCTGGGCAGGCAGGCCCTCAACCTGCTCGCGATGATCACGGCGCGTCGAATCCAGCAGCGGTTCCAGGCCGAGCGCTTCCTCTCCGGCATGGCCGCCAGATGTGGGTTGAGAGCCATTGCGCCACTTCAAATTCGACGCGGTGGCGTGGTGCGGTTGCGGTCCTATTAGTGTGCACCGGCATGGCTGCACTACAAGACAAAGTGGCGTTGGTGACCGGAGCGTCGTCGGGCCTGGGCGCCGAAACCGCAAAGCTGTTCTCACGGCAGGGTGCAACGGTTTTCGGCATCGGCCGCGATACGGATCGCTTGGCCGACGTGTTCGCCGACGTCGAACGCGGCGGATTCGCGTCGGTGGACATCGGTTCGGTGCAGGCCTGCCGAGACGCGGTCGAGCAGTGCATCCGTGATTTCGGTGGACTCGACGTCCTGGTCAATGTCGCCGGGCGACACCAGATGCGCCGCACGGAGTCGATGACAGCCGACGACTGGGAACAAGACCTTGCGGTCAACCTCAATGGGCCGTTCTATCTCTGCAGGGCGGCGCTGCCTCATCTGCTGAAACGCGGCGGCAACATCGTCAATGTCAGCTCGATCGCCGGAGTCGAGGGACAGGCGTATTCGGCCGGCTACTGCGCCGCCAAGCATGGCCTGATCGGCCTCACCCGTGCGTTGGCCGTGGAGTACACCGCGGATCGGTTGCGCGTCAACGCGGTATGCCCTGGCGGCATGCTCACGCCGCAGATCGAGAAATTCAGCGCACCTGACAATCCCAACTACGACCTGATCATGCGCACGGCTTCACCGCGCGGCATGATGCAACCCTTCGACGTAGCCAACGTGATCGCCTTCCTTGCCAGCGACGCCGCGGCCGCGATCCATGGCGCTGTCTATCGGGTCGACAACGGTAAGGGCGCCGGGTAACGGTTCGGGCACGTTTCGATCACCCCCCGACACGTCGTGCGGCACCAGGCTTCTCGTGGTTGACAATTCGGGGCATGACGCAATCGCGGGAGTCCGACGATGGCGCGTGAAATCTCGCGACAGGCGTTTCTGCGGGGCGCCGTCGGAGCGTTGGCCACCGGCGCTGTCCTCGGCGCACCCCGGGTCGCGGCCGATCCGCGACCTACCGGATGGGAAGGCCTATCGACCGCCCTCGGCGGAAAGGTGCTGCTTCCGGACAACCCTCAATTCGCCGGGGCCAAACAGGTTTTCAATACCAACTACAACGGGTTGACGCCGGCGGCGGTCGTCACCCCGACATCGGCGGCCGACGTGCAGAAGGCGATGGCATTCGCGGCCGCCCACAACCTCAAAGTCGCCCCACGCAGCGGCGGGCACTCCTATATCGGCGCGTCGACCGCCAACGGTGCCATGGTGCTCGACCTACGCCAACTGCCCGGGGACGCCAATTACGACGCCGCCACGGGACAGGTGACGGTAACGCCGGCCACGAGTCTGTACACGATGCACCGGACGTTGGCCGCGGCCGGCCGCGGCGTCCCAACCGGTACCTGTCCTTCGGTCGGTGCCGCGGGGCACGCACTGGGCGGCGGCATGGGGGCCCAATCGCGGCATGCCGGCCTGCTCTGCGACCAGTTGACATCGGCGTCGGTGGTGCTGCCCAGCGGTCAGGTGGTGACCGCATCCGCCGCCAGCAACCCGGACCTGTTCTGGGCGCTGCGCGGCGGCGGTGGCGGCAACTTTGGTGTGACGACCTCGCTCACCTTCGCCACGTTCCCGACCAAGGACGTCGACGTCGTCAACCTCAACTTCCCGCCACAGTCGTTCGCGCAGGTCCTCGTCGGTTGGCAGAACTGGCTACGCACCGCCGACCGCAACAGTTGGGCGCTGGCGGACGCCACCGTCGACTCGATGGGCATGCATTGCCGAATCCTGGCGACCTGCCCGGCCGGATCGGGTAACAGCGCCGCGGCAGCGATCACCCAGGCGGTGGGACTGCAACCCTCGGGCACCGAGAATCACACCTTCAACTACATGGACCTGGTGAATTATCTGGCCGTCGGAAACCTCAACCCGTCGCCGTTGGGGTACGTCGGTGGATCCGACGTCTTCGCCACCGTCAACGCGGGCGTGGCACAAGGGATCGCCTCGGCGGTCAATGGCTTTCCTCGCGGTGCCGGCCGCATGCTGGCCATCATGCACGCTCTGGACGGCGCCCTCGCCACGGTGGCGCCCGGCGCCACTGCCTTTCCATGGCGCCAGCAGTCGGCGCTGGTGCAGTGGTATGTGGAGACGGGCGATCCCGCGGCCGCAACCAATTGGCTCAGCACAGCGCATCAAGCGGTGCAACAGTATTCGGTTGGGGGCTACGTGAATTACCTCGAGGCCAACCAGTCGCCCTCGCGTTACTTCGGCCCGAACCTATCCCGGCTGAGTGCCGTCCGGCAGAAATACGATCCCGGCCGGGTCATGTTTTCGGGGCTGAATTACTAGCCGCCAACCGCCACCCGGCGCGCGCCACGGGCAGCTGACACTCGATGGTTAGCCCGGCTTGGCACGGGGTACTTCCAGTGTGTCTGTGGCGAGTTAAGGGGTTGACGAATGGCAATCGAGCACGGTCGTGCACGGTGCCCGCGTTGCATGGCGTGGGCGCAGTACCGGTTTCTTGAGCGCGATGACGACAAGCTCGAGTATCAGGTGGATTGCGATGCGTGCGGCAACCTGTACTCCGAGGTGACCATCGCGTCGACCGTAACGACACCGGCCGCCTAACCATCCGCCTCGGCTTTCGCTCCACGCTGAAGCGGCGGGCGCGACCTGCTACGTTACGAATCTCCCTCCTGGTGTAAAGTTTGAACCGCGAGCCAAGACGCCCCCACACTGGAGCAGCGCCTAGTGCGCGCAACGCCGTGCGAAACGCGTTGAAAGGGGCGGCGTGAACGATGTATTGGCGCGAGCCGGCATATTCCAGGGGATCGCTCCTGATGCGGTCGATGCGTTGGCTCGCCACCTGCAGCACGTAGCCTTCCCGCGCAGGCGGACCGTCTTCGTCGAAGGCGAGCTGGGTGACGACCTCTACGTCATCTTGTCGGGTGCGGTGAAGATCCGCCATCAGACAACGGACGGTCGCGAAACCGTTTTCGCTGTCCTGGGTCCCGGGGACGTGTTCGGTGAGCTGGCGCTGTTCGATCCCGGCCCGCGAACCTCGACGGTGATCACCCTGACGGAGGTGAAAGCGGTCAGGATGGACCGGCACGCCCTACGGACATGGATTGTCGAACGCCCCGAAATCGCAGAGCAGCTGCTGCGGGTGCTGGCACGCCGACTCCGGCATACCAACAACACCTTGAGCGACCTGATCTTCACCGACGTCCCCGCCCGGGTGGCTAAGCAAATCCTCAACCTGGCAATGCGATTCGGCACCAGCAACGGGGAATCGATGCTGGTCGAGCACCACCTCACGCAGAAGGAACTCGCTCAACTCGTGGGGTCCTCGCGTGAAACGGTCAACAAGGCGCTATCAGACTTCGCCCAACGGGGTTGGATCCGCCAGCAGGGCAAGGCCCTCATCATCGACCAACCCGCGAACCTGGCCCGCCGCGCGAGGGCTTGACGCCTCGTGCAAAACCCTTCATGCCCTAGGTGATCGACCAGAATTCCAGCAGAGTACGCAGCGCGGCGACCAAGGGAAGTGGTTGATCCAGCATGGGATGGTGGCCGGCCAGGGCCAACTCCACGAAGGGGCCACGCAGCTGAAGCAGCGAACGGATCCGTTCGGCCATATCGGGCGGCACCAACCCGGCTTCGCAGCGCAAATACCCTACGCGGCAACGCATCGCGGCCAGCATGGTCTCCAACGACTCCTCGTCGGCGGGCGTCGGCTCGAGAAACTCACCATCGAAGATGGCCGGGTCGAACTTCCAGATCCATCCTCCGTCGGTTTTGCGTACCGACTCGCTTGCTATGTGTTGTCGGACGTAGGGCAGGATCAACTCCTGCGACGGCACGGCCGTGAAGCGGGCCAGGATCTCGTCCCTCGTCCGGTACCGGGTGTGTCTGCGCCTGCGCAGTCGCCCTTCCTCCGGTGCACGCTCCCACAACGGCGAGTCGATCACCAGCATGCTGTTGATCTGCCGGCTGTAGTGCATCGCGGCCGTGGATACGACCCAACCGCCCATACTGTGGCCGACGATCGTCGGCCGGCCCGCGGGTCCGGCGGCTGCCGCGACCGCCATCACTTCGCTTGCCCAGGTTCGTAGGTCGTAACCGCCATGCGATTCGCTGTCACCATGCCCGGACAGATCCGGCGCGATCACCCTATGGGTGCGGGAAAAGAACGGCGCGATGTGATCCCACCAACCTGAATGTGCTCCACCGCCGTGGACGAGCACCACCGGCGGCTGGTCAGCAGCGCCCCAGACGCGCAGGTGTATGCGGCGACCGTCGACGTCGACGTCGCAGTGCTCTGGCTTTTGATCGAGTGCTGTGCTGAACCAGGATGGTGTGATCGGCATCTGGCGCGAACGGGAAAACAGTTTCTTCGACCTCCGAAGCTTCAAACGCTTTGTCTTGATTCAGCTTTCGCGGATTCAGGAATTCGCCCCGGCGAGCCGGACAGTGACGGTGACAGCTCCCTTTTCGTCCTGCTTGGCGACGGCGTGTCCAGCGCATTCGGTCTCGTCAAGCCGCAGCGTCAGGGGCGCGCCGGCGTTGAGGAAGTTGCGCCACCACGTCTTCGCCTCGGGCATCCCGACGCTGATGACGACGTCGCCGCCGGAACGGCGGTAGGCCACCGGGAGGCTGTATGTGCGTCCGGAGCGTCGACCCGTGTAAGTCAGCATCGTGATGTTGCGATTGATCAGCCGGCCAAAGCGACGGGAGTTGGCCAGGGCGGCTATCGGCGCATTGAAAACAGGCGCGGCTCGCATAAGGAGGCGGCCGAGTTTGTTGGGACCCACGGGGAAAGTATCGCAGCAAATTCGGCGGATAGTTGACCGCGGGAATTCAACGCGATGCCGGCCCGATGGAGATGGAGGTAGCATCCCGGCGCAGATGCTCTAGGTATTGCCAAAACGAGGAAGAGGGCGCGGATGACTGCTCCTGTCGACCCCTCGGTGCCGCCCAGCGGTATGGGCTGCGTCGAGTGCGATGAGGTCGGTGGTTGGTGGGTGCACTTGCGGCGTTGCGCCGCTTGCGGAGACATCGGTTGCTGCGACGAGCACGTCGGCGTCAGCACCGACTTCTCCTTTGACGCCGCCGATTTCACCGACGAGCTGCAGCGCAATCAACATTTGTTCGACGACAGCTACACCCGCTGGGGCCCGATCCAGTGGATAGCCCCGGAGACCTTCCTGATGCTCGGCGCGCACCTCCGCCGCAGGGGGTGGAGCACCAGCGACGTCGACGCGGCGCTGGGCGGAAACTTCTATCGGGTTGCCCGACAAGCCTGGCGTTCCTGAGCACCGCTTATGGCGCAATGGTTTTAAGGCAGCTCGACCCTGCTGGCCAGCCACTGACCGTCCACCTTCTCCATGGTCGTAGCGTTGGGCGGTAGTTCATCAGTTGCATGCGCCGGAGTCTCGAAGCGCGTTCGCCCAGCCGGCGGCCGAGACGATGTTCGCGTGTGTAACTCCTGACGGATCCTTTCTCTTGATGCTGTCGCTGATGCGCGACAGTTGAAATGCCAAGTGGGTCATCGATTCACCGCCGTATACCGGCGAATACGGTCCGAAGTTGTCGGGCTGGTTGGTGATGATCAGCGGTTTCACTCGTGGTGCCAGAAAGGCCGTCGATTGGTCGATATTGGCGACGACAGTGTGAGCGTTCCCCTGCACACTGCCGACCGAGTAGTCGTCATGCTGATCGCCGAGGTACCGGTTGAAGTCGTTGATCTGGCCCATCAGCGGATCGAATTGCGACTTGAACCATTGGCAGGAGTCCGACATTCCGGCGATCATCTCCGGCGTCACCCGTGCCGTGAATGTGTTGTACGGCCAGATGTCGAAGTTCGGTGACCAATCGCTGGGCGCCGGAGTGAACACCGGAAGCGGCGGCGGGGGCTGGCCCGGATCGGCGGCGGCCTGGCCGGAGAGCGCCATGGCGGCGGCGAATGCCGGGCCGGCGCACGCTAGCGCGCTCCCTACCTGCCGCAATCTCGTCAGATTCATCCGCTCTTCCCCAAAGGAATACGATATCCCGCGGCCGCCGATACCGAACCATCAATCTCATTGCCAAATAACAAATAACATCTGGGCATTGGTACGGGATCTTCTCGCGAGGTACCGGTCGTCTACCGATCACCCCGACGGCCGCCGCTGCGGCTACGGTGATCTGTATGCCATCGGCTGGCCGTTCGTCCGCAGATCAGGTAAAGCGGCGCCCGAAGGACCGCAAGATCCAGATCGCGCGCGCCGCCACCGATGCATTCAGCGAGTTGGGCTATCACGCGGTCAGCATGGAAAACATCGCGGCGCGCGTCGGAATCTCCGCTGCCGCGTTGTACCGCCACTCACAGGGCAAATATGACCTGTTCCGCGAGGTCTTCTTGGCGCTGGGACAGCAACTGGTCGACGCCACGGCGTTCGCAGATGCTTTACCCGCCGACGGCGATCCCGAGGAGCAACTCAGCGCGCTCACCGGCGCGCTGATCGACACCACGATCGTCAACCGTACCGCCGGTGGACTCTATCGGTGGGAGGGCCGCTACCTGCGTGGCGACGATCAGCGCGCTCTGGCTGAACAGATCAAACTGATCAACCGGCGCCTGCAGCGTCCCCTGATGCGACTGCGACCGAAATTGACGTCGCGGCAACGCTGGATCCTGTCAGCGGCCACTCTGAGTGTCATTGGCAGCATCACCGACCATCGGTCCCGGTTGGGTAATGCCGAGATTCGCGCGGCGCTGACCGACATCGCGACCGCGGTGTTGCGGGCCGAGCTGCCAAGCCAGCGTGGTAGCGGATCCGACCCGTCGCGCCCGGCGACGCTGGCCAGCGCCGCCGGAGGTTATGAACTTCTCTTGCACGAATCGATGTGCCTGTTCAACGAGCGCGGCTATCGCGAAACCGGGATGGAAGACATCGCCGCAGCGGTCGGCATACCGGTTGCCAGCATCTATCAATACTTTCCGGGGAAGGCCGCCATTTTGGCGGTCTACTACCGGCGCGCCGCCGATCAACTTTCGGGTGACCTCTCCAGCATCCTGGCCGCCCACGCCGACCCGGAACAGGCCCTCGCGCAGCTCATCGAGGCCTATGTCACCCGGTCATTCGCCAACCCCGAACTGGCCTGCGTGTACTACACCGAGCGTCACAACTTGCCCGACACAGACGCGGTGCTGCTCTACAACATTCAGCGCTCCACCGTCGAATCCTGGGCCAGCCTCGCCGTCGCGGCCAGCCCCGAACTCACCCTGGGTCGGGCCCGATACGCCGTCCACGCCGCGTTCGCGCTTGCGGTGGACATCGGGCGCCTGGTCTACCCCAACTCCCACGCGGCCGCCGGCCTCACGGTGCGCCGCCTGATGGAGGTCACGGTACTGGGACGACCCGCCTCCTCCCGCGATGCGCCGCGCGGCAGCCGACAACGTCGCTGAGTGTCTTGCAGGAAGGTCCGTAGCCGAAGAATGAATCCTCACTTGCTAGTTGGGCTTTGACCTCGCCGACACATCAAGGCGAGGCGAACCCCCCTTTCCAACAGCGCATCTCCTGTGTTCATTTGTCGTGATTGAGCGCCGCCGATCGGCCCACTGGCCTACCATATCGACCGAATCAATATTAACATAGACGGACTTAGCCGCATGTCGGGTGGGGTCGGGTCCGCATGGCCTTGGTGTGGACCGCCTTCAAACTCGGCAGCGCCCGCGCGAAAGGCATGCCAATGCTCAGCAGGATTCGCACACTCCTGGAGTATCAACTGACCATCGCCGAACTGCTGGGCCTGGCGATACTGTTGGGGACGCCGTACCTAATCGTTGGCGTGATCTGGTCGAGCACCCATACCCAGCATCTGCACGACATGCACGGCGTCGATCTGGTGGTGTCTTTCCTCGGCTCGATCGTGTCGTGGCCGGTGCTGCTTTTCGCCAACGTTTGCATGACTTAGGGGCTCGCATGACCAGCCGGGGGCCGCTGATCGTCTTTGCCGCCGTGGTGCTCTTGGCCGGGGGGCTCTTGGCACTGTACTTCCCGGTATTCATCGACGCCTTCGATCAGTTCGGCTGGCAAGTCAAGTGCGGCAACGGCTTTACGACCGAACTGAACCAAGCCTCAAGCGCGGTCGGCACGGCGAGCAGCAACTATGTCACCCGATGCAATAGCGCGCTGATGGTGCGACGGTTGTGGGCAATCCCGATGGCGGTCCTGGGCGGTGTGACGCTGACCTGGCAGGCTGTGGCCGCGGTCGCCCACGACCACCGGCGGCCAACGTCATCAGGGCGCGGGGCGCATTCACCACGATGGGGCCGGACGACGTCTCTACACGACGAAATGCCCTGCTAAGAACCAACTTTCGCTGGCGAGGGATCCGACGGGAACCACTGGTCCGGGCTACCGCGTGCTTTCGTCGGGTAGGTCGTGCCGAGACTGGTGTAAGCCCGGCGCGTCCGGATCCTCGTCCTGGTGCTCGAGCTGCTCCTGCAACTTGCGCTGTTCCTCGGTCGCCATGCGAGCGTCCTCGGGCGCCGCGGGCGGGTCGAAGTTGACTTGCTGATCCACCGAGATCTCCTCTGAACGTATGTTCTGCCTCTGGTCAGTGTCTCCCGAATTACAGGCGTCGAAACCCGGCCGATTCGTGGATCTCGATTGCGCTGCTCACGGCGTCGCGGGTATCAACCCCGGATACCGCTATGAATTCATCGAGGCCGACGACGACGCCGACGCGATTGCGTCGGCGTTGCCGGATCGGTCTCGGCCCTCGGGCTCCGGGGACTCGTTGCAGGGCTTCACCGGAACGCTACCCAAGCCTGACGTGCGCGCGGCGGGTCTGATCACGTTGGCAGGCGACGAATCCGGCGGAGGCGCCCGCATGCCAATGCTGCCCGAAAGCTGGGACGGCCCGTAGGCCGCGCGCTCCGGTGTCCCGTCAGCCGAGGTGCGCGGACAGTAACCAGGCGCCCACGGACTTGCGACCGTTGTCCTCGTCGCGAATGTCTGCACCGGCGAAGGCATCAAAGCCAGCCAGGAAGTTCTCGGGCACGTTGGCGTGGATACGGGCCGGCCGGATCTCGTCGATCACCCAGTACTTCGAGACCACATCGCGCAGCTCGTTTTCGGTGACCGCATTGACGGGGCCATCGGCCGGCATCGCGGCGCGGTCGAAGACGAGCACGAAGTACGAGGCTCCCGGTGCGGCGGCCCGCACGATCGACTGCTGATAGCCCTCACGCAATTCAACGGGCATCGAGTGGAAAAGGGTGCTGTCGACGATGGTGCCGAAGCGGCCGTCGTAGCCGGTGAAGGCGCTGATATCCGCGACATCGAAGGTGGCGCTGGTCAGGCCTCGCCGGGTGGCTTTCTCGGTTGCCAGCGCGATGGCGGTGGGTGACTGGTCCAGGCCTACCGTGGTGAAGCCGCGCTCGGCGAGGTACAGCGACACCGCCGCCTCGCCGCAACCGGCATCGAGCACGTCGCCGTGGAACTTGCCGTCATCGACGAGGGCCGCGATCTCTGGCTGCGGCTCACCGATGCTCCACGGCGGGCGGTTGCCCTGGCCCATCTCGGGAGCCTCACCCCGATAGGCGGATTCGAACATCTCTTCAGTCGGTTGCGTCATGACATCTTTATATCAATAAAGCTGATATATGTCAATTAGCCTGATATATAGGGCGGCTGCTCCGCATCGGATGGCAGCGGGTCGCGCAAGAAGCGCGCTGACCACCCCCAGCTGCGCGCCGGCTGCGGACCACGCCCATCTCCTCGCGACCTGCGAAATTAGCTAGCGCATCTAAGCGATGACACAAATGTACTCCCTGCTCGCAGGGGGCACCGGGTTCGAGCGGCATCGGACGGTGCAGGCGGGACCCGGGGAATGCGGCAGTGGTGCCCAGGTGTTCGCTGTAGGTATGGCTGACGAAATCGAATTGAGCCCCAGGGGCTGGGTGCGCGACCAGACCGAACAGGTTTTGAGTCAGGGCACGACCGATGGAGTTGAGGTCTTCGACCGGCCTATCGTTCTGCTGACCGTCACCGGGGCGAAGTCCGGCAAACAGCGCTACGTGCCGTTGATGCGGGTCGAGAAGGATGGCCGCTACGTCATTGTCGCGTCACACGGCGGCGCCCCGGAACATCCGGTTTGGTACTTCAACCTGAAGGCGAATCCGGCGGTGACGCTGCAGGATGGCGACAAGGTTGTCACGTTGACGGCTCGCGAACTCGACGGTGCCGAGCGCGAGGAGTGGTGGCAGCGGGCCGTTGAGGCCTTTCCTCCCTACGCGGAATACAAGACAAAGGCGGCACGCCAAATCCCGGTTTTCGTTCTGGAGTAACCGCTTTCCATCTTGCGGTTTGACGCCTGCGATGGGCACCGAAAAAATTTGCATTCGATATGCGCTCGGCCCGTCGGGTTGACCCTTCGTACTCGCCCCACTTACCTTCGAACACACAGGCCAGGCATGTCCGCCGAGCAATGGTGTTCGTGGTAGTTCTAAACGCCTGCGCTGCACGGCTTTACAAAATCTTTACCTGCCGTGACCGGGTGGATATCTAAAGCCCACCGCTAATGACCAATTCAGGGGAGGGTCGGTGCAACACGCGAAACAGCCAGTTCACCAGGGTGGGGAGGAGGCAGCCCCATCCCGAATCGGCCGGATGCGCGAGACGCTCCCTTACGATTTACCGGCCTCCCTGGTGGTCTTCCTGGTGGCGCTTCCGTTGTCGCTCGGCATCGCGATTGCCTCGGACGCACCGGTTCTCGCCGGTTTGATCGCCGCAATCGTCGGGGGAGTGGTCGCCGGATGGATCGGCGGCTCACCGCTGCAGGTGAGCGGCCCGGCCGCGGGGCTTACCGTCATTGTCGCCGATCTGGTATCCCAGTTTGGTTGGGCGATAACATGTTTCATAACCGTGATCGCAGGGATCCTGCAAGTCCTGTTGGGATTCAGCCGGATTGCCCGGGCGGCCCTGGCAATCTCGCCCGTCGTGGTGCACGCCATGCTGGCCGGCATCGGAATTACGATCGCCCTGCAGCAGGTGCACGTATTGCTGGGTGGCGCTTCGAAGAGCTCGGCCTGGAGCAACGTCATCGGCCTGCCCGCGCAGATTCTCGGCGCCCACCGGCCAGGACTTCTCCTGGGCCTACTGGTGATCGTCATTCTTATTGCCTGGCGCTGGGTTCCGGCACGGGTGGCCAAGATTCCCGGGCCACTGGTTGCGATCGTCGTGGTCACCGCTATTTCGGTGGTCTTTCCGTTCAACGTATCCCGGATAGTCCTGGACGGCTCTGTCATCGAGGCGCTGCGCCTGCCGTCGCTGCCGCACGGGAACTGGGGAGCCGTCGCCGTCGCCGTCATCACTGTCACCCTGATCACGAGCGTGCAGAGCCTACTGACGGCGGTATCGATCGACCGGATGCATACCGGCCCGCGAACTGACTTCAACCGCGAACTAATTGGGCAGGGTGCGGCGAATATCGCGTCAGGTGCGGTCGGTGGGCTACCCATCGCGGGTGTCATCGTGCGCAGCGCGGCCAACGTGAATGCCGGCGCAAAAACGCGCGCCTCGACCATATTGCATGGTATTTGGGTGTTGCTCTTCGCCGTACCGTTCGCGGGACTCGTCGAAAAGATCCCCACGGCGGCACTTGCCGGCCTTCTCATCGTGATCGGGATCGAGCTGCTGAAGCCCGCACACATCGAAACCGCGTTGCGCAACGGCGATCTCGTTGTCTACCTGGTGACCGTGCTCAGCGTCGTCTTCCTCAATCTGCTGCACGGCGTCATGATCGGACTCGCCCTGGCCGTCGCCGTGACGGGATGGCGGGTGGTGCGAGCCAGGATTGAGGCAAAACCCGTTGGTGACGGATGGCACATCGTTGTCGAAGGTGCGTGCACCTTCCTGGCACTGCCACGCCTGACCGGCGTCCTGGCCTCCATACCCGAACGCACTTCTGTCACCATTCACCTACTTACGAATTATCTCGATCACGCAGCGCACCAGGCGATCAGCGATTGGCAACGACGGCACTGCGCTACCGGCGGGCAGGTCCACGTTCGCGACACGGCCGACATGAGTGACTGCGGCACCCTGGCCACCAGTGGGCTTATGAAATCCGTTGATCCCGCCGGGAAGTCATCGAAGGCCAACCGCCGTAACGTGCACCTGAGCCTGGTCGAGGAGTTGTCCGCGGCAGGGAGCAAGTAACGCCGGCCCTTCATTGGAATGCCGCCGACTCGGCCGCGCGGTTCACCTAATCGAGCGAATGGTCGAGGCCGGGGCCCCGCCGGACCGAGTCGAAAACCGGCTTCAAGCATGATGTAGTCGTGACGGCTAAGAAAGTCAGTGGGGTGCTACAGGTCGGTGAGATGGAGCCTACGTTCGAACAGGAGTTGGCCGCGCGCTACGCGATTCCGAAGCTTCCCGACGGGCCGGCGCGAACTGAGTTCCTGGCCGAGCATGGCGCCGATGTGCGCGTGCTGGTGACATCGGGATCGCCCGGTGCCGATGCCGCCACCATCGCTGCGCTGCCCAACCTAGAGGTGATCATCAACAACGGGGCCGGGGTGGATCTGATCGATTTGGGTGCGGCGAAGCGCCGCGGTGTTGGCGTGAGCAACACTCCCGACGTGTTGTCGGACACAGTCGCCGACACGGCGGTGGGCCTGATCTTGATGACATTGCGCCGTTTCGGTGCCGCCGATCGCTACGTACGCGCCGGCCGATGGGCCCGGGAAGGCCCGTTTCCCTATTCCAGAGATGTCAGCGGCCTGCAGGTCGGTATCTTGGGCCTGGGCCGGATCGGTTCGGCGATCGCGACCAGGCTCCTCGGATTCGACTGCGCCATCGCCTATCACAACCGCCACCGCATCGAGGGATCGCCATTCCGCTATGCCGAGTCGCCCGTGGAACTTGCCGAGTCGGTCGATGTGCTGGTCATCGCCACTACGGGCAACCGCAACACTCGCAAACTGGTCGACCGGGCCGTGCTGCAGGCGTTGGGCCCCGAGGGTTACTTGGTAAACATCGCCCGCGGCAGCGTCGTCGACGAGGACGCGCTGGTGGAACTGCTGGCCGCTGGGCAACTGGCGGGTGCGGGGCTGGACGTCTTCGCCGAAGAGCCGCAGGTACCGGCCGAGTTGTTCGACCTGGACAACGTGGTGCTTCTCCCGCATATCGGCAGCGCCACCGCGCGGACCCGGCGGGCCATGGCACTGCTGGCGATCCGCAATCTCGACAGCTACCTGGACACCGGCGAATTGGTCACACCTGTCTTACCGCCGCGCCGCTAGACCCTGCCAAAAGGCGATTCGTCGCCATGACCAGGTGATTCCGGGCGGCTGTTCTTCTGTGGCCGAAGCGATACTCGCAGAAGGTTATTGCTCCAACCGCATCTGGGTATGCGGTTTTCATGAGTCCACTACTGCCGGAGACTGCCACGCCGGTGCGGCTGACACTTGCCGGCACAGCCCGCCCCGATACGGCGGCGGAGTGGCGTCGTGCGCTACAAGGGTGGCTGCAGCAAGAGGTGCACGCGTCGGAAGAAATCCGTGAGGACATCGTCCTGGGTGTGAACGAGGCGCTGGCAAATTGTGTTGAGCACGCCTATCGCTCGCATCACCAGGTCGGCGCCATGAAACTTCAGGCCACCTACGATCCCGATGCCGAGTCAATTCGGGTCTGTGTCAGTGACCGCGGGAGTTGGCGGATGCCCCCGTCCAGGCACTCCAACGACCCTCGCGCGTCGCGCGGCATCATGCTGATGCACGGCCTCGCCGATCACTGCACCATCCATGCCCGCCCCAATGGCACCAGCGTCTACCTCGATTACTTGACCGACACGGACCTTGCCGCACACCGAGGACGTTGAGGCTCGGTCCAGCCCGAGATCAGGCGCCCGACCGCGCCGACGGTGTGAACTTGATCGGCATCTTTTCCAGACCGCTGACGAAGTTCGCCGGACGCAGCGGCAGCGGCTCCTCGGATGCCAGGCGCATATCCGGAAGACGCTTCAGCAGCCGCTCGAGCATCATCGCCAGCTCCAGGCGCGCCAGTTGATTGCCCAGACAGAAGTGGGTTCCGAACCCGAACGCCAGGTGGTTGTTGGGGTAGCGGTCGATGCGGAAGCTCTCCGGATCGCCGAACACGGCCTCGTCGAAGTTCGCCGATTCAAATAGCAGGATGATTTTCTCGCCCTGCTTGAGCTGCGCGCCGTGAAAGTCCAGGTCGGCGGTCATGGTGCGGGCCATGTTCTTGACCGGCGCGGTCCATCGCAGCATTTCCTCGATCGCGCTGGGTAGCAGCGCCACGTCGTTGACCAGCTGCTGGTGCTGTTGCCGATGCCGCAGAATCTGCGCGGTACCGCCGGACAGCGTGTGCCGGGTGGTCTCGTCGCCGCCGATCAGTAGCAATAAAACCTCGGTGACGATCTCGTGGTCCGCCAGCTTCTCGCCGTCCACCTCCGCGTGCACCAGCACGCTGACCAGGTCATCGGTCGGATCTGCCTTACGCGCCGCGATCATGCCCGTCATGTACTCGGTGTAAGCGGCGAATGCGTCCACCGAGACCTGGAAATCCTCTTGCGCGGTTGTGCTGCTGAGCAGGGTCACCATGTCGTCGGACCAGCGAAGGAACATTTGGCGTTCCTCCGGAAGCACCCCGAGCATGTCGCCGATCACCGCCATGGGAAGTGGAGCGGCGAGGTCCCAGACGAAGTCGCACTCGCCCCGTTCGCAGACGTTGTCGATCAGCGCATCGCACAGCGTTCCGATCGCGTGCTCCCGGTCCTTGACGCGTTTGCGGGTAAAGCCCGCATTGACGAGCTTGCGCCGCAGCAGATGCGTCGGGTCATCCATCGCGATCATCATCGGGGGCGCGTCCTGATCTGGCCGGATACCGCCGGCGTTGGAGAACAATTCCGGCGCACGCTCGGCGTCGATCACCGCCTGGTAGGTCGCCGCGGCGGCCAACCCGTTGCGGTCTCGAAAGACCGGTTCGTTCTCGCGCATCCATTGATAGACCGGCCGGGAGTCGCCCGCGTAGAAGGCGCCGTCGGTCAGATCAATGTCGGGCCGCAGCTGATTGCGCGTATTGGTACTGCTTGGCACGGTTCACCCTTCCCGCATGCCCTCACTTACCGTGGACCTTACAGTAGGAGCTGTGGTATTCCCCACAAAGGTGTAACCGGTGGGAGGAAAGGCGCGCCGAGGCCTCGTGAGCATGGCCGCTCAGTGCTCGCGGAGGCGCCGTATCGACGGGCTTCACACGTGCGGTATGCGCCCAGCGATGCAACGCACTCAGACGCCTGCGATCAGTTCCAAATCCTTCAGGGCCGCCTCGAGGTGGCCGAGCATCCGCTGTAGGTGCGGGACGCTGCGGCGGCAACCGACCAGACCGAAGTCGAGGTTGTCTGCGTTGTTGGTGACGGTGATGTTGACCGCCTGGCCGTCGAGCGGGATCGACAGCGGATAATTTCCGTCCAATCGCGCTCCGCGCCAATACAATTTGTCGGAGTTACCGGTCGATACGTTCGAAATAACGATGTTGAACGGCGGTGAGGCCGCGGACAGGTAGCCGGGGATCAGACCGAAGAACAGTCCCCCGATGTTGAAGGCGGACAGCGCCAGCTGCTGAACCGGAGGTAGCTGCCAGAACACCTCTTTGGTCTCGCGAATGGACGCGCTGATCGTCTCGAGCCGCTTCGCGGGGTCGTCGAGGTCGGTTGCGAGATTGCACAGGAAGGTCCCGACGTTGTTCCCGCCGCGATCATCGTCGTCCTTGCGCAGATTGACCGGGACCATGGCCGTCAGGGGCGCGTCCGGCAGCGCGTTCAGATCGATGAGATAGGCGCGCAGCGCCCCGGCGGACATCGCGAGCACGACGTCGTTGATCGTCACACCGGTAGCCGACTTGACCGCCTTGATGCGCTCCAGCGAGTAGGACTGGGCCGCAACCCGACGGGCACCGCCGATCCGCACGTTGAACATGGAGCGCGGCGCCCGAAACGGCAGGGTCAGTTGTTGTTCGAGCAGCGCCGCGCGCGCGAGCTTGAGCGTGGACGGCGCCAAGGCGAGCGCCGACCCCGCGGTGCGGCCGACCCGGTCAAAGAGTGACCGCTGCTGCCGCCGCCCGCTGCGCTTGCGCGGACCGAGGCTCCACGGCACGCGCACCTCGTCGTCGTGCGGATCCGGCGTGAAGGCGCGCTGCACCAGGCGTAGCGCCGAGACGCCGTCCATCAAGGAGTGGTGATACTTCGTGTAGACCGCATAGCGCCCGTCCTGCAGCCCTTCGACCAGGTGTGCCTCCCACAGCGGACGGTGCCGGTCGAGCAGGCTGCCGTGCAGCCGGGACGCCAGTTCGAGCAAGTCCCGGACTCGTCCGGGTTCCGGAAGGGCGGACCGGCGCAGGTGGTAGTCGAGCTCGACGTCCTTGTCGACGGACCACGCCACATTTGTGAGGCCGCCGAAGAAGGCGGGATGCTTGCGGAAGGACGGCTGCACGTCCGTGCACTCGAGCATCGCCTGGTAAGCCTCGTGCACGAAGTGGGGACCGGCGTCCTCCGGGGGTTCGAAGAGCTGCAGCGAGCCCACGTGCATCGGATGTTCGCGTGACTCGCCGATGAGGAACAACGCGTCCGTCGGTGATATCGGTTCCATAGTCGTTCCCGTTCCCTCTGCTGTGCCGCACGTCCGGCGCATGCCCCTTTCGTATTAGCCGTAGGGAGCGATTGCTAATCGCGAATGAGCCTTCGGACTCGCGGCCGGTCAGAGCGCTTGCGTGCGCGTTCTTTTGGGTATGGACGCTCAAGGGGGTGAAGATGCCGGCGGATTCGGGTTGTCCCAAGCGGATGGAGTTCGGGCCGTGCGGCGGGGTGCGCCCGAACGGAGAGTGCGAGATGCGCTCGATTCCGTGTGTGTTCGACGACGTGGTGCCATGGTCGGGTCATCGCCCCAGTCCCCGGCCCGCGAGTGCCCCGCGGGTACTCACCGACTTCAGCGCCACCCCATTCGATCCAGACGACATCGCGGCGACCGCGGCCATCCTGGCGCCCGGGTGCGACGCCGTCCTGGTCGGCGAGCATCAGAACAAGCCCGACTTTCCACCGACGCTCATGGCGTCGCTGCTGCTCGACGCCGGAGTGACGCCGTGGATCACGTTGTCGTGCCGGGATCGCAACCGCGTGGTCCTCGAGCAGGAGTTGAGGGGATTACGCAGCATCGATGTCGACACGGTGTTGTGCGTGACGGGCGACGGACGCGGATACGACGTGCGCCCAGACGTGACGCAGACCTTCGACCTCGACGGGCTCCGCCTGGTGTCCCTGGCCGCCTCGGTCGGCATGGCCGCAGCGGTGCCCGAGACGCCCACCGCCCCACCCGTGCACCGTCGACCGGCTCGTTTGGTCGAGAAGCAGCGGGCCGGAGCGAGCCTGGCAATCCTGAACCATGTGCCGTTTCCCGAGATGATCGCCGACTTCATGACGACAGCGCGATCGGCCGGCTTGACAATCCCGGTGATCGCGGCGGTAGCGGTGTTCACTGACAGCATCTCGGCGGCGGTGCTGGAAGGCTTGCCCGGACTTGAGCTCGACCCCGCGGTGACGCAACGGGTGTTGAGCGCCCCGGATCCGGTGGCCGCCGGAATCGCGACGTCGGTGAGCGAGGCACGAGCGTTGTTGTCAATCGAGGGCGTCGAGGGTGTCAACGTCTCGGGGCTGGCGTCCGCGTCGGGCCCCCGCGTCGGCGCGGAGATCAAGGCAGAGGTCGGACGTCGTATCCGGGCGGAAGCGCCATGACTCGCGCCGCCGACGATGCGGAGCGCAGCGATAAGGAGGAGCGGCGCCCATGACGGATGCGATGGAGGCCGAGTTCGACACCGTCGCCGAATGGACCGCGCAGGTCGCGGCCGAACTCGGGCCGGACTACCACCTCCCCGCGGGCTGCCGGGGAAGCGGAAGCCCGGCAGCGCTCGACTGGCTCATCGAGCGGATGGAGTTGGCGCCCGGTGCCACGCTGTTGGATTCCGGCGCCGGTGTCGGCGGGCCTGCCGCCTACGCCGCCCGATCCGGCATGGCGCGGCCCGTGCTCGTCGAACCCGAGACGGGCGCCTGCCGTGCGGCGCAGAAACTGTTCGGCTCTCCGGTGGTGTGCGCACTCGGATCGGCCCTGCCGATGAGGGACGCGAGTTTCGACGCCGCCTGGTCGTTGGGCGTGTTGTGTACGACGCCGGATCAACTCGTGTTGCTCACGGAGTTGCGTCGTGTCGTGCGGCCGGGTGGGCGCATCGGCTTGTTGGTTTTCGTCGCACATCGGGACATACCGTCAAACACCTTGGAAGAAAATCACTTTCCGACCCCAAGCGGATTGCGTGAGCTGTTGAGTGGGGCCTCACTTCACGTCGAGCAGTGGCTCGGCACCGCGACGCTGCCGCCGATCGACGACACGTGGAACGAGCGCGTGGACACCGTGGAGAGCGTCCTCGGCGACCGGCACGGACACACCGAAGCCTGGCAGTTGGCCGAACGTCAAAGTTCGAGGATCGGGCGATTGCTCGAGGATGGGACCTTGACCGGCGAGTTGTTGGTGCTTCGCCACGCCTGAGTGGGTTCGGAGGGGGCTAGCGCCCAGTGGCCTGGAAGATCACCCGCCGTGCGATCTCGACCGCATGGTCAGCGAAGCGTTCGTAGAAGCGGCCCAACAGGGTGGCGTCCACGGCGGCGGCGACTCCCTGCGTCCAAGCGGGATTCATCAGCACCGCCAGCAGTTGATGGTGCAGCTCGTCCATCGCGTCGTCGTCGTGGCGAATCTGGGCGGCCCCGCGCGGGTCTTGCGAAACCAGCACTTGCCGCGCACCGAGGGCCAGTGCCTCGGCCGCCTCGCCCATGGCGGCGACGTATGGCCGCACCTCGGCCGAAACGGCCGGATAGGGGTGACGGCGGCGGGCGATCTCGGCGATGTGCACGGCCAGCTCGACCATGCGTCGCGCATCCGCGGCGATCCGGAGGGCGCTGACGACCGCGCGCAAGTCCGTGGCCACCGGCGCCTGCAATGCCAACAGTGCAAATGCGGTTTCCTCGACATGAGCGTCGAGGGCGAGGATGCTGCGGTGGCCGGCGATGACGCATTCGGCCGTTGTCAGGTCCGCTTCCAGCAGCGCTTCGCTCGCCTGCTTGATCTCCTCGGCGGCCATCGCGCACATGTCGGCGAGCTGGTCGGTCAGCATGTCCAGCTGCTGGTGGAAACCGGTCCTCATCTTCAAGGGAATAGCCCCGCCTGTGCCAAATGAACCCCGCGCAGAACGACAGAAGTCTTGACCCGGGTGACCCGCTAGCTGATGTCCTCGGCGAGCGCGCGAGCCTCCCGCTCGGTTTCGACGGCCGGCCCGGAACCGGGCAAGGGCTTGCGGGCGACTTCCGGGGTGAACAGCAACGTGATGGCTCCCACCACGCCAGCGAAGATCAGCATGTAGGCCGGCACCATCACGTTGCCGGTGCCGGACACCAGCGCCTGGGCGATCAGCGGTGTGATACCGCCGACGAGTGAAATCGAGATGTTGTACGAAATCGCCAGCGCCCCGTAGCGCACGTTGGTGGGAAATAAGGCCGGCAGCATGGCCGGTCCGGTGCTGTCGAAGCACAGTTCCATCAGGCCGATCAGCAGCACCCCGATAAAGATCACCGGGTATATGCCACCGAAACGGATGAGCAGGAACGCCGGGACGGAGGCCGCGATCAGCAGCCCGCAGCCCGTCCACATGATCGGTTTGACGCCGATGCGGTCGGACAAGCTGGCGACGAGCACCACGGTGACCATCAGGATCGCCAACGTCGACACGATCATGACCAGCCCCGCGGTGTGCCCGACGCGGACGAACAGTCTGAGGTACGTGGGCAGGTATCCGGTGAGCATGAAGTCGGCGACCTGTGAGGTCAGCACCAGCGCCGCGCAGATCAGCATCGGGCGCCACTGGGCCGCGACCGTGCGCAGAATTTG